>JAVEDJ010000107.1 GCA_030841025.1 Actinomycetota bacterium
ACGAGGCCGTCCTCGTTCACGGCCAGCACGCGGGCCTGGAAGCTGCCTTGGTTGGCGGAGTTCATCGGGACGAGCTCACTGGTCCCGAGGAGGTTGACCTGCCGCACCCGCGTGCCCACGGGGAAGCTCGGGTCGGTCGACTCCTGGAGGATGTAGCTGACGGCTCCGGGGACGGCGGTCCAGGAGAAGCGGTTGTTCTCGAACGGGCGGACCTGGGTCGAGGTGGGTGGGTTGAGCGTGGCGGTGCCTGGTACGCCGGGGCCGGACCCGGTGACGACGACGCTGCGCGCCGGCGACCAGGCCCCCGGCTCGAGGTCGCGGCTGACCGCCTGGACCCGCCAGAAGTAGGTGCCTGCGGGAATGCCGCTGATCACGTCCTCGCTGGTCGCTTCCCCGGACAGCAGGACAGGGTTCCGCTCGAGCACGGTGCTGAAGGACGACGAGTTGCCGAGCTCCCAGTTGTAACCACCCGCGCCACTGACCGGCGCCCACGAGATCGTGAAGGGGATCGTGACGCTGGCGCCGTCCGCGGGCCCGACGAGGACCGGAGCGGTGGGCGCGACGGCGACCGCCGTGCCGCCCAGGCCCACCAGGGCGAGCACCGCCACCAGCAGCGAGACGAATGCCCTCGTCGTCGCGATCCGCAACTTATGTCCCGTCATTGCCGGGCCTCTCTTCCAGTCCACCGGTGGGGCGCCAGCACCCGCGAATGCGCAACCGGAACTGCTCGCGAGGATGACGGGAATTCACAACAAGATCAAGATATGAGCGCCAGCCGTGGTCGTCACTTGGACCTTGGTCGTAGTACCAGCACGACCAAGGTCGGCTCGTCGCTGGGTACATATCGCGTTATAGGCGCTCATGTTCCGACCGTGACGCCTGTCGCGTCCGGTCAAGCGTCGGGACGCGCATGGACAATTGACGACGGTGGGACCGGCCTAGCCTGGCGCGCACGCATCCGGCCCAGTGAAGGACACATACCCCATGGTCGACTACACCTCGACGTTCCGCGTCGCTGCCGTCCAGGCGGAGCCCGTGTGGTTCGACGCGGCCCGCACCGTTGACAAGACCGTCGCGCTGATCAGCGAGGCCGCCGGCAACGGTGCGCAGCTCATCGCGTTCCCTGAGGTCTGGATTCCCGGCTATCCGTACCAGATCTGGGTCGACAGCCCGATGTACGGCATCGCCAACGGCTATCACACCCGCTACCACCAGAACTCGCTCACGATGGACGGCCCGCACGTCGCCCGGCTGCTGCAGGCCGCGAAGGACCACGAGATCGCCGTCGTGGTCGGCATCAGCGAGCGGGAGGGGGGCAGCCTCTACATGACCCAGCTGATCATCGGTTCCGACGGTGCTCTGGTCGCCAAGCGGCGCAAGCTCAAGCCGACTCACGTCGAGCGCTCGGTGTACGGCGAGGGCGACGGCTCCGACATCGCCGTCTACGAGCTGCCGTTCGCCCGGGTGGGAGCACTCAACTGTTGGGAGCACTTCCAGACGCTGACCAAGTACGCGATGTTCAGCCAACATGAGCAGCTGCACGTCGCAGGCTGGCCGGGCATGTCGCTGTACCAGCCGCACGTACACGCCTTCAGCGCCGAGGCCCAGGTCATCGCGACCCGCATGTACGCCATGGAGGGCCAGACCTTCGTGGCCTGCTCCACCCAGGTGGTCACCAAGGCGACGCAGGACTTCTTCTGCCAGACCGACGAGCACCGCGCGTTGATCGGTTACGGCGGGGGCTTCGCCCGCATCTACGGCCCGGGCGGTGAGGAGCTCGCGACGCCGCTGGCCGCCGACGACGAGGGCATGCTGTACGGCGACATAGACCTGTCCATGATCACCATCGCCAAGGGTGCGGCCGACCCGGTCGGGCACTACTCCCGCCCCGACGTGTTCCAGCTGCAGTTCAACCAGCACGCCAACAAGGTCGTCAACCTGGTGGAGACCGAGCAGCCGGCACCGCTGAACCTCGCACCCCCGGAGCCCACCGAGATCGACCCCGTCCCGGCGCCGCGGGCCCTGGAATCCGCTGCGGCGGTCGACTAGACGCCCCCGTCAATGACGGCGTTCCCGTGCGACGATCAGGGCGCACCGCAGCCGGGACCAAGCTGAGGGAGGCCGGCGATGCCCGTCGTCTATGAGTCCGCGGACTTCAGCCCCACCGACCGCGTCGCGCTGTGGCACGAGAGCGTCTGGCGTCACTACGTTCCGCTTGACGTGTCGGTCAGGGACGTCCGGCCATTCACCGGCCAGGTGGCCACCGACTATCTCGGCGACCTGCGGGTGGCCACGGCACGGTCGCGGCCGCAGACGATCCGCCGTACGGCGTCGCTCATCAGCGCGTCCAGCCAGGCCTACCTGATGGTCGGCGTCCAGGCCCACGGCACCGGGGTGGTCGCGCAGCACGGCCGTGAGGCGGTGCTGGCACCGGGGGAGATGGCCTTCTGGGACACCGAGTCGCCGTACGACATCCACTTCCCCACGGACTGGGCGATGACGGTCTACCAGTTCCCCCGGCAGTCCTTCGGCTGGTCCGAGGCGACGATCGCCGCGACGCCGGCTGTGGCGCTGCGGCCGGAGGGCAGCGGCTCGCGCCTGCTCGGGCAGTTCCTCGGCCAGCTCGCGGTGACCGCTGCAGCTGGTGACCAGCAGGACAACGGACCCCTGGCGGTCCGCGCCGTCGACCTCGTCGGCACCCTCGTGCAGCAGGTCCTCGGGGGCGAGCCCGACACGCGCGACGAGCTTCTGTTGAGCAGGGTGCGTGCGCACATCGACGCGCACCTGGCCGACCGCGACCTCGGGCCCGCTGCCATCGCACAGGCCCATGGCATCTCGGTGCGCTGTCTGCAGCGGCTCTTCCGGCAGACCGGCCAGACCGTTACCGAGCACGTACGGCAGCGGCGGCTCGAGCTCGCCCGGCGCGAGCTCGCCAACCCGCGCTCGCGGCACCGCACGATTGCGGCCGTCGCCCGCTCAGCTGGTTTCGTCGATGCCGCGCACTTCAGCCGCTGCTTCCGCGAGGCGTACGGCGAGACGCCACGGCAGTGGACCGCTCGCGCCTGCCTGACACCCGTGCCGCAGCTGCGCGAGGCGTAGGAGGTCGGTCCGCCCCGCCGCCACTGCACGCCGAGCGATCCTCCGAGGACATAGGTTCGCAGCATGCGGGCTGCGGGCTGTGTGATCGGTGGGCTGCTGCTGCTGTCGCTCGCCGCCTGCTCGGGCCAGGGCAGTGCGGGTGGTCCCGCCGAGCGAGGGTCTGCGGCCACGCGGGCTGCATCGCCTACGTCGGCTGCATCGACTGGGCTCGCCTCACCCGCCATCGATGACGACTTCCCCGACCCGGACGTGCTGCGAGTCGGGGATGCCTACTTCGCCTACGCCACCAACGCGAACACCCTGAACGTACGGGTGGCCCGGTCGACCGACCTGCGGCACTGGGAGCTGCTGGATCGCGACGCTCTACCGGCGTTGCCGTCATGGGTCATCAAGGGCAAGACGTGGGCCCCGGACGTCAGCGAGCCCTCGCCCGGCCGGTTCCTCATGTACGTCACGGCGACGAATTCGGACCCGACTCTTCAGTGCATCGCCGTCGCGACCGCCACGGCGCCGGAAGGACCGTTCCGCATCGTCGGCGACCGAATGCTGGTGTGCCCGAGGCAGGAGGGCGGCGCCATCGACGCAGCGACCTTCACCGATGACGACGGCGAGCGATACCTGTTGTGGAAGAACGACGGCAACTGCTGTGGCATGGACACCTGGCTGCAGATCGCCCCGCTCTCCGCGGACGGGTTGCGCCTCACCGGGCCAGCACGGCGGCTGGTGAAGCAGGACCAGCCGTGGGAAGGGGCGCTGATCGAGGCACCCACGCTCCGCAAACGCGGCCAGCGATACGTGCTGCTGTACTCGGGGAACGACTACGGAGGCGCTGACTACGCGATCGGCTACGCGACGGCCCGGTCGTTGGACGGGCCGTACCTGAAGGGAGGAGAGCCGTTGCTGTCGACGCGCTCATCCGGTGGTGCCTTCCTCGGACCCGGTGGCCAGGACATCGTGACAGCGCCCGATGGCCACGACCGTTTGGTTTTCCACGCGTGGGACGAGGCGAAGACCTACCGTGCGATGCATGTCATCGAGCTCGACTGGCAGAGAACACTGCCACGCGCCGGCAAGGAGGCACCATGACCGACGTTCGCGCCGAGAGCGACCGCGATGCCCTCGTCCAGGGGCTCTACACCGACGGAGTCATCGCGACGAAAGGCGCCTTCTCCCGCGAATGGGCGCTGGCCATGGGGGAGGACGTCATGGCCGCCTTCCAGGAGGCGGTGGCCCGTCCCGGAGGCGCGGTCGGCCGCGGCCCCCACCGGTACTACGTCGAGATCCACCCGCAGCAGCTGCGCGGCTTCGTCACCCTGGTCACCCATCCTTGGGTGTCGGCCGTGTCGGAGGCAGTTCTCGGCGCGGACTACCAGATCGTCGAGCTCGGCTTCGACATCCCGTTCGCCGGGGCCAAGAACCAACCCTGGCACCGCGACTTCCCCTCGCCGGAGGAGACCTACGGGCGCCGCCGGCTGACGTCCCTGGCCTTCAACCTCACAGCCGTGGACACGACCCCGGAGATGGGACCGTTCGAGATCGCACCCGGAACTCAGTGGGAACCCGGGACAGACTTCGAGCACGGCATGTTTCCCGCAGAGAGGGAATGGCCACGCTATGCCGCGATAGGCCAACAGAAGCTGCCACAGCTAGGTGACATCTCCGCCCGGTCTGCCCTCACCATCCATCGGGGGACGGAGAACCGGTCCGAGCAGGCCCGTCCCGTCCTGGTTCTGGGCGTGGACGCGCCCGGAGCGGGCCATGCCGAGCTGCACGACATGGCGGTGACCCGGGAGTACTGGGCTGAGCTGCCCGAGCAGCTGAGGGATCACCTCGCATGCAAGGTGGTGGAGCGGCTGGAGCCGATCGTGCAGAAGCACACGATCGAGGGTCTGGTGATGGGCGCGCCCTGAGTTCACGTTCAGTGCCGCACGTCCACCACGATGCGGGTCGGGTGGCGCAGGGTGAGGACGCGGAACGGTGCTCGGCGCGCGACTCCGATGCCGACGGTGAACACTGCTTCAAAGTCGCCGATGACGGCAGTCTCACGGACCTGGTCGAGCTTCCACTTCGTGCGGGCCGGCGTCCTGAGGGTCGACGTTCCGGAGTTCGGGTCGTGACCGTTCGCGGGCCGCAGCACCAGGCGCAACGAGGCGGGGCCGAGCAGGTCCACGGTCTTGCCGGACGGGTCACGCACCAGGCGCCGGACATAGCGGACGTCAAAGCCGGGTGCTGCGCCGGCCAGGTCGACAACAACGCGGTCGAAGGACGGATGGTGACCGACCCGGATACCGGTCACGTTCGGCGCGGGCGACGGAGCTCGGTGCACAACCCGGGCGGCGGTACTGAAGTGGCCAGGACCGACGGGCGCCACCGCGGCGGTCGGGGAAGCCAGCGCCACCGCCATGGTCGGGAGCGTCGTCGGAATGGCTGCGACAGACACGACCAGGAGCGTGACAAGGGTTCGGACGCGCACGGCGTCCTCCTCTCGTTGCTGACCGCTAGCCGCCCGATGCGGACCGAGGCCAGATCACATGTCAAGGACGCAAAAGGCGGCTCATCGGTTAACCCGGTGCATCGAGCCCCCTGCGGTCCGACATGGAGACCAGTCAGGCCCACCCGTCTCCGTGCCAGAGGACGCGCTGCGGCTTAGCCGACCCGGCCGAAGCTGTAGCTGTGGGACCAGATCTTGCGCTCTCCGACGGTCTCGCCGGAGCGGGGGGAGTCCCAGATCCGGCCGTCTCCGGCGTAGATGGCGACGTGGTAGACCCGGCCGGACGAGTCGTGACTGAAGAGCAAGTCACCGGGACGGGCCTCGTCGGCGCTGATGCGGCGTACGGTGGCGCGCTGGTCACGCGAGCTGCGGGGCAGGTTGATGCCGACCTGGCGGAAGACGTATCCGGTGAAACCCGAGCAGTCGAACGAGTCCGGGCCCGTCGCGCCGTAGCGGTACGGCTTGCCCTCGTGTCGGGCCGCCTCGGCGAGCACCCGCTCGGCCAGCGTTGCCCGGCTCTCGCTGCGCGAGGCACGGGCGGGTCGCGCCCGGTTCTGCGCCGCACGCGACTGTGCCTGGCTTGCGGCCGGCGCCTTCGCGACCGAACTGGCTTCCAGGGCGTGCCAGGTCCGATGCCCGACGACGCCGTGCGCGTCCAGGCCCTTGGATCGCTGGAACTGCTTCACCGCTTCCCGGGTGAGCGGCCCGAACCAGCCGGTGGTCCGGACGCCGAGCTGCTTCTGGACCGCTCGCACAGCGTCGCCGCTGGAGTCGTAGCGCAGCGTCGGATGCGCCGCGCCCGAGGATGCGATGGTGTCGTGGGCGCTCGCGGTGGTGGCCCCGGACAGGACCAACGTGCCGGACATGGCCGCCGTCGCGGCCAGGCGCGGGAGGCGGGAGGAGGACGGGCGGCGGTGACGGCCGACCGCCCGAAACTGCACAGGCGACATGGCGTATCTCTCCAACGCCTGTGAAGTGAGCTGTCGGGTTCGCGCTGGAGATGCGCGGCCGGCGTCGTACTGGTGCCGGCTTCACCCCAAGGGCGCCACGTGCTGGTCGGCGCCCGAAGGTGGGTCCCCCACCCCTGCCGCGTGTTCAACGGACGACTGGCCACCGGCAGGGCTCGGCGTGTGGCCAACGACCCCGCCAGGAAGGGGGGCGGGGAAACAGTATCGGCTTGCGGCGCACGACACGCCAGAATCGCCGATCTTGGTGCAAACGACTCAGTCGGCCGCCGGGCTGGGCGAGGTCGGGCCTGATCAGACCCGAGCCTTGCTCAGCGCGGAACAGCGGAATCCGCCGTTCTCTGTTCCCCTCGGCGGAACGACCGCTGGTGGAGCGGAACATCCTTTGCCACGTTGCGCCCACAGAGCGCAGCGCCGCGCCCGCTTCTAGGAGGTCAGATGGCCACGGTCATCCCCATCGACGAGTACATCACCGACGAGTGGTACCCCGGCTTCAAGCCGGCCTTCGACCACGCGCCCTTCGTCGTGGAGCCGTTCCGGACCTTCAGCAAGGAGGATGAGCAGCGGTTCTGGTTCCTGGACTTCCACTGGCCGCGCGGCCTCACCCCGATGGGCCTGATCTGGAACGAGGACGGCTACTCGTGGGGCACCCAGCTGGCGGCCGAGACCCTCCCGTTGCCGCCCGGTCGCGGCATCACCCAGCGGATCGCCGGCACCCACACCTACGCATCACCGATCGACATGACCAGCGAGTTCGAGATCGGCGAGCGCGCGGCGCGCATGGGGGAGGCGTTGCCGGGCTTCCTGGCCAACTTCGACACCAT
Source organism: Actinomycetota bacterium (assembly GCA_030841025.1). Taxonomy (GTDB): domain Bacteria; phylum Actinomycetota; class Actinomycetes; order JACCUZ01; family JACCUZ01; genus BP-173. The sequence goes on from JAVEDJ010000107.1 coordinate 7,380, forward strand.
CTGGGCCAGCCGTCGTGCCGAGGTCGAACGGTGGTGGCAGCACTTCCGCGGTCTCGACACCGACGCCCTCGACCTGCGCGGGCTCTCCCAGATGCTCAAGGAGGCGCGCGCGTTCCACAAGCGGGCGTTCGAAATCCACTTCGAGATCATGTACCCGCTCCTGGTCAACTACCTGGGCTTCTACGGAGCCTGCGCCGAGATGGGCCTCGACCCGGGACAGATCGGCAAGTTCCTGCAGGGCAACGACACCAAGATCATGGAGACCGACCGGGAGCTGTGGAAGCTCACCACCGCGGCCCGGCACGCCGGTCTGGAGCCGACCTTCGCGGCCACCGAGCCCGAGCGGCTGGCGGCCACGCTCGATGCGGCTGGTGGCAGCAGCGGCGCGTGGATGACGAAGTTCCGCGACTTCCTGCAGGTCTACGGCTACCGCACCGAGGGCTCCTGCGACGTGGCGCTGCCGAGCTGGATCGAGGATCCGACCCCCGCCCTCGGCACGATCAAGACCTTCCTGCAGAAGGGCGACGACCACGACTTCGACAAGGCCCGCGAGCACCTGCTGGTCGAGCGGGACGAGGCGATCGACGCGGCGCGCTCCCGGCTCACCAAGGAGGAGCGGGAGGTCTTCGACGCAGGGGTGGCCTCGGTGCAGGCAGCCAACTTCACCTGGTGGCAGGACGACCACAACTACTACATCGACCTGCGCGTCTCACTGCCTCTGCGGTGGGCTTCGCTCGCCATCGCCGACCGCGTGGGTGCAAACCGCCCGGACGACACGTTGTTCCTGTTCTGGCCGGAGCTGACTGCCGTCGCCGACGGGGAGAAGAGCTACGACGACCTGCGCGGCGTCGTGGAGGACCGCCGGCAGTACTTCGACCACTGGCACGAGCGCCGGCCGAGCATGCCGAAGGTGCTCGGCACCGTCCCCGAGGCGGTCACTGACCCGATCCTCATCGAGATCTTCGGGCTGAACCACCACTTCCTGTCCGCCATCGAGGCGCTCGGCTCGGGCACGGAGGTCAAGACACTCAGCGGGATCGCCGCGAGCAAGGGCGTCGCCCGTGGCATCGCCCGCGTGCTCAACGACGCCGACGAGCTGCACCGGATAGCACCCGGGGAGATCCTGGTCTGCGAGTCGACGTCACCGAACTGGACGCCGGCGTTCGCCAAGATCGCGGGCTGTGTGTGTGACGGTGGCGGGAGCCTGTCTCACGCCGCGATCGTGGGACGCGAGTACGGCGTACCGACGGTGACGGCCGTCGGCCTGGCGACGGTCGTGATCAAGGACGGTGACGAGGTGGAGGTCGACGGCACGAACGGCACGGTGACCGTGTTCCGTGCCGCCGACATCAGGGCTGCCGAGTGACCGACCTCATCCTCTGGATGGACCAGACGGCAGCAGGCTCGGCCACCGAGGCCGCCGGCGCCAAGATGGGCCGCCTCGCCGAGCTTGCCTCGATCGGCGTGGAGGTGCCCCGATCCTTTGCGGTCACGGTGGAGGCCTTCCGGCACCAGTGCGCGCAGACCGGTCTGCTGGAACGGGCCGACGAGCTGTGCTCACCGCAGGCCCTCGACGGAGCCGACGACGCTGTGGTGGCGGAGGCCAGTGCGGCCGCGCGTGCCGCGTTCGTCGGCACCCCGGTCGCCGAGGAGATCCGGGCCGCGGTGGCGGAGGCCTACGAGGAGCTGTGCGACCGATGTCTGGACATCAATGTCCCGGTCGCTGTGCGTAGCTCGGCGACCGGTGAGGACAGCAGCTCGGCCAGCTTCGCCGGAGCATTCGACACCTACCTGGGCATGTCGGGTCCGGACCGCGTGGTCGATGCCGTACGACGGTGCTGGGCGAGCCTGTTCACCACCCGGGCTGTCGCCTACCGGGCGCGACGCGGCATCAGCCACCGCGACATGCCGATGGCCGTGGGCGTCGTCGAGCTGGTGCATGCGCGTGCCTCCGGAGTCGCCTTCTCGGTGCACCCGGTGAGCGGCAAGGCCGACCGGGTGGTCATCGAGTCGAGCTGGGGTTGGGGTGAGGCGGTCGTGCAGGGCCTGGTGACGCCCGACCACATCGAGGTCGGCAAGAGTGACGGCCGGATCCTGCAGCACGTGGTCAACAGCAAGGACGTGGTGTCGGCGTTCGACTACGCGGTTGGCGCGGTGACGGAGATGCCCACGCCCGAACGACTGCGTCGCCGGGCCTCGCTCGACGACGAGCAGATCGGCCGCATCGTGGAGGCAGTCCGGGAGATCGAGGACCACTACGGTCACCCCGTCGACGTGGAGTGGGTCGTGTCCGGCCATCGCCGCCCTGGTGAGTCGGTGTCCATCGTGCAGACCCGACCGGTCACCGTCGCCGCGACAGCCGGTCCGGCGGCCAAGCCGGGATGGGATCCGCTGGCGTTCGCGGCGAAGTACGCGTTCGGCGGCAAGGGCTGATGGGCGCCGTGCGGGCGCTCGTCTTCGACTTCGGCGGCCCGGTGCTGCTCACGCCCTTCGAGCTGCTGCGTGATACCGAGCGCCGCCTCGGTCTCGAGGCCGGCGTGCTCGACTGGTCCGGCCCGTTCGACCCAGCCGCGGACCCGCTGTGGCGGTCGATGATCGACGGCCAGATCACCGAGCGGGACTACTGGCATCGGCGGGCCGAGCAGCTGCATGCCCTGGCCGGCACCGGCGACGACGTACGGCATCTGTTCGGTGCACTGTTCGACGGCGACCAGACCGTCATGGTGCGTCCCGAGTCGCATCGCGTCCTGCAGCAGGCGGCGGCCAGCGGCCTCACGACCGGCGTGCTGACCAATGACCTCGCCCGCTTCCATCCTCCGGAATGGATCGACCGCAACGAGTTCCTGCGGGACGTCGACGTCATCGTGGACGGCTCGGTCACCGGGGCGCTCAAGCCCGACCCGCTCGCCTTCGAGCTGCTTCTCGATTCGCTGGACCTGCCGGCGAGCCAGGTGCTGTTCACCGACGACCAGCTGCACAACGTCGAGGCGGCGGCCCGGGCCGGGCTCAACGTGGTGTGGTTCGACGTCACCTCACCCGCCGCCAGCGCCGCCGCGGTGGCAACCGCCGCAGGCCTCGGCGTTCACGACCCGTCCCCGTCGCACTAGAGGAGCACCCGTTGCAGCGCAGCACCGATCGGATCCTGACCACGCACGTCGGAAGCCTGGCCCGGCCCGAGGCCCTGTTGGACATCCTGCGGGAGCGGGAGCACGGCCGGCCGTACGACGAGACCAGGCTGGACCAGGAGGTGCGCGACGCCGTGGCCGGCGTCGTACGCCGCCAGGCGGAGGCCGGCATCGACGTCGTCACCGACGGGGAGATGAGCAAGGTCAGCTTCCTCACCTACGTCAAGGACCGGCTGGCCGGGTTCGCTGCCGTGGAGGGGGAGCGGCTGATGCCGCCGTCGTGGCGCACGGAGATCGACGCCTATCCCGACTACTACGCGCAGTACCTCGGCAAGTACACCAAGACGGTCAGCCCGATGAAGGTGATGGTCTGCAGCGGCCCGGTGAGCTATGTCGGCAAGGCCCTGCTCGAGACCGACATCGCGAACCTCGACGCGGCACTCGACGGAGTGTCCACGGTGGAGGCCTTCATGCCGGCGACAAGCCCGAGCGGCTTCGGGCGCAACGAGTTCTACGCCTCCGAGACCGAGTACCTCACCGCGGTGGCAGAGGCGCTCCGGGAGGAGTACCTGGCGATCATCGACGCCGGGCTGCTGCTGCAGGTCGACGACCCGTGGCTCATCGAGATCTTGTCGGACGACGGCTTCTCGGACCCCGACCAGCGGGCGCAGCGTGCGCACGAGCACGTCGAGGTGCTCAACCATGCGCTGCGGGGCATTCCGGAGGAGCGGGTCCGGCTGCACACGTGCTACGGCCTCAACCACGGCCCCCGCACGCACGACATCGGGTTCGCCGAGGTGGTCCCGTACATGCTGCGCATCAACGCAGGTGCGTACTCATTCGAGGTGGCGAACCCGCGCCACCAGCACGAGTGGCGGGTGTGGGAGGACGTCCGGCTGCCGGAGGGGAAGGTCCTGCTCCCCGGGTTGCTCGGGCATGCCACCAACTACGTCGAGCATCCCGAGCTGATCGCCGAGTACATCGAGCGCTACGCCGGCCTCGTCGGCCGGGAGAACGTCATCGCCGGCGCGGACTGCGGGTTCTCCTCGCGCGCGTCCTACGAGCCGGAGGTGCACCCCACCGTCGTGTGGGAGAAGCTGCGCGCCCTGTCGGAGGGCGCGGCCATCGCCTCCGGTCGGCTGTGGCCCTGACGCATGCGTGAGGACCCGCCTCCTCCGCTGGCTGTTCAACGGAAGGAGGCGGGCCGTTCCCGAGACCACAGCACGGGTGGCTGTCTCTGGCAGAAGGGTCAACGGGTAACCAGCCGTTACGTCAAGACGGCGCGGCCGACCGGAGGCGACGGCGGCCGCGGTGGTCAGCGCAGCCGGACCGCTGCCGAAGAAGCGGGCACCGGCACGACGTCGGGGTGCAGCACCCCGGCCAGGGCCTCGACCCCGTCGACCAACCGCGGGCCAGGGCGTACGACGAGGCCATCCGCGTCCAGCGCCCAGACGGGCACCCCCGCAGGCAGGTGGTGGAGCACCGACCTGGCCTGCGCAGCTGCGTCGGCGACCCGGTAACCGCACGGTGCCACGACGATGGCGTCGGGAGCGCTCGAGCCCACCGTTGCCCAGTCGATCTGCATCGAGCGGTCGCCGGCCGACCCGAGCACGGACCGGCCGCCCGCGGCCGTCACCAGATCCGGGACCCAATGGCCGGGGGCGAAGGGCGGGTCGATCCATTCCAGCATCGCCACCCGTGGCTGCTCGCGGCCGCGCACGAGTGCGCCCACCCGGTCCAACCGGGCGCGCAGGGCGCTGGTGAGCGCCATGGCACGGTCGTCGACGCCAGCAGCCGCGCCCACCGACTCGATGCACCGCAGTACGTCGTCCAGCCGGTGCGGGTCGAGCGTGAGCAGCCGAGCACCGGCTGAGCGCCTGGCGAGGGTGGACGTGATCTCTTGCGCTGGGAGCGCGCAGACATCGCACAGGTCCTGGCCGATCACCAGGTCGGGGGAGAGGGCGTGCAGCGCATCCTCGTCGAGCACGTAGAGCGAGGCGCCGGAGGCGACGCGTTCACGGACCAGCGCGTCCACCTGACCGGGCGTGAGCCCTGCCGTGTCGAGCCCGCCCACGACGACTGTCTTGTCGAGCCGCGCCCGCGCCGGCTCGTCGCACTCGAAGGTCACACCGGCCAGCTGCTCCTCGAGCCCCAGGGTGTAGACGATCTCGGTCGCCGACGGCAGCAGCGAGACGATGCGCACGGGGGCAACCGTACGATCGAGCTATGAGGACCGCGGCAGTGGTGCTCGCCGGCGGGCGCTCCTCACGGATGGGTGCCCCCAAGGCCGCACTCGAGTGGCATGGATCAACACTGCTGCGGCACGTCGTCGGCATCGTCGCTCGTGGGCAGCAGGGCCGTGTCGTCGTGGTTCGGGCGCCGGGCCAGCTACTGCCCGCGCTGCCGGACACCGTCGAGGTGCTCGAGGACTCGCGCGAGGGTCTCGGCCCGATGCAGGGCATCGCAGTCGGACTCAAGGCGGTTGCCGTCGACGCAGACCTCGCGTTCGTGTGCTCGACCGACCTGCCCTTCCTGCACACGGCCTTCGTCCGACGGGTGCTCCGGGCGTTCGAGGACGACCAACCCGGCGCAGAGGTCGTGCTGCCGCTGGCCCACGGTTTCCCGCAGCCCCTGGCCGCCGGTTACCGAACCGCACTGGCGGCCAAGGTCGACAAGCTGGTCGAGGCCGAGCGGCTCAAGCCGTCGCTGCTCTTCGAGGACTGCGATGTGCTGCGGCTCGACGAGGCCGCGTTGCTGAGTGACCATGCGCTGGCCGCGGTCGACCCGGATCTGGACTCGGTCGTCAACGTCAACGACGCCGACGACTATGCGGCCGCCCGTGCGCGCCCGGCCCCCGAGGTCACGGTGCAGTGCTTCGGTGTAGTCGCGGCCCGGACGGCTGCCAGGACCCGCAAGCCACAGCTCGTCCTGGCCGCCACCGTCCAGGCCGCGGCCGATGCTGTCGGTCTCACGTGGGACCGGCACGTGCTGGCCGCGATCAACGGCGACCAGACCGGCCGCGACGCCAAGCAACCGCTGGTGCGCGGCGACAGTGTCGCGTTCTTGTCCGCTGCGGCGGGAGGCTGAGCTCGATGAACCATCGCCGGACCACCGTCGTACCTGAGACCACGGCGCAGCGGGGAGGCTACTTCGGCCGCGCGCTCGTCATCGATGTCACGGACGGTTCGACCCGCGTCCTCCCACTTCCGCAGCAGGTGCTGCGCGACTACATCGGAGGTGCAGGTCTCGGCGTCTGGCTGATGCATCACCTGGCGCCGGCCGGGGTCGATCCGCTGGGTCCGGCCGCGCCACTGGCCTTCGTGTTCTCCCCCCTGGTCGGCACTCCGCTGACGACGAGCGCGAAGTTCGCGGTCGTTGCCAAGTCACCGCTGACGGGATTCCTCACCGACGCGTTGGCGTCGAGCCACTTCGCGATCGCCGGCAAGCTGACCGGCTACGACGCCATCGTGGTGACCGGCCGTGCAGAGGTACCCAGTGTGCTGTTCGTGGACGGCGACACCGTGACGCTCGAGAATGCCGCCGCCGAGTGGGGACTCTCCGCCGCCGACGCCGAGGCCTCCGTCCGGGAACGGTGCGGTCGTTCGTGGCGGGTGGCGTCGATCGGACGGGCGGGGGAGCGGCTGGTGCGCTTCGCCACCGTCTCGCACGACGGCCGGCACGCCGGTCGCGGCGGACTCGGCGCCGTGCTGGGCTCGAAGAACATCAAGGCCGTCGGTGTGCGCGCCGCCACGAAGGTGGCGCCGGCCGACCCCAGCGGAGTGCTCGCTGCGGCCAAGGAGCTGCGCGCGAAGTCCTTCGGCGCGGCCACGGAGAAGTTCCGCGAGCTCGGCACCCTCGCCAACCTGCTCGCCTTCAACGCGATCAGCACCCTACCCACCCGTAACTTCCAGACCGCGACGTTCGAGGGTGTCGAGAACCTGGCCGCCGAGGAGCTGGCCGAACTGCGCGGTGTGACCCGCAGCAGCTGTGCGTCCTGCACGATCGGGTGTGAGCACATCTACCGCCGCAAGGGTGGCAAGAAGGTGCGCATGGAGTACCAGAACGTGGTCGCCGTGGGCCCGATGTGCGGGGTCTCCGACCCCGACGACGTCCTCGAGGCAAGCGCCCGATGCGACGAGCTCGGCCTGGACACCATCTCGGCCGGCGGCACGATCGCCTGGGCGATGGAGTGCGCCGAACGCGAGCTCATCGACGCTCCCTGGCTGCGCTTCGGCGACGGAGCCGCGGTGCTCCGTGCCCTCGACGAGATCGTCGAGGGCAGCACCGACCTCGGCCGGTTGCTCGCCACCGGGTCCAAGCAGGCAGCGCAGGTGGTCGGCGGCGGTTCGGGCGACTTCGCGCCGCACGTGAAGGGTCTCGAGATGCCCGGCTACGAGCCGCGCACGCTGCATGCCATGGCTCTCGGGCTCGCGGTCAACGCGCGTGGCGCCGACCACAACCGCACCGGCGCCTACGAAGCCGACCTGGCCGGTGACCTCGACCGGCTCGACGGAGGGCGCGCGCACGCGCTGGCGGCCATCGAGACCGAGGACCGGGCCGCCGTGATGGACTCGCTGATCCTGTGCAACTTCCTGCGGGGCGTGTTCGACGACCACTTCGCCGAGTGGGCGCAGCTGCTGCGGCTCGTCACGGGCTGGGACGTCGACGCCGCCGAGCTACGGGCCACCGCCGAACGCATCGTGCTCGCCAAGCGTGCCTTCAACCTGCGGGAGGGCTGGACTCCGGCCGACGACTGGCTGCCTGCCCGGCTGCTCGAGAACGAGCTGACCCTGCCGTCGGGGCGCGTCGCCGGTCTCACCCCCGCCCGGCTGCGCACCATGATCGACGCCTACTACGACGCCCGAGGGCTCGATCGCGAGGGCCGGCCGCCCGTGACGTCCTAGCCCGGGCGCTGCGCCGATACCCCCGTGGGGTTCCGAGACCCCCGATGCCCGGCCACCGGACAGGCACCGGCGGGAGAACCCATCGACCTTCGCGCGGCGCCCGGACCGCGGGTTAGGGTTGAACCGAGCCGTGACAGGCGCGAACCGACGACCGAGCCGAAGCCGAAGACCGGACCAACCGCAAGGAGGGCGCCGAGTGCACAACCGGGGGCGGATCGCGGGACGGGTCGAGGTCGACGATCCCGACGCCGGCGTGGCCGCAGCGGGAGGCCGGCCCAGTTCGGTCAGCGACCGTATCGTGACGCTGCCCAACGCGCTCAGCGCACTCCGGCTGGTCGGCGTGCCGTTCTTCCTCTGGCTGGTGCTGACCGGGCACGACGCGGCCGCCGTGATCGTCCTCATGGTCAGCGGCTTCACCGACTGGCTCGACGGCAAGATCGCACGCAAGTGGAACCAGATGTCTCACGTCGGCCAGCTGCTCGACCCCGCCGCGGACCGGCTCTACATCCTGGCCACACTGATCGGGCTCACAGCCCGCGGCGTCGTACCCCTGTGGTTCACCGTGGTGCTCGTCGGGCGGGACGTGCTGCTGGCGCCGACCATCCCGCTGCTCAAGCGCCACGGCTACGGCCCGCTGCCGGTGCACTTCCTCGGGAAGGCGGCCACCTTCAACCTGCTCGCCGGCTTCCCGCTCCTGCTGCTGGGCGAGGGCGCCTCGTTCGTGAGCCAGGTGGCGCACGCGTTCGGCTGGGCCTTCGCCATCTGGGGCACGGCTCTCTACTGGTGGGCCGGCGTGCTGTACGTCGAGCAGACGCGTCAGGTCGTGGCGGCGGCGCGGCTCGAGCCGACCCGGGCGGCGACCGCATGAACGGGCGATGCAGGACAGAGCGAGCGCTGGGGAGTGTGCCGTCATGAAAGCCGTGGTGATGGCGGGCGGCGAGGGCACCCGGCTGCGTCCGATGACGGTCAGCATGCCCAAGCCTCTGCTGCCGATCGTGAACAAGCCGATCATGGAACACGTCCTGCGGCTGCTGCACCGGCACGGCATCACCGAGACGGTGGTCACGGTGCAGTTCCTGGCCAGCCTCGTGCGCAACTACTTCGGCGACGGCGAGGACCTGGACATGGTCCTGCACTACGCGACGGAGGAGACCCCGCTCGGCACCGCCGGAAGCGTCAAGAACGCGGCCGAGCACCTTCGCGACGGCACCTTCCTCGTGATCTCAGGTGATGCACTCACCGACTTCGACCTCACCGACCTGGTGAAGTTCCACCACGACAAGGGTGCCTTGGTCACCGTGTGCCTGACCCGCGTGCCTGACCCGCTCGAGTTCGGCATCACCATCGTCGACGAGGAAGGCCGGGTGCAGCGCTTCCTCGAGAAGCCGACCTGGGGGCAGGTGTTCTCCGACACCGTGAACACCGGCATCTACGTGATGGAGCCCGAGGTGTTCGACTACGTCGCTGCCGACGAGCCCGTCGACTGGTCGGGCGACGTGTTCCCGAACCTCCTCGAGCAGGGCCTGCCCATCTACGGCTACGTGGCGGAGGGCTACTGGGAGGACGTCGGCACACACGAGTCCTACGCGCGCGCCCAGGCCGACGTACTGCAGGGCAAGGTTGATGTCGAGCTCGATGCTTTCGAGCTCTCGCCTGGTGTGTGGATCGCCGAGGGCGCCGACGAGCACCCCGACGCGATCCTTCGCGGACCGCTGTACGTCGGCGACTACGCAAAGGTCGAGGCCGGCGCCGAGCTGCGTGAGTTCTGTGTCCTCGGCAGCAACGTCGTCGTCAAGAACGGTGCCTTCCTGCACCGCGCGGTGGTCCACGACAACGTCTTCATCGGCCCGCAGACCAACCTGCGCGCCTGTGTCATCGGCAAGAACACCGACGTCATGCGCGCCGCGCGGATCGAGGAAGGTGTCGTCGTCGGTGACGAGTGCGTGATCGGTGAGGAAGCGATCGTCTCCGCCGGCATCAAGATCTACCCGTTCAAGACCGTCGAGGCCGGCGCCGTCGTCAGCTCCGACGTCATCTTCGAGTCGCGCGGACAACGCACGCTGTTCGGGCCGCGCGGCGTGTCGGGCATCGTCAACGTCGAGATCACTCCGGAGCTCGCCGTGCGCCTCGCGAGCGCGTGGGCCACGACGCTCAAGAAGGGGTCGACCGTCACGACCTCACGAGACGTGTCCCGGGCGGCCCGCGCGCTCAAGCGTGCGGTCATCTCCGCGTTGGCCTCCAGCGCCATCGACGTCGTCGACCTCGAGGTCGTCCCTGTGCCCGTCGCGCGTCTTGAGACCGCGCGCGGCAACGCTGCCGGCGGGGTCGTGCTGCGCACCTCGCCGGGCCAGTCGGAGAGCGTCGACATCGTCTTCCTGGACGACGCCGGCGCCGACCTGTCGCAGGTCGGCCAGCGCAAGCTCGAGCGCACCTTCAGCCGTGGCGAGTACCGGCGGGCCTTCCCGGGCGAGATCGGCGACCTCACCTTCCCACCACGTGTCATGGAGGCCTACGCGCTGGAGCTGCTGCGGCGCGTGGACACCAGCGGCGTGGAGGCAGCGGGCCTCAAGGTCGTCGTGGACACCGGTGGTGGCACGGCGGCGCTGGTCCTGCCCTCGCTGCTCGGGCGGCTGGGCATCGAGGCGCTCACCGTCAACAACGGCCTCGACGAGCGTTCTCCGACCGAGACGGTGGTGGAACGGCGGGAGGCCCTGCAGCGACTCGCGTCGCTCGTGTCCTCGTCGCGGGCGGCGTTCGGCGTCCACTTCGACCCGGTGGGCGAGAGCATCTCTCTCGTCGACGAGCGCGGCGGCATCATCGACGACGAGCGCGCTCTGCTGGTCACCCTGGACCTCGTCGCGGCCGAGCGCCGCAAGGGTCGGGTGGCCCTCCCGGTCACGACCACCCGGCTCGCCGAGCGGGTCACAGCCTTCCACGGTGTGGAGATCGACTGGATCGCGACGTCTCCGGCCGCCCTCACCGCGGCGACGCGGGGGGCGGACGTGATCTTCGGTGGCGATGGACGGGGTGGCTTCGTCGTACCGGACTTCTCGACGGCCGTCGACGGCTTCGCGGCCTTCGTCCAGCTGATCGGCCTGGTGGCCCGCACCCAGCTGCAGCTCTCGGAGATCGACACCCGCATCCCGCAGAGCCACATCGTCCGTCGCTCGGTGCCTACCCCATGGGCGGCCAAGGGGATGGTGATGCGGGCCGTCGTCGAGGCTGCCGGAGAAGGGGAGCTCGACACCACCGATGGCGTCCGCGTCGTGGCCCCGGACCGGAGCTGGGCACTCGTCCTGCCCGACCCGTCCGAGCCAGTCACGCACGTGTGGGCCGAGGCGGCCGACGACCTGTCCGCGACACAGCTGCTCGAGCACTGGCTCGACGTCGTGTCCCGCGCCGACCGCTGACCCGGCCGTTCCCTCCACGCCGCGATCCGCAGCGATGACCCGACCCCGCGCGCCCTTCTCACCGTTCCGCAGCGTGCGACCATGACGGACATGCCAGCACCGGGCTCCGTGTCGTCGCCACGCCGTGATGCGTCGATGTCGCTGCTCACCAATCTCATGGACCACTCGCTCGACGAGGGCTACGCGGAGGCGGCCCGTCGTCGCGATCCATCGGGCTCACGCCGGACCGGCGGCTGGGTGCTGCTCGCGGGTCTGCTGGCGGTCGGGCTGCTGTTGTCGACGGCCGCCGCCCAGGCACGCAACCGCGCCTCGTCGGTCAAGCAGGCCAGCAGCGCACTGGCCGCAGAGATCACCAACCGCACCGAGAGCAACGACCGCATCGACGCCCGCCTGGAACGCGAGCGAGCCACCGTGGCGACCCAGCGACAAGACGTGCTCAGACTGACCGAGGAGGGGTCGGCACTGGCGGCCTCCCTGACGCCGCTGGAGGCAGCGACGGGCGTCACACCCGTCCGCGGGCCGGCCCTGGTCGTCCACCTCAAGGATGCTCCGGCGGGGGACGCGACCGATCCCGACGCCGACCCGCGCACCGCCGGGACCAGCGACGGCCGCATCACCGACCGCGACCTGCAGACGATCGTCAACGAGGTATGGGCCGCCGGCGCGGAGGCGATCTCGGTCAACGGTCAGCGGCTGACCTCGCTCAGCGCCATCCGGTCGGCGGGCGACGCGATCCTCGTCGACTTCCGGCCGCTCAGCCCGCCGTACGACGTCGTGGGCATCGGCGACAAGGACGCGTTGCGCACCCGCTTCCTCGAGGGGTTCGGTGGCAGCTACCTTCAAGCGCTGCGCGCGTACGGGATCGACTACTCACTGGCCACGCGCGACTCCGCCCGGCTCGATGCATCGTCCGGCGTCGCGCTTCGCTATGCCCAGGTTCCGCCCACCGGTCCAACCGCCTCCTCCAACCCCACGGAGTCACCCTCGTGATCGCGGTCATCGGTCTCCTCGTCGGCATCGTGGCCGGTCTCTTCCTTGAGCCGTCCGTCCCTGCCTGGCTGCAGCCCTACCTGCCGATCGCGGTGGTGGCGGCGCTCGACGCCGTGTTCGGCGGTCTCCGGGCGCTGCTCGACGGCATCTTCGACGACAAGGTGTTCGTCGTGTCGTTCGTCGGAAACGTCCTCGTCGCCGCACTCATCGTCTACCTCGGCGACCAGCTCGGAGTCGGGTCCCAGCTGTCCACGGGTGTGGTCGTCGTGCTCGGCATCCGCATCTTCTCCAACGCCGCTGCGATCCGACGGCACCTCTTCCGCGCATGACCGCCGCAGACTCGCCCCCCAGCAACGACGGGCACCCTGACGACGTGCGCGCTGACGTGCCCGAGCAGGAGCCGGTGGACCGTGACCTCGGGCGTCGGCGCCTGCGGGCGGCGCTCAACAGTCGCCCGACCCGGGGGCAGCTGGTGGCCGCGGTCCTGTGTGCACTGCTCGGCTTTGCCGTCGCGGTGCAGGTGCGCGCCAACCAGGACGCCGGCCTGAGCGGGCTGCGCCAGACCGACCTGGTGCGCATCCTCGACGACGTGACGGAGCGCTCCGCGCGCCTGCAGGCCGAGGCCCGCGAGCTCGAGGGCACCCGCGACAAGGTGAGCGGCAGCGGCACTCGGGCGGCGCTGGACGAGGCTCACCAACGCAGCCGCACCCTCGGCATCCTGGCCGGAACGCTGCCGGCGACCGGTCCCGGCATCGAGTTCACCATCAGCGACCCCGCGGGCAAGGTCACCTCCGACGTCCTGCTGGACGCCCTGCAGGAGCTGCGCGACGCCGGGGGAGAGGCCTACGAGATCGGCCAGATCGACGGCGCGGCCGTGCGGGTCGTGGCGAGCACTTACCTGTCTGACGCTTCGGGCTCCGACCCCCGTGCCGGCATCGCCGTCGACGGCCGTGTCCTCACCTCGCCCTACCGCTTCCGGGTGATCGGGGAACCGCGCACCCTGGCCGCCGCGCTCGACATCCCGGGTGGCGTGCTCGACGTGCTGCGGCAGCGTGAGGCGCAGGGCATCGTGACCCAGCGCAGTGAGCTGACCATCTCGTCCTTGCGGCCTGTTCCAGAGCCTGAGTACGCTCGCCCGGCCCCCCAGAAGAGCAGCAACTAGCCGCTGGCGACCGAAGCAGACAAGCGTCGCGACGTCACGCGACGTCGCGACAGCAAACCGTGGCCCGGACCGAGAGGACGACGTGTTGTATCCCGAGGACCTGCAGTACACCAAGGACCACGAGTGGGTCCGCAGTGCGGACGGCACCTGGCGTGTGGGCGTGACCGACTTCGCCCAGGAAGCGCTCGGTGACATCGTCTTCGTCACGCTGCCCGACGTGGGCGCGGAGGTCACTGCCGGTCAGCCGTGCGGCGAGATCGAGTCGACCAAGAGCGTTTCCGACGTCTACGCCCCGGTCACGGGCACGGTGGTGGCACGCAACGAGAGCCTCGACACCGCCCCCGAGCTGATCAACTCCGATCCCTACGGCGACGGCTGGATGATGGAGATCCGGCCCGATGGCGACCCGTCCACGGCCGACCTGCTCGACGCGGCGGCCTATCAGGAGGGGTTGGCCGACTCCTGACGGGCATGGGGTTGGCAGACCGGTTGACCCCCTGCCCCTCCCACCATAGGTTGCGTGAAACCATCAACCTCGACTACCGGTCGAGAGTCCCGCGCCACCATCCACCTACCGTCCAATCGTCCGCGGCATGCGCCGTGGCGGGAAGGTGCGATCGATGCCCTTCTGCACCCAGTGCGGCCACAACAACGCCGATGACGCCCGGTTCTGCAGCAACTGCGGTACCGCGTTGCAGCCGGCGTCCGGCACGTCCTCGCCGGCACCCGGCGAGACGTCGACGATCACGATCCAGGGCGTCGACGTCGGCGAGGTACCGGACAAGGGAGAGGGGCTCTCCACCGCCGACCAGGCGGCCGTCGATGCGTTGCCTCCGGGCTCGGCGCTGCTCGTCGTACGACGTGGGCCCAACTCCGGCAGCCGCTTCCTGCTGGACTCCGATGTCACGACGGCGGGCCGGCACCCGTCGAGCGACATCTTCCTGGACGACGTCACGGTGTCGCGTCGTCATGCCGAGTTCGTCCGCGCCCGGGAGGGCTTCGCGGTGCGCGACGTCGGATCGCTCAACGGCACCTACGTCAACCGCGAGCGCATCGACGAAGCCGGACTGAGCGGCGGCGACGAGGTGCAGATCGGCAAGTACCGACTCGTCTACTACCCGAGCCTTCAGCACGCTGGCGGCGGGGA
>JAVEDJ010000012.1 GCA_030841025.1 Actinomycetota bacterium
GGCATCGCTACCGAGGTGACGGTCCGGCTGTTGCGCGCGCCCGAGACCGTGCGCACGCTGCTCGCCGCGTTCCCCAGCACGGACGAGGCGGGCGGTGCCGTGTCGGCGATCATCGCGGCCGGTGTCGTGCCGGCAGCCATCGAGATGATGGACGCGCTGGCGATCGAGGCCGCCGAGGCCGCGGTGCAGTGCAACTACCCGAAGGGAGCCGGCGCCGTCCTCATCGTCGAGCTCGACGGACCGGTGCCCGAGGTCGAGGTGCAGTTCGAGCAGGTGGAGAAGCACTGCGAGGACAACAAGGCGTTCGAGATCCGCATCGCGGCCGACGACGTCGAGCGCGCCCTCTTCTGGAAGGGTCGCAAGTCGGCGTTCGCCGCCGTGGGTCGCATCAGTCCCGACTACATCGTGCAGGACGGGGTGATCCCCCGCACCGCGCTGCCTGAGGTGCTGCGCCGCATCGCCGACCTGTCCGACGGCCAGCAGGGTGAGCGCGCCGCCGACTCGCAGGGCGTCCGCGTCGCCAACGTGTTCCACGCCGGTGACGGCAACCTGCACCCACTGGTGCTGTTCGACGACGCGGTGGCCGGTGAGGCCGAGCGCGCCGAGGAGGTGTCCGGCGCGATCCTCGACATCTGCATCGAGTACGGCGGGTCGATCACCGGCGAGCACGGCGTCGGCGCGGACAAGGCGAAGTACATGCCACGCATGTTCACCGACGACGACCTGGACACCATGCAGATGCTGCGCTGTGCCTTCGACCCGGCCGGTCTGGCCAATCCCGGCAAGATCTTCCCCACCCCGCGGCTGTGCGGTGAGCGACCGGGCCGGCACACCGGGGAGCCGCATCCGCTGGCCGAGGCCGGCGTCGCGGAGGTGTTCTGACCGTGGCGCCCGACCTACCGGATGCCGGCGTGCTGGCGGAGCTGGCGAAAGCCTGCGACGACCACGCCCGGGCGGCGCTCGACAGCGACCAGGTCGGCGGCGTCCTACCACGGTTCGTCGTGTCACCAGGGTCCACGGCGGAGGTGGCCGAGGTGCTGCGCGTCGCCGCGCAGCACGGCGTGCACAGCGTCGCGCGGGGCGCGGGCACGAAGATCGCCTGGGGTAACGCCCCCACCGCACTCGACCTGGTGGTCGACACGACCCGACTGGCCGGTGTCGTCGAGCACGCCGCCGGCGACCTCGTCGTGATCGTGGGTGCCGGCACGCCGATCGAGCAGCTGCAGGCCGAGCTGCGCAAGGCCGACCAGGAGCTGGCCTTCGACAACCCGTTGCCCGGAGCCACGGTCGGAGGCTCGCTGGCCACGTCGCCGAGCGGACCCCGGCGGCTGCTGCGTGGCACCCTGCGCGACCTGTTGATCGGCGTGACGTTCGTGCGTGCCGACGGTGTCGTCGCGAAGGCCGGCGGCAAGGTCGTCAAGAACGTCGCGGGCTATGACTTCGGCAAGCTGCTCACCGGCTCCTACGGCACTCTCGGGATCATCACGCAGGCGATCTTCCGGCTGCACCCCGTACCCGCGCGCTCGTACGTCGTCTCCCGCACCGTCACCGATCCCGAGGACGCCGCGCGGGCAGCGCACGAGCTGCTGTCGTCGCAGACCGTGGCCAGCGCGGTCGAGGTCGACTGGCCGGCCGAGGGCCCGGCCACCGTGTCGGCACTGCTCGAGGGGACCGACGAGGGCGTCACCGAGCGGACTCGCGCCGTGGCCGGCATAGCCGACACCGTGCCCAGCGACGGGGCCCTCCCACCGTGGTGGGGCAGCTACCCGTTCGGTCCCGACGACGTGGGGCTCAAGCTCACCTGCGCCATCAGCGGGCTCGGTGAGCTGCTCGCCACGGCACGGTCCGCGGCCGCGCAGCTGGGCCTGCCCATCGCCCTGCGCGGGAGCGCCGCGGGAGTGCTGCATGCCGGACTGCCCGGTGACGCGTCCAGCGAGGCGGTCGGTGCGGTGGTCGCGGCCCTGCGGGAGCGGGCTGCGTCGTACGACGGAAGCGTCGTCGTGCTCACCGCTCCCGCGGCCACCCGCGACACGCTCGACCTGTGGGGACCGGTCCCGGGCCTGACCCTGATGCGGCGCCTGAAGAACGAGCTCGACCCGGCTCACCGGCTGGCGCCGGGCCGTTTCGTCGGAGGGATCTGAGTGACCACGGACAGCGTCACCGGCATGGCTGGCACGGCTGGCACGGGCGGGACCGACGGCACTGCCGCTATCGACGGCATCGACAACGGTCGACCGGCCTTCGACGGGCACCGACCGCCGGACGCCGCGCTGGTCGGCGACTGCGTGCACTGCGGCTTCTGCCTGCCGACCTGCCCCACCTACGTGCTGTGGGGCGAGGAGATGGACTCGCCCCGGGGCCGCATCTACCTGATGGGCCAGGGCCTCGAGGGCGAGCCGATGACCGACGCGATGGCCGGCCACTTCGACGCCTGCCTCGGCTGCATGGCCTGCGTGACCGCCTGCCCGTCGGGAGTGCAGTACGACAAGCTCATCGAGGCGACCCGGGCGCAGGTCGAGCGCCACCATCGGCGACCCGCCCGCGAGCGACTGCTGCGGACAGCGATCTTTGCCACGTTCCCCTATCCGCGCCGGCTGCGGCTCCTGCGCGGCCCGCTGCGCGCCTACCAGCGCAGCGGCGGGCAGGCCCTGCTGCGCAGGAGCGGACTGCTGCGGCGGCTCGCGCCGGCGCTGGCCGCGATGGAGTCGCTGGCGCCGACCCTCGGTCCCCGGGCGGACGCCCGCCCGCTGCCCGAGCGGGTTGCCGCGCGCGGCCCTCGCCGCGCGACGGTCGGGCTGCTCACCGGCTGCGTGCAGGGCGCCTTCTTCCCCGGCGTCAACGCGGCCACTGCCCGGGTGCTCGCGATGGAGGGCTGCGACGTCGTCATCCCCCGCAACCAGGGCTGCTGCGGCGCGCTGTCCGTGCACAACGGCCGCGAGCAGGAGGCCAAGGCCTTCGCCCGCACGGTGATCGAGACGTTCGAAGCGGCCGACGTCGACCACGTCGTGGTCAACGCGGCAGGGTGCGGGTCGTCGATGAAGGAGTACGGCGAGCTGTTCTCCGACGAGCCCGCAATGGCCGGCCGTGCCGCCGCCCTGGCCGACAAGGTGCGCGACATCAGCGAGGTGCTCGTCGAGCTCGGCCCCGTCGCCGAACGCCACCCGCTGCCGATGCGCGTGGCCTACCACGACGCCTGCCACCTGGCTCATGCGCAGGGAGTCCGCACGCAACCGCGCCTGCTGCTCACCGACATCCCTGGCGTCGAGCTCGCGGAGATCGCCGAGTCGGAGATCTGCTGCGGCTCGGCGGGTGTCTACAACCTGCTCAACGCCGAGGCCGCAGAGCCGCTCGGCGACCGCAAGGCCGAGAACATCGCCGCCACCGGCGCCGACCTGCTCGTGACCGCCAACCCAGGCTGCCTGATGCAGGTGGCCGCAGCCTTTTCGCGCCGCAACCCGGGCCAGTCCCCGATGCCCATGGCCCACACCATCGAGGTGCTCGACGCGTCGCTGCGCGGCCACCCCGTCACATCTCTCGCGCCAGGTTCCCTCCCGACGAAGTGAGGACCCATGTACCGACAGCAGCTCGACCCGGTCGGAGACTCGTTGGCAGCCAGCGCCGCGTTCGCCGTCTTGCCCCTCCTCACGCTGTTCGTGCTGTTGGGGGTGCTCAAGCTCAAGGCCTGGATCGCTGCGGTCGCTTCACTCGCGGTCGCGATCGTCGTGGCCATCGCCGTCTACTCGATGCCCGTCGGCCAGACCCTGCTGTCGGCCACCGAGGGGGCCGCGTTCGGCTTCTTCCCGATCCTCTGGATCGTGATCAACGCGATCTGGGTCTACAACCTGACCGTTGCCACCGGACACTTCGACGTGTTGCGCAGGTCCTTCTCCCGTGTCAGCCCCGACCAACGCGTCCAGGCCATCATCATCGCCTTCTGCTTCGGCGCCCTGCTCGAGGCGCTGGCAGGCTTCGGCACTCCCGTCGCCATCACGGTCGTCATGCTGATGGCGCTGGGCTTCCGCCCCATCAAGGCTGCCTCGGTCGCACTGATCGCCAACACCGCACCGGTTGCCTTCGGTGCACTCGCCACCCCGATCGTGACACTGGCCACCGTCACGTCGGGCGTCAGCAACGACCCGCGCCTCAACACCGACACGCTGGGCGCCATGGTGGGCCGGCAGACACCCATCCTTGCCATCGTCGTGCCGCTCATCCTGGTCCTGGTCGTCGACGGCCGCCGCGGGCTGCGCCAGACCTGGCTGCCGGCGCTCGCGGCCGGCGTCTCGTTCGGCATCGCTCAGTTCGTCGCCTCCAACTACATCTCCGTGCAGCTGACCGACATCGTGGCCGCGCTGGTCTCGGCCGCCGCGGTCGTCGGGCTGCTCCGGGTGTGGAAACCGGCCGAGTCGCCCATCCCCGGTGACGACGACGAGGCGGTCGGCATGCGCACCGAGTCCCCCGCGGCAGCCGGCCACAGTGGCAGTGCCGTCGGCGGCAGCACGGCCGCCGGCGGTACCACGTCCGCCGCCGCCCGCACCGTCGGCGGAGGCGGAACCGGGGCGCCCGTCCTGGACGACTCGGTGCACGACCGTCCCGCCGAGGTGGCCCGCGCCTACGCGCCGTACCTCATCATCATCGTGATCTTCGCCATCGTGAACATCGGGCCCATCAAGTCCGCCCTCGGCGAGAAGCCGTGGACCTACAAGTTCAACTGGCCGGGGCTGGACGTGCAGACCACCGCGGGCGAGCCGCAGGCGTCCATGACCTACACGCTCAACTGGCTGCCGGCCGCAGGCACTCTGATGATCCTGGCCGGCCTGATCACGATGGCCGTGCTGAAGGTATCGCCGTCCCGGGCGCTGCAGGCCTACAAACAGACCTATGTCGAGCTGCGCTGGGCGATCCTCACCGTGATGGCGGTGCTGGCTCTCGCCTATGTCATGAACCAGTCCGGGCAGACCGGCACCCTCGGCGCGCTGCTGGCCGAGACCGGTGGCACGTTCGTCGTCCTGTCGTCGATCCTCGGCTGGCTCGGCGTCGCCGTCACCGGGTCCGACACGTCGGCCAACGCGCTCTTCGGCGCCCTGCAGGTGCAGACCGCCAAGGACGCGGGGCTGGACCCGGTGCTGCTGGCGGCGGCGAACTCCTCAGGCGGTGTTCTCGGCAAGATGATCAGCCCGCAGAACCTCGCGATCGCCGCCGCCGCCGTGGGCATGGCGGGGCAGGAGGGCGTGATCTTCCGCAAGGTCGTCGGCTGGAGCCTGCTGCTGCTGGTGCTGATGTGCCTGATCGTCGGGCTGCAGGGAACTCCGGTGCTCGACTGGATGATCCCGACCAAGCCCTGAGGATCCCTACATCGGGTACTGGTGCTGCCCTTCGGCCGGAGAGATGCTGGGCACCGGAGGAGGTCCCCCCATGGTCTGGGTGTGGTTGGTCGCAGCCGCCTTCCTTCCCGTGCTCTTGATCATGGCGGTCTCGAACCTCAGCACCGTGCTCGACCACCTCGGCGCACTCACCCGCCGGTTGCACCTGCGTCGCCGGCCGGAGCCCCGACACCCGGCCGTCGAACAGCTTGCCGCCGACCTGCGCCGGCTCAGCGAGCACCTGGCGGAGATCGAGCAGTCCAACCAGCTGCACCGCGCGGAACGGCTGCACGCCGCCGTCCTGGCCTACGACGACGTGCTGCTGCAGGCTTGCCAGACGCTCGAGATCGAGATCCGTGCCGACCTTCCGCTGCGCCCGATCGAGCGCCTCGAGACCGAGGCCGCCCTCGCGCAGGAGGGGCTGGTCTGGTGAGCCGGCCCGCCCCGGCGCGGTCAGCTCACCCCGTGATGCTGTCGGACAGCTCCCCCGCGGCGACGAGCACGGCGGGTCCGGCGAGCTCGACGTGGTCGTCCTCCCGGTGGGTCACGGTCAGCCGACCGCCGGGCACATCGACGACGTACGACGTCGGTGGTGCGGCCCGCGCGCGTCGCGCCGCGACCAGCATGGCCGCACACGCCCCGGTGCCGCACGAGCGTGTCTCCCCGACTCCCCGCTCGTGCACCCGCATGGCGAGGTGCCCGTCGCCAAGCCGGCTGACGAACTCGACGTTGACACCGTGGGGGAACGCCGGGTCGACCGACGGTGCCTCGTGCAACGGTCCGGCATCGGCGAGGTCGTCCACGAGCACGACCGCGTGCGGGTTGCCCATGTCGACCGCGACCGCCGACCACGACCGGTCGCCGACCTTCACCTTGATGTCGTCGGTGTCGGGGAAGAGGGCAATGCCCATGTCGACGGTGACGTCTCCCTCGAGACCGGCGCGCACCTGCTTGACGCCGCCGCGCGTGGCGATGACAAGGTCGCCCGGTTCGGTGAGCCCGGCCGACACGAGGTAGCGCGCGAACACCCGCACACCGTTGCCGCACATCTCGGCGACGGATCCGTCGGCGTTGCGGTAGTCCATGAACCACTCCGCGGCGCCCGAGGTGTCGGGCGTGACCCGCAGCACCCCGTCACCACCGATGCCCGCGCGACGGTCGCAGATGCGCGCGACGAGCTCGGGAGTGAGCGACAACCGGCCGTCGGGGTCGGGCAGCAGCACGAAGTCGTTCTCCGTGCCGTGACCCTTGACGAACGCGATGCCCACCCCGCCAGCCTACGGCGTCAGCGACGCACCACCCCGGCGCTGCCGCCGCCACGGCGCCGCGGCTCGGCGGCGGCGAGCAGCCGCTGGTTGGAGAGGAACTCGAGGCCGACGGCGGCACCGATCTCGCCGTTCCCGGGCGGGGCGACGAAGGTGTGCCCGCGTCCACCCGGCCCGGCGCCGAGGCCGGTCCGGTCGAACGCCGCTTCGGCCTGCACGTCCTTGGTGTTGCGCTGGCTGGCGCGGGCGTCAGCGATGGCCTGCGGCAGGGTCAGCCCCAGGTCGAGCCGGTCGAGGAGCACCTGCAGCACCGTCGTGATGATGGTGGACCCGCCGGGCGAGCCGACCGCGAGCATCGGCTTGCCCTTGTTGAGGACGATGGTCGGCGACATCGAGCTGCGCGGCCGCTTGCCGGGCCCCGGCAGGTTCGGGTCACCCGTGACCGTCTCGGCAAAGTTGAAGTCGGTGAGCTCGTTGTTGAGCAGGAATCCCCTGCCGGGCACCACGATGCCGCTGCCGCCGGTCTGCTCGATGGTCAGCGTGTAGGACACGACGTTGCCGAAGTGGTCGGCCGTGACGAGGTGCGTCGTCGACATGCCCCGCGTGTCGCCACCCGCCCTGGTCGTGTCGACCGTGCCGTCGCAGTTGGTGTCGTAGCGACCGTCGGGAATGCCCGCCGCCACCGGCTTGACGGCGGCCTTCGCCGGGTCGATCCGGCAGAACCGCTCGGCCGCAAAGCCGTTCGACAGCAGCTGCTTCCTGGGAACCTTGACCGACGCCGGGTCGCCGACGTACGAGCCACGGTCGGCGAACGCCAGCGCACTGGCCTCCAGGTAGTAGTGCATCGCCTGGATGCGTGCTGCCTTGTTCAGACTGGTGCGCTCGAGGATGTTCAGCGCCTCCCCGACCGTGGTTCCTCCGCTGGACGACGGGGGCATGCCGTAGACCTGCTTGCCGCGGTAGCCGATCACCGTGGGGCGACGGTTGACCACGTCGTAGGCCTTGAGGTCCGCGCGCGTCATCAGGCCGCTCCGCACGCGCCGGGTGGCGCCGGCACGCACCGGCGGGTTGCCGACCGTGGCAACGACGCGCTCGCCCAGGCGGCCGTCGTACAGCCAGTCGACGCCCTTGCTGCCAAGCTTGGTGTAGGTGTCGGCGAGGTCACGGTTGCGGAAGATGGTGCCCACCGCGGGGGGCTGGCCACCGGGCAGGAAGAGCTTGCTCGTCGAGGTGAAGTCGGCAAAGCGCGCCTGGTTGTCGGCGGTCTGCTGGCGGAACGTCTCGTCCACCAGGAAGCCGCGCGTCGCGACCCGCGTCGCCGGCCTGAGTGCCCGGGACAGCGACAGCGTGCCCCAGCGGTCGAGGGCCCGCTGCCACGTCGCCGCCGTGCCGGGCACGCCGACCGACAGACCACTGGTCACGGCCTCGTTGAAGTCGATCGGCTTGCCGTTGTCCTGGAACGACGTGCTCGTCATGGCCCGGGGTGCGGTCTCCCGGCCGTCGAGCGTGTAGACCTTGCGCTTCTTCGCGTCGTAGTAGACGAAGTAGCCGCCGCCGCCGATGCCTGCCGAGTAGGGCTCGGTGACGCCGAGGGTCGCCGCGGCCGCCACGGCCGCGTCGACGGCGTTGCCACCGCGACGCAGTACGGCGAGCCCGGCGTGCGTCGCCTCCGGGTCGACCGTGGACACCGCGCCACCGCGGCCGACGGCCGTCGGGTGCTTCGCGGTGTAGCGCTTGGGGGCCGGAGCCGACGTTGCGGTGGCCGCCGGCGCCAGGAGGCCGACGCACAGCACACCGGTCACGGCGAGGAACGAGAGCGGGGCGCGTCGCACCATGGACGTCCTCCTGACGAGGCGGGGGGTCGGGGCGGTCCTACCCGGGCATTCCTATCAAGAACCGGACAGTTCGACCATGATCGAGCTCGCTCGGTCGGCGAGCCGCTCGACACCGCCCTGGCTGCCCTCGTCTGGCGAGGGCAGCCAGGTGATGCGCGGGTCGCGGCGGAACCACGTCTCCTGCCGCCGGGCGAACCGCCGGGTGGCGCGCACGGTCTCGGCCCGTGCCTCGTCCTCGGTGCACTCCCCCGCGAGGTGACGCAGCACCTGGGCATACCCGAGGGCCCGGCTGGCCGTGGGTCCCTCGCGCAGGCCCGCGCGCTCGAGGCGTCGTACCTCCTCGACCAGGCCCCGCTCCCACATCCGGTCGACCCGCCGGCTGATGCGCTCGGACAGGTCCGGTCGGGGCAGCGCCAGCCCTAGCTGTACGGCGCCGCCGGGCCGGTAGGTGGGCAGCGCCGCGCTGAACGGTGCTCCGGTGAGCTCGATGACCTCGAGGGCACGCACGATGCGCCGCCCGTTGCTGGGCAGGATGCGGGCGGCTGCTTCCGCGTCGACCTGCGCCAGGCGAGCGTGCAGCGCCGCCGGGCCGCCCACCGCGAGCTGGGCCTCGAGCGCGGCCCGCAGGTCGGGATCGGTCCCGGGAAAGTCGAGGTCGCCCAGGGCCGCCCGCACGTAGAGCCCGGACCCGCCGACCAGCACTGCAGGGCGGCCCTGACGGCGCAGGTCGGCCAGCAGCGGGACGACCATCTCCTGGTACTCCGCCACGCTGGCCGGCCGCCGCACGTCCCAGACGTCGAGCAGATGGTGCCGGACGCCGCCCTGCTCCAGCGCGGTGAGCTTGGCCGTCCCGATGTCCATTCCGCGATAGAGCTGCATGGAGTCGGCGTTGACGACGTCGCCCCCGATGCGCCGGGCCAGCGCAACCGCGAGGTCGCTCTTGCCGGTCGCCGTCGCACCGACGACGACGAGCGTCGCCGGCGGGGCGGGCGAGGCGGACGACGGGCGGCTGACCATGGAGCGCAATCCTGCACGAGGCCGATCGCACTAGGGTGGGGGCATGGGTATGTTCGACAATCTCAAGAAGAAGGCCGAGAAGGCCGTCGACCAGCACGGCGACAAGATCGCCCGTGGCATCGACAAGGCGGCGGGCGCGGCGGACGCCAAGACCAAGGGCAAGCACTCGGGTCAGATCAGCAAGGGTGCCGCAGCCGCCAAGGGCGCCCTCGACAAGCTCGACGGGAAGAAGGACGACATTCCCGACGACCGCCCGCCGGCTCCCTAGAGACCCGCTAGCCGCGCATCCAGCTCGCGACCAGGTAGCTCACGCCGAACGGCGCCGCGGCCTGGGTCACGCTGGCCTGCCACGCGCCGGCACCCGCCCGGGCCGCGCCCGCCAGCACCTGCCACGGCGCCCGGCCCGCGACCAGCAGCGCGTCGGCCAGCGTGCAGTCCAGCCGGAGCAGCGCTTCGTGGTCGGCGCCCGAGAGTGCCCGCTCGACCTCGTCGTCGAAAGGTGCAGCGCGCTCGTCGAGGTAGCCCGGGCCCTTCACGCTCCGCCGCGCGCTGCCGTCACCCATCACCAGCAGGGCGACCCGGTCGGCACGGTCCGCGAGGCCGGCGCCCAGGTTGGCGCAGCGAGCCGCTTCCTCGTCGACGGCGACCCCGAACAGCAGGCGTGGCACCTCGGGGGCCGCCTCGTCGACCAACCAGCGCCCCACGGTGAGCGACAGCGGCAGCGTGGGGGTACCCGCTCCGACGCGCAGATCCACTCCGTACGCCGCGAGACTCCCGGAGGCCTCCGCCGGAAACGGCCCCACCTGAGGCGAGCCACCCACGACCACCAACAGGTCAGGCGCGGCGTTCGCCAGGCCGGACACGGCCGCCAGGCAGGCAGCCCGCAGCTGCGCCAGGTCGGCGCCCTCGCCCGGGTCGACGCCGGGCAGGAGCAGTGGAGGGTGCGGACACGTGGCCGCCGCGACAAGCACGTGGCGAAACCTAGCGCCTCGTTTACCCGCCGTTAGGCTCCGCCGCTGCACAGTCATCGCCGTAGACCGGGTCACCCGAGGGACATTCCCTCGAGCCTTCAGGCGATTGAGTGGTTGCGATGAACGAGAACAAGGACAGCGACATCACCCGAGCGACCGCCAGCGCGAGCTCTGACCCTGACCGGACCGAAACCCTCGTGAACGCCCCGTGGTGGCCGTTCCCGGTAACCGAGAACGACCAGCAGCCAAGGAGCAAGACCATGTCCGTTGTTCGCAATCCCATCCGCAAGGTCGCCGGGCTGGGCCTAGTTGCCAAGATCGCCCTCGGTGCCAGTCTCGCGCTGGGCGGTGCTACGGCCGTCGCGGCCACCGGCACCCTGCCGGGCGACGACGGCTCCAACCGCATCGCTCCCGCGGCGCAGCACAGCTCCTCGAAGAGCACGTCGGCGTCGACGCCCTCGAGCAGTGCGGCGGCCTCGACCGATGACAGCGGTCTGGACGGCGGCGGCGACGACGGCACCGCCGACCAGGGCCGCGGCGACAGGGCCGCCGTCGCTCAGGTCCCCATGAGCAACCCCAGCGCCAGCGACGACAGCTCCGGTCGCGGCAACGACGACGACGCGAACGACGACAGCTCCGGCCCCGGGAACGCCAGCGCCAGCGACGACAACTCCGGTCACGGGAACGCTGACGACCGGAACAACAGCGACGCGAACGACGACAACTCCGGTCGCGGGAACGCTGACGAGCGCAAGAGTGGCGACGACAGCGGCGATGACAATGGCGATGACCACGGCACCAACAGCGGCAATGACGGCGACGGCGACGACGGGACCGCCGACCAAGGCGGCGGCAACAACGACGACTAGGTCCCGCTAACCTCAGCGCGGCCGCGAGGCGAGCGTCACGGTGCTGCCCAGTCGGGTGGTGCCGGGTCGCTCGCCTCGCTCGTTGTCAACCGGCCCCTTGTTCAGCCGCAGGCGTCAGCAGCAGAGCCGACGCTCGGGGCTCCGACCGTCGGCATCCCGAGCAGCACCCCGGCGGCGGGCACGTCAGGCGCTCGTCCCGAGCGCAGCTCCCACGCGTCACCCGCGCGGGTCCGGCGCACCCCGCCGTACGCGCCGTCGGCCACCAGGTGGTGCGGCGCGGCGTAGGTCACCTCGACCGTGACGACGTCCCCGGGTCGAGGCGGCGCCGCGTCTGCCGGCAGCGAGAAGTGCACCAGGCGGTTGTCGGGGGCTCGCCCGGAGAGTCGATGCGTGGCACCGTCCTTGCGGCCCTCGCCCTCGGCGACGAGCACGTCCAGGACCCGACCGACCTGGGACATGTTCTCCGCCCAGGCGATGTCGTCCTGCAGTGCCGCGAGTCGCTCGTACCGCTCCTGCACCACCTGCTTGGGCACCTGCCCGTCCATCTGCGCGGCGGGCGTCCCGGGCCGCGGTGAGTACTGGAACGTGAAGGCGCCCGCGAAACGAGCGGCGCGCACGACCTCCAGGGTCTGCGCGAAGTCGTCCTCGGTCTCGCCCGGGAAGCCGACGATGATGTCGGTCGTGATGGCCGCGTCGGGCATCGCCGCTCGTACGCGGTCGATGATGCCGAGGTAGCGCTCCTGCCGATAGGACCGCCGCATCGCCCTCAGGACGACGTCCGAACCGGACTGCAGAGGCATGTGCAGCGAATGCATGACGTTGGGCGTCTCGGACATGGCGGCGATGACGTCGTCGGTGAAGTCCTTGGGGTGCGGCGAGGTGAAACGCACCCGCTCCAGCCCGTCGATCCCGCCGCACGCCCGAAGCAGCTTGCCGAACGCCTGACGGTCGCCGAACTCCACGCCGTAGGAGTTCACGTTCTGCCCGAGCAGCGTCACCTCGAGCACGCCCTCCGCCACGAGGGCCTCGACCTCGGCCAGCACGTCACCGGGGCGGCGGTCCTTCTCGGTGCCGCGCAGCGCGGGCACGATGCAGAACGTGCAGGTGTTGTTGCAGCCGACGCTGATCGAGACCCAGGCGGCGTACGGCGACTCGCGCCGCGTCGGCAACGTCGACGGGAAGACCTCGAGCGACTCGAGGATCTCGACCTGCGCCTCGTCGTTGTGCCGGGCGCGCTCGAGCAACGCCGGCAACGACCCGATGTTGTGGGTGCCGAACACGACGTCGACCCACGGTGCACGTCGGATGATCTCGCCGCGATCCTTCTGGGCGAGACAGCCACCGACCGCGATCTGCATGGCCGGGTGCGCCTTCTTCGCCGGCGCCAGGTGGCCGAGGTTGCCGTAGAGACGGTTGTCGGCGTTCTCGCGCACCGCGCAGGTGTTGAAGACCACCACGTCGGCCAGCTCGGCGTCGGGGGCGCGGACGTAGCCCGCGTTCTCCAGCAGGCCCGAGAGCCGCTCGGAGTCGTGGACGTTCATCTGGCACCCGTAGGTGCGGACCTCGTAGGTGCGCGCAGTCATGACCGGCCAAGGGTACGACGCGGCCGGCGTGCCGCTGCGCGGGAGCGCGGAAGCTGCTCGAGGTCCGGACCGAAGTGCGAGAACTCTAGTAGGACGCTTGACAACCTCGGAGATCCCGGGTGGGATCGGCGGTATGACGATCACGGATGAGCTTCTCGCCAACAACCAGCGCTACGCGGCGGAGTTCCAGGGGCCCCTCCCGCTACCGCCCGCCAAGCACGTCGCCATCGTCGCCTGCATGGATGCGCGGCTCAACGTCTATGGCGCGCTGGGCCTGCAGGAGGGCGATGCGCACGTCATCCGCAACGCCGGCGGCGTCGTGACCGACGACGAGATCCGGTCGCTCGCCATCAGCCAGCGGCTGCTCGGGACCGTCGAGATCATCCTCATCCACCACACCGACTGCGGCATGCTGACCTTCACCGACGACGAGTTCAAGGCCGGCATCCAGAAAGAGACCGGCATCAAGCCCGAGTGGGCCGCCGAGGCGTTCGCCGACCCTGCCGAGGACGTGCTGCAGTCGATCGCGCGCATCAAGGCGAGCCCGTTCATCCCCAGGACCGACGCCGTGCGCGGCTTCGTGTTCGACGTCGCGACCGGCAGGCTGAACGAAGTCAGCTGATCCGGCCCCTCCTCTAGCGCGCCACCTCGGTGGCCCGAGACTCGCGTACGACCGTGACCCGGATCTGACCGGGATAGGTCAGCTCGTGCTCCACCTGCTTGGCGATCTCACGAGCGATCACCTGTGCCTGGATGTCGTCGACCGCGTCGGGCAGCACCATCACGCGGACCTCGCGACCGGCCTGCATCGCGAAGACCTTCTCCACGCCGTCGTACGAGCTGGCGATCTCCTCCAGCCGCTCCAGGCGCTTGACGTAGGCCTCGAGCGACTCGCGTCGCGCGCCGGGCCGTCCGCCGCTGATGGCATCGGCGGCCTGCGTGAGCACCGCCTCGAGGGTGTGCGGCTCGACCTCGTTGTGATGCGCCTCGATGGCGTGCACGACGTCGTCGTTCTCGCCGTACTTTCGGGCAAGCTCGGCGCCGATGATCGCGTGCGAGCCCTCGACCTCGTGGGTCAGTGCCTTGCCGATGTCGTGCAGCAGCGCGCAGCGGCGCATGAGGGAAGGGTCGAGGCCCAGCTCGCTGGCCATCATGCCGGCGATGTGCGCCGACTCGAGCAGGTGCTTGAGGACGTTCTGGCCGTACGACGTGCGGTAGCGCAACCGTCCGAGCATGGCGACCAGCTCGGGGTGCATCCGCGTGATGCCGACGTCGACCAGCGCGTCGGCGCCGGCCCGCACGCACAAGGCCTCGACCTCGCCACGAGCCTTCTCGTAGGCGTCCTCGATGCGCTGCGGGTGGATGCGCCCGTCGAGGACCAACGCCTCCAGGGCGAGCCGGGCCACCTCGCGGCGTACCGGGTCGAAGCACGAGAGCAGCACGGCCTCGGGTGTGTCGTCGATGATCAGGTTGACCCCGGTCACGGACTCGAAGGTGCGGATGTTGCGGCCCTCGCGACCGATGATCCGGCCTTTCATGTCGTCGCTCGGCAGGTGCATCACCGACACGACGGACTCGGTGGTCTGCTCGGTCGCGAGCCGTTGGATCGCCCCGGTGATGATCCGCCGGGCGCGCAGCTCGCCCTCGACCTGCGCCTCGCGCTCGATGTCGCGAGTGATGAGGGCGGCGTCGCGTCGCGCCTGGTTCTCGATCGTCGCGACGAGTTCGGAGCGCGCGTCCTCGGCGGTGAGGCCGGCGGTGCGCTCCAGCACCAGCGTGCGTTCCCGTTCCAGATCGGTCAGCTGGTCCCGGCGTGCATTGAGCTCGGCCTGGCGTGAGTCCAGCTCGGCGTGCTGATCGGCGAGCTGGCGGGCTCGTTGCTCGTGGTGCCTGGACTCGGCGTCGAGCCGCTCCTCGCGCTCGGTCAGCCGGTTCTCGCGACGCTCGAGGTCGAGGCGCTGCACGCGGATGTCCTCACGGATCGCCCGGAACTCCGCCTCGAGCTCCGCACGGACCTGATGCAACGCCAGCGCATCGGCTGATCCCGAGGAGGTCTGGGAGACGTGGGGGTCGGCAGCTGGCGAGGTGGCTGCGGAGGTGGCGGGGTCGGGTGCTGACGTGTCTGGGCTGGGTGCTGACGTGTCTGGGCTGGGCGCTGACGTGTCTGGGCTGGGCGCTGACGTGGCCGGTGTGGGTGCCGTCGCCGGTTGCACCGCCGTCGCCGATCCCGGTGCCGTCGGTGTGACCACTGCCGGCTGGGGCGCCCGCTCGCGGCGGAGGGACCGCACCGTCAGCGCGACCGCGATGGTGACGACCCACAGCAGGGCGACCCCGACCAGGACGAGGACGTCGTCCATGAGCCACCCTCCTTCCAGCGGCCGCCGTTGCGGGCAGCCAGCAGGAGAGTCACGTCGCGGCGCCCGGGCCCGCAGCGTCCCCCTTGCAGGGGTGCACGAACCGGGCGGCACCACAGCGGCTTCGCCGATGCCTCCGGCGACCGGCGATCTCGCCTGCGCCGACCGCTGAGCAGATACCGGCGAAAATGTCGGGTATAGGTGTCGTCTGGTTCGGTTCTATCGCGGACCCGCGGTTGCGGAGTGAATCCTGCTCTTGTTCGGAGATTAGGGCGAGGTCACAGGTCGGTCAAGGAACGCGAGAGGCCGGGCGAGAAGTCCGGCTCGACGTCTGCGGCGCTCCCCGACGCGGCCTGCTCGGCCACCGCGGTCCGCACCACCTGCATGGCGACCGCACCGGAATAGCCCTTGCGGGCGAGCATCGCGACCAGCCGGCGGATCTGCACCTGCGCATCGTGCCCGCGCAGGGCGGCAAGCCGCTTGGCGACCAGGGCCTGCGCAGCAGCCCGCTCGTCGTCCTCGTCGAGGCTGTCGAGTGCGGCGGCGGCCAGCTCGTCGTCCACCCCCTTCTGCCGCAGCTCGCGGGCCAGCGCTCGCCGCGACAGGCCACGCGACGCGTGGCGCGACCGAACCCAGGCGCTCGCGAAGGCCTGGTCATCGATCAGGCCCACCTCGGTGAACCGGTCGAGGACCTGCTCGGCCACGTCGTCGGGCACGGCCCGCCGCCGGAGGTCGTCGGCCAGCTGGGCCCGGGTCCGGGGCGCCGCCGTCAGCCTGCGCAGCACGATCGAGCGCGCCACCGACACCGGATCTGCCTCGGGCACCTCGTCGGCGCTGCTGGCGGGCGTCGGCCCGTCCAGTCGCCCGTCCACTCGCCCGTCCAGCTCCCGGTCCTGCTGCGGTCGGTCAGGAAGGGCCGCAGGGACGTCGTGTCGCGGCGGCCCTCCCCGACTCCCCGAGCCACGTCGACTGCTCCGGTGTCCGGGTGCGGGACGTCGGGTCATCGGCTGGCTCGAGTCTGTGGACGCCAGTCCCGTCGGCAGCATCCGGTCAGAGGTCGGCGGGCTTGATGGGCGGGGCCGGCTCATCTGCGGGCGCGTCGAGCTGCGCACCGATGCCGAGCTTCTCCTTGATCTTCTTCTCGAGCTCGTCCGTGAGGTCGGGATTGTCGCGCAGGAACGCCCGCGCGTTCTCCTTGCCCTGGCCGAGCTGGTCGCCCTCGTAGGTGTACCAAGCTCCCGACTTGCGCACGAAGCCCTCCTCGACACCGACGTCGATGAGGCCACCTTCGCGGCTGATGCCGGAACCGAACATGAGGTCCATCTCGGCCTGCCGGAACGGTGGAGACATCTTGTTCTTGACCACCTTGACCCGGACCCGGTTGCCGACGGCCTCCTGGCCGTCCTTGAGGGTCTCGATGCGTCGCACGTCGAGGCGTATCGAGGCGTAGAACTTCAGCGCCTTTCCGCCGGAGGTGGTCTCGGGGCTGCCGAACATCACGCCGATCTTCTCGCGCAGCTGGTTGATGAAGATGGCCGTCGTCTTGGAGGTGTTCAGGGCACCGGTGAGCTTGCGCAGCGCCTGGCTCATCAGCCGGGCCTGCAGTCCCACGTGGCTGTCACCCATCTCGCCCTCGATCTCGGCGCGCGGCACCAGCGCCGCGACCGAGTCGATGACGATGACGTCGAGCGCGTTGGAGCGGATCAGCATGTCGGCGATCTCGAGCGCCTGCTCACCGGTGTCGGGTTGGGAGACCAGCAGTGCATCGGTGTCGACGCCGAGCTTTTGCGCATAGGTGGGGTCCAGGGCGTGCTCGGCGTCGATGAACGCCGCGATGCCGCCCGCCTTCTGGGCGTTGGCGATGGCGTGCAGCGCCACCGTCGTCTTGCCGGAGGACTCCGGGCCGTAGATCTCGACGACGCGCCCGCGCGGCAGGCCGCCGATGCCCAGGGCGATGTCGAGGGCGATCGACCCGGTCGGAATGACCTCGATGGGCGCCCGGACGTCGTCGCCGAGGCGCATCACGGACCCCTTGCCGAACTGTCGGTCGATCTGGGCGAGGGCTGCGTCGAGCGCCTTGTCGCGGTCTTGTGCAGGAGCCATGGCTGCCATCCCGTTCGCGGAAGGAGTTGATCGGCGGGCGGTTTGCGTTGCTTTCTTCGTCACGACCGAAAACCTACGGCCAGCCCCCGACAGAACTGCGGGCCGGACGCGCATCTGTGGATGCCGCGACCCTGTGGACATTACCGAACAGGTGTTCGATCCCGCTCTCGACACGCCGGGCCTCGGCGCACGGACTCGAGGCCCTTCCGAGCGGCGTGGGCCGGTGCGGCCGGTGGGGCACACTCATGGCATGCGAGCAGGCAGGCGTGGTCGCCCCGACAAGAATCCGGCCGACAAGGATCCGGCCGACAAGGAGGCGGACAGCACGAGGCTGGCCGAGGCAGCCGCGGCGGGCGAGGACCGGTTCCGCCGGCTGCCGGCGCGCACGCGCGTCGAGGACATGACGACCTCGCGGGACGAGCCGCAGGTGCCCTTGGCCGAGACCGACCCCAACCGTGACTCCGCGCTGCGCTGGGGGCTCGGCGGTCTCTAGCGATGCTGCGGCGGGACCTCGAGTCCCTCGCAGACCCCGCGCCAGACATTCCTGGTGGGTTCCCCGTCGGCGAGCGCCTGCTCGACGGTGCGGTTCCCCAGCTGGCTGAGCACGTGGTTCTTGGCCAGCGAGTCGGCATGGGGGCCGAAGACGAGACGCATCCGCTCCCAGAAGTCCGTCAGTCGCACCCACCGAGTATCCGTCAGTGCGACGGCGGACCCGACGCCCGTCCGTTGATCGCGACGTCCGGGAAGCCAGTGGAGTCCACTCGCACCTGCGCCCGCAGACGGCGAACTTGCCGGCGGCTGCCAGTCTCAGCCGCCGGGGAGACCGCAGCGCACAGCTAGTCGCGGTGCCCTCGACCTGCTTCGACCGAGAACAGCAGGAACTGGCTGACCTGCCCCGGCATGAAGTTGTTGTCGCTGGCGATGACCAGGGCGCGCTTCCCGCCGCGCAGCCGCGGCCCGAGGGTCATGCCCTCCAGGTTGTCCAACGTCAGACCCAGGGTGGCGAGGTCGAAGGCCAGCCGCTTGCGCACGGGCCGGAGCCCCGGGACGGCTTGGAGGTCGTCGACCGGCCCCACGTCGGTGGCGCCGTACAGGCTCACGTCGTACAGCTTGATGCTGTTCCCAGCCCCGACCGAGAACGACCGCTCCATCGACAGCAGGCGCAACCTGTCGAAGGGCAGTAGCTCGACGAGCCCGCTGACGGTGAACGCACCGGCTGGCGACGGCGGCTTCACGACCGGCGCGTTGTCGTAGACGTACTGCCGCTGCAACTGCCCGCTCCGGACGTCGTAGCGCAGCAGCCGCGACCGACTGCCGCTGGTCAACGAGGCGGCGGGACCGTCCTGCACCAGTGCGTTCTCGCCGCCGGTGAACAGCGACCGCCCGTCGGGCGTGACCGCGGCGCTCTCGAGCCCGAGGTTGTTGCGTACACCGTGGCTGTCGACGACCGGCTCGAACGCGCTGGGTACGGCGAAGTCGCGGATCGGCGAGCCGTCGAGGTTGAACTCGCGGATGAACGGCGCGATCTGCTTGCCGGGCAAGGCAAAGCCCTCGGTGGTGACGATCAGCGTGCGCCGCTTCGTGAGCGCCAGGCCTTCCGGGTCGAGTGAGCCGGCGGGGAACGGCTGGCCGTCCGGTCCGCGCAGCGTGGTCACGCCAAGAACCGTGACGTCGCCCGGCTGCAACGCCCCGTCGGCGACGTCGATCCGCAACGTGTAGAAGCGAGCACCCACCTGATCGTCCGAGAGGGCGTAGTAGACGTCACGCCGCCGGTCGTAGGTGATGCTGGACAGGCCGCCCACCGTCGTACCCGCGAAGGTTGCTCCCGCTGGCAGCGCCGCCTCCCCGCGGAACGCCAACCGCGTCGCGTGGCCATGGCGCTCGTGCGCCACGGCCGCAGGCGACAGCGAGCCGACGGAGCCGAGCACTGCCGCCACGGCCGCGCTCGCCACCACCACACCGCGCGCCGTCCGTCGGCGTGCGTCACGGGACAGGGTCATAGCAGGCCACCTCCGCGGTCGTTGGTCCTCGTCACTGCGTCCTAAGAGTCACCGGGTCGTCCAGTCGCTGGTGGACGAGGTCGACGAGCGTGTCAGATTCCGGGCCCCCGAGGTGCTGCGCCTGCAGCACACAGCTGAACCCGTCGATGACGAGTGTCGCGTCCGTGGCGGCTTCACGCACCCGCGGCAGCCACTGATCGTTGCCGATCTGCCGCGAGAGCGACTCGTGCGACGCGTTGAAGCCGAACGACCCGGCGAGGCCGCAGCATCCGGCGTCCAGGACCGTGGCGTCGTACCCCAGCAGCTCGAGGACGTCGCGGTCCGCCGCGGTCGTGCCCGCCGCGCGCGCATGACAGTGCGGATGGACAACCGCGTTGCCGTAACGTCCGTACGACGGCGCCGCGGCAGCGAACCGCTCGGTGAAAGCCGGCATCGCCAGCAGCTGCTCGGCAGGGCTGCGCGCGAGGTTCGCGAGCTGTTGTGCGCGCGGGTCTGCCGACAACAGCGCCGGCAGCTCGTCACGGAACGACGCAAGGCAGCTCGGCTCGGGCACGACGACGGGTACGCCGGCGGCGAGGTAGGGCTCGAGCACGTCGAGCACCCCGGACAACGTCCGCCGCGCCAGCTTGAGCATGCCCATGTCGTAGAGCGGACGCGCACAACAGCCCCAGCCGTCAGGCAGCGCCACCTTCTCACCGAGCGCATCGAGCACCTCGATGAGCCGCTCCCCCGTGTCCGGTCGGAACGCGTCGGTGAACGTGTCCGGCCAGACCACGACCGTGGCGTCGGTCCGCCCACGGCGAGCGGTGGCAGCGGCGCGACGTCGCAACGAGCGCGAAGCGAACACGGGCGGCGGTCGCTCGGTCGTCACCCCCGCGGCGCGCCGGAGCAGCCGGCCCGGGCCGCCGGAGCGCAGCACGGCGTTGGTCAACCGCGGAGCGCGCGTCCCGACTAGCGCCGCCCAGGGGATCAGCCCGAGCGCGTACATGACCGCGGGCCGCAGCCGACGCTCGTAGTAGTGCGAGAGGAACTCGGCCTTGTAGGTGGCCATGTCGACGTGCGTCGGACAGTCGACGGTGCAGCCCTTGCAGGACAGGCACAGGTCCAGCGCCTCTCGCACGTCGTCGTTGCGCCAGGACCGTTGCGTGACACCTCCCTGGAACATCTCCACGAGCAGCTTCGCGCGCCCGCGCGTCGAGTGCCGCTCGTCGCGCGTCACGCGGTACGACGGGCACATGGTGCCGATGTCGTCGCGTCGGCACCGCCCCACTCCCACACAGCGTTCGGCCGCTCGCTGCATGCTCCCCCCGTCGTCGAGGAACGAGAAGTACGACGGCTGCAGCGGGCTGTCCCGGTCATAGTCCGGGCCGAAGCGAAGGTTCGTGTCCAGCGGGAAGGGGTCCACGACCTTGCCGGGGTTCATCCGGCCGCGGGGGTCGAAGAGCGCCTTGAACTGCTGGAAGGCGGTGATGAGCTCCGGGCCGTACATGCGCTCGAGCAGCTCGCCGCGCGACTGCCCGTCACCGTGCTCCCCCGACAGCGAGCCACCCATCGACACGACGAGGTCCGCGGCCCGCTCGACGAAGGACCGGTAGGCCGCCAGGCCCTCGATCGTGTGCAGGTCGAAGTTGTTGCGGGTGTGCACGCAGCCCTGGCCGAAGTGGCCGTACCACGCGCCCGAGTAGCCGTACTCCGCCCAGAGATCACGGACGGCTCGCAGGTAGGCACCCAGCTGCTCGGGGGCGACCGCCGCGTCCTCCCAGCCCTCGAGGTTGTGCTGCCCGTCGGCCCGGATCGCTGTTGCGCCGAGGCCGGACTCCCGGACCAGCCAGACCCGACGCTGGCTCATCGCGTCGTCGTAGCGCCGCCAGGTGACGTCCGCCGGGAGTGCGTCGATCACCGACTGGGCGTGCTCGTCGGCGAGGGCCGGGTCGTCGTGGCCGACCTCCAGCAGCAGCCACCCCTTGCCCTCCGGCAGGAGCTCGAGGTGCTCGACGTTGACGTTGCGCGCGAGCATCTGGTCGGTCAGGCCGACGTCGAAACCCTCGAGCCCGAGCAGCGGGTGCGTCAGCAGGGACGGCACCGCGTCGGCCGCAACCATGATGTCGGGATAGCCGAGCACGATCAGCCGGCGGTGGGCAGGGCTGCGGACGAGACGCAGCGTCGCCTCGGTCACGACGACGCAGGTCGACTCGGTCCCGACGAGTGCCCGGGCGACGTGGAATCCCTTCTCCGGCAACAGCTCGTCGAGGTTGTAACCGCTGACCCGCCGTGGGATGTCGGGGAACTGCTCGCGCACGAGGTCGGCGTAGCGCCGCGCGATCTCGCGGGCACCGCCGAGGACGCGGCCCGCGGTCTGCCCCGCAGCAACCGCCTTGGCGTAGCCCCCGTCGTCGTACGAACCGACCTCGAGCGTCTCGCCGCCGTAGAGCACCACCCGCAGCTGCTCGACGTTGTCGACCGTCTTGCCGGCGAACAAGGCGTGCGTGCCGCACGAGTTGTTGCCGATCATCCCGCCGATCGTGCACCAGGCGTGCGTGGCGGGGTCGGGTCCGAACGTCAGGCCGTGCTCCTCGGTGGCGCGCCGCAGGTCGTCGAGTACGACGCCTGCTTCGACCCGCGCCGTGCCCGCCTCGACGTCGATGTCGATGATGCGCGTCAGGTAGCGGCTCACGTCGACCACGACCGCGACGTTGCAGCCCTGTCCGGCCAGGCTCGTGCCCGCGCCACGGCCGAGCACCGGCGCATCGTGCTCCGCGCAGATGCGCAGCACCGTCTCGACATCGTCGTGGTCGCGCGGGAAGACGACGCCCAGCGGTACCTGGTGGTAGTTGGACGAGTCACTGGCGTAGACGGCGCGGGTCCCGGCGTCGAAGCTGACGTCGCCCCGCACCGCGGCCCGCAGCGCACCCTCGAGGGCGACCCGGTCGGCCTCGTCGAGTCCGGAGCGGTCGACCCGCGAGCCCGCAGCGGGACGGTCGGCCCGGCTGGTCATGCCTGTCGTCACGGTGGTCGGCTCCCCGTCGTGTCGTCGAGACCGACAGTCTCCACGACCCTGCCCGCGGCGAGCCAGCTAGGTCAGCAGGAGCTTCTCCAGCCGTCCGCCGGTGACGGCCGCTCCCAGCAGCCCGAGCGCGAGCAGCACCACGGCGTGCACGACCGATGTCCAGCCGACCGCACCGAGGGTGAGCTCACGCACGAGCGCGGCGGCGTGGTAGAGCGGCGATAGCTGGACGAGCCTCTGCAACGACTCCGGATAGACCGAGAGCGGGTAGAACGTGGCCGAGAACAGGAACATCGGCAGCGTCGCCAACGTGACGAACTCGAAGTCCTGCCAGCTGCGCATGAACGTCGTGCACGCCATGCCGACGGCCGCGAAGGCGAAGCCGATCAGGACCGTCGCCGGCAGCACGAGCACCGCCCACCACGAGCTCACCAGGCCCATCACGAGCATCACGAGGAAGAACGTCGTGGAGTAGAACGAGCCGCGCATCAGCGCCCAGCCGATCTCTCCGGCCGCGATGTCGGTCGCCGTCACCGGAGTGGCCAGCACCGAGTCGTAGAGCTTGGCGTACTTGAGCTTGAAGAAGATGTTGAACGTCGCGTCGTAGAGCGCGCCGTTCATGGCGCTCGACGCCAGCATGGCGGGCGCGATGAACGCGGTGTAGGTCACCAGCCGTCCGCCGGGCAGCTCGATGTCACCCACGAGCTGAGCGACGCCGACCCCGACCGAGAACAGGTAGAACAGCGGCTCGAACAGGCCGGAGAGCAGCACCAGCCAGCTCGCCCGGTAGACCCGCGCGTTGCGCTCGATGACGTAGCGGCCGCGGCCGGTGCCGAGCAGTCGGCGGCCCAGGCCCGGAGGCGCGACGCGCAGCGGCAGCGTCTGTGCCGTCATCAGGTCACCAGCCGTCGGTGGAAGACGCGTCGGGCGAGGAGGAACCCGGCCACGGTCCAGACGGCGGGCACGGCCAGGTGCAGCAGCGCGCTGCCAAGATGCGGATGACCCAGAGACAGGTCGCGGCAGAGCGAGACGCCGTGCCAGAGCGGCGTCACCCAGGCGACCGGCTGGAGGATGTCGGGCAGCTGCGACACCGGGAAGAACGTGCCGGAGAACAGGAACATCGGCACGATGCCGAAGCGGAACAGCATCGCAAAGCCCGCGTCGTTCTCCTGCGCGGCGGCGAACGCGAAGATCGGCGTCGCGTGCGCCATGCCGGTGAGCACAGCGACGGGCAGCGCGAGCACCGCCCACGACGAGCCGATCGCCCCGAACGCGGCCATCACGCCGAGGAAGACCGTCACGCTGATGACCAGGCGCAGCAGGACGAACAGCAGATGGCCGGCCAGCAGATCGACGACGCGCAGTGGCGTGGCGAGCTGCGCGTGATAGGTGCGGTGCCACTTGATGGAGCCCATGACGGGATAGGTCGACTCGAACGCTGCCGCCTGCATCGCGGTCGCCGCGAGCAGTCCGGGGGCGATGAACGCGAGGTAGCCCACGCCCGCCAGGTCGGCCGGTCCGCTGCCGTTGTCGACCAGCGTCCCCAGCCCGAGACCGATGGCCGCGAGGAAGCCGAGCGGCTCGAGGAACGTGGTGAACACGGTGCCGCGGTAAGTGCGCCGGTACTGCGCCAACCAGTAGGCAAGGGCCCGTCCGACCATCGCGATCGTGGACGGCGCGGGAGGTACGACGACGGGCGCCGCCCCCGTCGTACGGCTGAAGTTCTCGGACATCAGTCGACCAACGTGCGGCCGGTCAGGCGCAGGAACACGTCTTCGAGCGTGGAACGGCGCACCAGCACCGAGGTCGCCACGATGCCCCTGCGGTGGATCACGGCGCCGGCCTCGTCACCGTCGTCGGAGTACAGGAGCACGCGGTCGGGCAGCACCTCGACCCGCTGCACCAGCGAGCCCAGCTCACCCGCGGCCACCAGCGCCTCGATCTTCTCGCCGGCCGGCTCGTTCTCGCCCGGCGGGAAGCGCAGCTCGACGACCTCGCGGGTCGACCACTCGCGGATCAGCTGCTGCGGTGAGCCCTCGGCGGCGATGCGGCCGGCATCCATGACCACCAGCCGGTCGCACAGCTGCTCGGCCTCGTCCATGTAGTGCGTGGTGAGGACGAGCGTGACGCCCTGCTGCTTGAGCCGGAACAACCGGTCCCACAGGACGTGCCGGGCCTGTGGGTCGAGCCCCGTCGTCGGCTCGTCGAGCAGCAGCAGGTCGGGCTCGTTGATCAAGGAGCGGGCGATGGTCAGCCGGCGCTTCATGCCGCCCGACAGCGGCTCGACCTTGCTGGCACCGCGCTCGGACAGCTGCACGAACTCGAGGAGCCGGTCGGCGCGCTCGGCGATCACCGCCCGGGGCAGGCCGAAGTAGCGGCCGTAGACCAGCAGGTTCTCCCGCACGGTGAGCTCGGCATCGAGGGTGTCCTCCTGCGGGACCACGCCCAGCCGCCCACGGATGCGCGGCCCCTCGGTCTGCGGGTCGAGGCCGAGCACCCGCAGCAGACCCTCGGTGACCGGCGACACACAGCCGATCATGCGCATCGTGGAGGACTTGCCGGCCCCGTTGGGCCCGAGGAACCCGAACGCCTCGCCACGGTGGACGTCGACGTCGATGCCGTCGACGGCAGTGAAGCCCCCGAAGCGCTTCACCAGCCCCCGGGCATGGATCAGCGGGAGGTCGGCGGACACTCGAACAACCCTAGGCCGGACCCCCGACAACATTCCTCCCCATTTCGCCCCGACGCTGAGCACCGACATCCAGCGCGGAGCGCTTTCGCGCTCGGCGCAAGCAGCGGGCCCGGCCTTGTCACACCCGGCGGTCAGAATGGAGTGGTGAGCGTGCCCGATCCCGTCGCCGCCTTCTCCCCCGCCACTCGCGCGTGGTTCGAGGGGTCCTTCCACGCGCCCACCGCCGCCCAGGTCGGCGCCTGGCAGGCCATCGGCGGCGGCGACAACGCCCTGGTGGTGGCACCTACCGGCTCCGGCAAGACGCTCGCGGCCTTCCTGTGGTCGATCGACCGGCTCGCGAGCACGCCGCGGCCCGAGCAGGCACAGCGCCGGTGCCGCGTTCTGTACATCTCGCCGATGAAGGCGCTGGCGGTCGACGTCGAGCGCAACCTGCGTGCTCCGCTGACCGGCATCCGGCACGCCGCCACCCGGCTGGGGCTGCCGGAGCCGGACCTCACCGTCGCGACCCGCTCGGGCGACACGCCCGCCGACGAGCGGCGCCGGTTCGGCCGCACGCCCCCCGACATCCTGATCACCACGCCCGAGTCGCTGTTCCTCTTGCTCACGTCGCAGGCGCGCGAGTCGTTGCGGGGGGTCGAGACGGTCATCGTCGACGAGGTGCACGCCGTGGCGGGCACCAAGCGCGGGGCCCACCTCGCCCTGTCGCTCGAGCGGCTGGACTCGCTGCTCGACGCACCGGCGCAGCGCATCGGGCTCTCCGCAACCGTCCGCCCGGTCGAGGAGGTTGCCCGCTTCCTCGGCGGGTCGCGTGAGGTCACCGTCGTCCAGCCGCCGTCGGCCAAGACGGTCGAGCTCGAGGTCGTCGTCCCCGTGGAGGACATGAGCGTCCTGGGTCAGTCCACCGGGGAGGTGAGTGGCTCGGCCGCGGGCGAGGTGCAGCGCACCTCGATCTGGCCGCACGTCGAGGAGCGCATCGTCGATCTCGTCCAGGCCCACCGGTCGACCATCGTGTTCGCGAACTCCCGGAGGCTCGCCGAGCGGCTCTGCGCCCGGCTCAACGAGATCGCCTGGGAGCGCGAACAGGGCGAGGAGCTGCCCGATCCGGGGTCGCTGCAGCCGGCTGCGCTGATGGCCCAATCGGGCACCTCCCGCGGCGTGAGCAGTGAGATCGCCCGGGCGCACCACGGCTCTGTCTCCAAGGAGCAACGCAGCGAGATCGAAGAGGCGTTGAAGGCCGGCCGACTGCCCGCCGTCGTGGCCACCTCCTCGCTCGAGCTCGGCATCGACATGGGGGCGGTCGACCTGGTCATCCAGGTCGAGTCCCCGCCCTCGGTGGCCAGCGGGTTGCAGCGCGTCGGCCGGGCCGGCCACCAGGTGGGCGCCGTCTCGCGCGGCGTGATCTTCCCCAAGTACCGCGGCGATCTCGTGCAGAGCGCCGTCGTGGCCGAGCGGATGCGCGGCGGCGAGATCGAGGCGCTCCGTTACCCGCGCAACCCGCTCGACGTGCTCGCGCAGCAGGTCGTCGCGATGGTGGCGCTCGACCAGTGGGACGTCGAGGAGGTGTACGACGTCGTGCGCCGCGCGGCGCCGTACTCCGGGCTGCCGCGCTCCGCCTTCGAGTCGGTGCTCGACATGCTGTCCGGCCGTTACCCCTCCGACGAGTTCGCCGAGCTGCGCCCACGGCTTGTCTGGGACCGCGTCGCCGGGACGTTGACCGGACGGCCCGGCGCCCAGCGGCTGGCGGTCACCAGCGGCGGCACCATCCCTGACCGGGGCCTGTTCGGAGTTTTCCTGGTGGGTGAGAAGTCCTCCCGGGT
This sequence comes from Actinomycetota bacterium, assembly GCA_030841025.1. Lineage (GTDB taxonomy): Bacteria > Actinomycetota > Actinomycetes > JACCUZ01 > JACCUZ01 > BP-173. The sequence goes on from JAVEDJ010000012.1 coordinate 26,874, forward strand.
CGGCGAGCTCGACGAGGAGATGGTCTACGAGTCGCGGGTCGGCGACGTCTTCACTCTCGGCTCGACTGCCTGGCGCATCGAGGACATCACCCACGACCGGGTGCTCGTCTCACCGGCACCTGGCCAGCCCGGCCGGCTGCCCTTCTGGAAGGGCGATGCCCCCGGGCGGCCCGTCGAGCTCGGCCGCGCCCTGGGGGCGTTCGTCCGGGAGATCGGTGGGCTCTCCCCGGCCAAGGCACGTGCCCGCGTGATGGCGTCCGGGCTCGACGCATGGGCGGCCGACAACCTGGTGGGCTACCTCGCGGAGCAGCGCGAGGCCACCGGTCACCTGCCCGACGACCGCACGATCGTGATCGAGCGGTTCCGCGACGAGCTCGGCGACTGGCGCATCGCCATCCACTCACCCTTCGGCGCGCAGGTGCACGCACCGTGGGCACTGGCCGTGTCGGCGCGGCTGCGGGAGAGGTACGGCGTCGACGTACAGGCGATGCACGCCGACGACGGCATCGTGCTGCGCCTGCCCGACACCGAGTTCACCGACGACAGCTCCGTCAACGACGGTGTCCCGCCGCAGGGCGACGTGGCGGTCTTCGCGGCCGACGAGATCGAGGAGCGGGTGACGGCCGAGGTCGGCGGATCGGCCCTGTTCGCGGCGCGGTTCCGCGAGTGCGCGGCCCGCGCGCTGCTGCTGCCCCGCCGCGACCCGGGCCGGCGTACTCCGCTGTGGCAGCAGCGTCAGCGGTCGGCACAGCTGCTGTCGGTGGCCAGCGACTACGGCTCGTTCCCGGTCGTGCTCGAGACGATGCGCGAGTGCCTGCAGGACGTCTTCGACGTCCCCGGCCTGGTGGCGCTGATGCGTGACGTCGAGGAGCGGCGCGTGCAGTTCGTCGAGGTGGAGACCCCCGAGCCCTCACCGTTCGCCCGGTCGCTGCTGTTCGGCTACGTCGCGCAGTTCCTCTACGAGGGCGACTCGCCGCTGGCCGAGCGCCGCGCCCAGGCGCTGGCCCTCGACTCCACCTTGCTGGCCGAGCTGCTGGGCCAGCAGGGCTACGGCGCGCTGCGCGAGCTGCTCGACCCCGGCACCGTCACGGCGCTCGAGCGTGACCTGCAACGGCTCTCCGACGAGCGACGTGCTCGCGAACCGGAAGGGGTCGCCGACCTGCTGCGGATCCTCGGCCCGGTCAGCACCGCCGAGGCGATCGAGCGCGGCGCGACCGCGGCCTGGCTCGCCGATCTCGAGGAGGCACGCCGGGCGATCCGGGTGCGGGTCGCCGGTGAGGAGCGCTGGGCCGCCGTCGAGGACGCCGGCCGGCTGCGCGACGCGCTCGGCACCCCGCTCCCCGTCGGAGTGCCCGACGCGTTCCTCGAGCCGGTCCGCGACCCGATGGGTGACCTCGTCGCCCGCTTTGCCCGCACGCACGTGCCGTTCACCGTCGCAGCCCTGGCCGAGCGGCTCGGCCTCGGCCCGGCCGTGGTCGGGCAGGCACTCGACCGGTTGGCGGCGAACGGCCGGGTGGTCCAGGGCGAGTTCCTGCCCGGCGGCGCGGGCACCGAGTGGTGTGACGCCGAGGTGCTGCGCACGCTGCGCCGCCGTGCGCTGGCCGCGCTGCGCAAGGACGTCGAGCCGGTGCCGCCGGCCGCCCTGGGCACCTTCCTGCCGGCCTGGCAGCAGGTCGGTGGGCGGCTGCGCGGCGTCGAGGGCGTGCTGCGCGTCGTGGAGCAGCTGCAGGGCGCCGCCGTGCCCGCGTCCGCGCTCGAGTCGCTGGTGCTTCCGGCCCGGGTGTCCGGCTACTCCCCCGCCATGCTCGACGAGCTCTGTGCCGCGGGTGAGGTGCGCTGGGCAGGCCACGGATCGCTGCCCGGTGCCGATGGCTGGGTCTCCCTGCACCTCGCGGACCAAGCCCCCCTGACGCTGCCGGATCCCGACCCCGAGGCCGTCACCACACCGCTGCACGAGGCGCTGCTCGAGGTGCTGTCCGGCGGGGGCGCCTTCTTCTTCCGCCAGCTCTCCGATGCCGCAGGTGGCACCGACGATCGCGAGACGCTCGCGGCGCTCTGGGACCTCGTCTGGGGCGGGCACCTGTCCGGCGACACGCTCGCTCCGGCCCGCGCACTGGCCGGTGGCGGGCGCGGGGCGCACCGGCCGCGGGCTGCCACACCGCGCGGACGCTACGGCCGCGGCCGCCCGGCCATGCCGACACGCACCGGACCGCCCACCGCGGTGGGTCGCTGGGCGGCGCTGCCAGTCCGTGAGACGGACCCGACCCGACGGGCCCACTCGCTCGCCGAGAGGTTGCTCGACCGGCACGGCGTGGTCATCCGCGGCGCGGTCATGAGCGAGCGGGCTCCCGGCGGTTTCGCGGCGGTCTACCGCGTGCTGGCCACGTTCGAGGAGACCGGTCGCTGCCGGCGCGGCTATTTCGTCGAAGGTCTCGGCGCGGCGCAGTTCGCGCAGCCCGGCGCGGTCGACCGGCTGCGGGCGACGGCGTCGACCCTCGAGCGCGACGAGCAGGCGACGGCTTTCTCGCCGTACGACCTCGCGCCGCCGCACGCGTCCCGCGCCCTGGTGCTCGCGGCCACCGACCCGGCCAACCCGTTCGGCGCCGCCCTGCCCTGGCCCGGCCGGGGTGACCCCGACTCCGCCCGGAGCGCCGGGCACCGGCCGGGCCGCAAGGCCGGGGCCCTCGTCGTGCTCCTCGACGGCGAGCTGGCCATCTACGTCGAACGCGGCGGGCGCACCCTGCTCACGTGGACCGACGCGCCCGACGTGCTGCAGCCGGCGGTCGACGCCTTGGCCCTCGCGGTCCGCGACGGCCACCTGGGCCGCATCACCGTGGAGCGCGCGGACGGCGTCGGGGTGCTCAGCCGCGACGGCGGCAGCCCGCTGGGCACCGCGCTCGAGACCGCCGGCTTCCACGCCACTCCACGGGGTCTGCGACTGCGTCGCTGACCGTGGGCACCGTCACTGCAGCAGGCTGACACCGCGCGCGATGACGATGACCGACAGCACGATCGCCGACACGGACTCGATCGCCATCAAGATCTTCGCCCGGTGCGACAGCGGCATCGTGTCGGTGGGGCTGAACGCCGACGAGTTGGTCACCGAGACGTAGAGGTAGTCCAGGAAGCCCGGCGACCAGTCCGACCGGGCGGACGACCGCTTCGCCACCTCGACGATCGCGTCGTGGTCCTCGTCCTGCGGGAACCGGAAGTCGGCGGCCGGCAGCTGGTGGCGGGGAACACGAGTCCGGGCCACCGGCCCACCCCGGTCGAGCTCCCAGAACGCGAGCGCGAACACGATCATGTTCGTCACCCAGACCTGCGCTGCACCGAGCAGCAGGAAGCTGCCGGCCTTCGTCTTGGTGTTGATGAGCTCGTCGAGAAGCAGCCCGAGGGCGGTGCCGTTGGCCGCCGCAATGAGCGCCACCAGCGCGATCGAGAGCCACCGGAGGAACACCGTCTCCCGGGTCATCCGGCGCGGGTTGCCCAACAGCAGCGGGATGAAGAGAACGAGCTCCAGCAGCGGTACCGCGAGACGGGGTCCGATGATCAGCGGGTTCGGCAGCAGCGCGTACAGCGCGATCGCCACCAGGATCGCGGCCGCCGCGGCGTACCGGGCCTCGCCGGGGTTCCGGCGCACGGCCTCGCCACCTGCGGCTGCTGTGCCCGCGCCACCCGTGCTCGGGAGCTCGTCCACGGGGCCCATTCTGGCCCGTGCGGCCCGAGAACCGTCGACCAACACACGCCAAGCGGCCCTGGGGACGCCTACTCCGGCTCGACCACGCGGATGCGCACGGCCCGGAACATCGGCGGCGTCTGTTCCAGGACTCGCAGGCGTGGGTCGGGAACGTCGAGGTGCTGCGCCACCACGAGACCGCGCAGCGGCGCGAGCCGCTGGTCCCCGAGCACCTCTGCGGCTGTCCGGCGGTCGCCACCCAGCACCACACCCTGCAGGTCCGCGGCGGCCGGCAGCAGCACCCGTACGGCGACGTCGGCCGCGGCCCCGAGTGCGACCTTGGCCTGTCCCTGCCGCCGGCGCGCAAAGCGTTGCTGCGACCAGCCGCCGGCGGCGCTGCGACCCTGCACGTGACGCGAGCCCACCTTCGAGGCGATCAGCTGGGGGCCGCGGAAGACGCCGGCCGCGTGACCGCCGAGCCGCACCAGCAGCACCCCGACGGTGCGCTGGGCCAGGGCGTGCACCACGAGCCCGCCGTACGGCGCCGTGTCGTCGACCACCAGCGGCGGGAAGGGCACGGTGACCTCGGCGAGCGCTCCGTCGGCGGCGGTCACGAGCACGACCGCGCTGCCGGGTGCCGCGGACACCGCACCATGCCGGTCCGCGAACCCGAGCAGCCATCGTTCGAGCCGCTCGGGGGCGACGTCGACCCACCTGCCACCTCCGGCTGCGGGACGACCACTCACGACCACGTCACGGTGCTCACCTTCGCGCTCACCTTCCCGCATCTGCAGATGTATCTGTCGGCCGCGGCCGTGGCTCCTTCTGCCATCGCTGACTCACCGAGGAGAGGTTCACCATGGTCGCCCCGCACCCGATGGCGTCGTTCCTCCAGCTCATCATGGCTGCGCACGAGGACCTGGAGCGGCACCGCCGCACACCGGCACCCAGGTCCGACCCACCCCGGCAGACCGCACCCGCCGAGCCCGCGCCGGCTCCCGCTCCGGCGTCGGTGCCCGTCCCCACGGCAGCGCCCGGGCCACTCGTCCCGAGGCAGATCGACCTCGAGCAAGCTCGCCGGGTGCGCAGCTGACGCGACACACGGTGCCTACCGTCCCACCGGGCTCAGGGCAGCGGTCGCTCGAACCACCGCACGTCCCAGTAGCGACCGAACTTCCTGCCCACCTCACCGGTGGTGCCGATGGCCCGGAAACCGAACCGCTCGTGCAGCGCGACCGACGCGTCGTTGGGCAGCGCGACACCGGCGTACGCGCGATGTAGGTCTTCGGTCGCCAGCTGCTCGAACAGGGCGCGGTAGAGCGCGGAGCCCACTCCCCGGCCGACGATGTCAGCGCGGCAGTAGACGGATGTCTCGACGGACGTGGCGTAGGCCGGCTTGGACCGGAAGACACTGCTCGTCGCGTAGCCCTGCACGTCCTCGCCCTCGACGGCGACCAGCAGCCGGTGGGGTCCGGTGACGGCGTACTGCGAGAACCACGTCCGTCGCTGCTCGACGGTGAACTCGGTCGTGTCGAATGTCGCAGGTCCCGAGCGCACGTAGTGGTTGTAGATGTCGGTCAGCGCAGGCAGGTCACTGGACACCGCGGGCCGTACGACGGTCATCGGCCGCCGCCCACGTCGATGAACGACCCGGTGACGTAGGACGCCTCGTCGCTGAGCAGCCAGGCAATGGCAGCCGCGACCTCCTCGACCCGACCCGGTCTCTTCATCGGCAGGGTCGGCGCGAGCCGGTGGACGCGTCCCGGCTCGCCGCCCTGCGCGTGGATCTCTGTCGCGATCAGCCCGGGACGCACCGCATTGACCCGGATGCCCTCGTCGGCCACCTCCTTGGACAGCCCGACCGTCATGGCGTCCACCGCGGCCTTGGCGGCGGCGTAGTCGACGTACTCCCCCGGCGCTCCCAGCACGGCCGCGCGGGAGGACACGTTGACGATGGCGCCGCCGCCACCGCCGTGGCGCGTGGAGAGCCGGCGTACCGCCTCGCGGGCGCACAGGAACGCGCCGGTGACGTTCACCGCGAACATTCGCTCGAGCCGGGCGGTCGTGATCTCTTCGAGCCGGGCCTGGCGGTCGACGACGCCGGCGTTGTTGACCAGCCCGGCAATCGGACCCAGCTCGGCGTCGGCGGTCCGGAAGAGCTCCACGACATCTGCCTCGACCGACACGTCGGCGCGCACCGCGATCGCCTCGATGCCAGCGGCCGCACACGCGGTCACGACCTCGTCGGCCGCCTCGGCATCGTGGACGAACGAGAGGCAGATGGCGTGACCGCGCTGGGCAAGCAGCCGCGCGGTCGCTGCCCCGATGCCACGGCTCCCGCCGGTGACGACGACAGGACCTGGCACGTGGTCAGCATAGGGCTGGCCGCAGCGACCTCACGGCGCACGACGGCGCCGGTCGCTACGTACGACGGCGCCGGTCGCCGTACAGGAACCGACTGAACAAGCGGGTCATCCGCGGCATCACGACCCACGTCATCAGCACCGTGAGGGTGCCCGAGAAGACCAGTGTGCGGGCGATGAGCCACCAGGCCGTCAACAGCGGCAGCACGAGCACGTTCATCATCAGCACCAGCGGCACGATGGCTGCGAGGGTGACGAGGAACATCTTCCACTTCGGCGGAGCCGGTGCGGTGCGGCCCGGCATCGCGAACCACGTCTCAAGGCCGGAGACGCGACTGACACCGGTCTCCTCAACGAATTCGTCGGCGCGCTGCAGCCAGTCCGCGCGCTCGTCCGACTGCTCCCAGCGCTCCAACGAGGCCGCGTCGGAGAACCGGTAGACGACATGCCAGTCGCCGGCGTCACCGCCGGAGGCTTCCTTCGGCCGCAGGATGCCGGCGCCGAGGAAGCCGGGGAACCGGCTGGCGCTGCCGATGATCCCGACGTACCAGTCCTCGAACTCCGCCTCGCGCCCGGGTGCCACGCGCCGCGCAACGGTCACGGTCACCGGTTCGGAGCGCTGCGGCACGATGGTCACTATGCCCGAGGGAGACACGGTGTGGCTGGCGGGGAGACGGCTGCACGACGCGCTGGCGGGGCGGCCGCTGACGCATAGCGACTTCCGGGTGCCGCAGCTCGCGACGACCGACCTCACGGGGCGTGTGGTGCACGAGGTCGTCAGCCGCGGCAAGCACCTGCTGACCCGCATCGACGAGGACCTGACGCTGCACACCCACTTCCGCATGGACGGCACCTGGCACCTCTACCGCCCGGGCGACCGGTGGCACGGCGGCCCGGACTGGCAGGTCCGGGTGCTGCTCGCCAACGCCGACTGGCAGGCCGTGGGGTACCGCCTGCCGGTGGTGGAGCTGCTGGCCCGGGGGGATGAGGCCGCCGCGGTGGGTCACCTCGGTCCCGACATCCTCGGCGCCGACTGGGACAGGGACGAGGCGGTACGACGCGTCGCCGGCCAGCCCGACCGTGAGCTGGGCCAGGCGTTGCTCGACCAGCGCAACCTGGCCGGCATCGGCAACCTCTACAAGACCGAGGCGTGCTTCCTCGCCGGGCTCTCGCCCTGGACCCGCGTGGGGGCTGTGCCCGACGTGGGTGCAGTGATCGACGTCGCGGTCCGGCTGCTCACGATCAACCGCGACCACCCGTGGCAGACCACCACGGGCGTCGACCGGCGCGGGCACCAGCACTGGGCCTTCGAGCGGTCCGGCAAGCCCTGTCTGCGCTGCCGGACCCCGATCTCGCTGGCCGAGCAGGGCGATCCGCCCTACCAGCGGCTCGCCTACTGGTGTCGGAAGTGCCAGCCCGGTCCCGCGCCGCAGCCGATCCGTCGGCCGGCCCGGCCGGTAGGCCGCACGCGGTACACGCCCTGACTACCGGCGGCGACTGCGCGCGCAGACCGCGGAGGAACACGAAAGCCCGTCCACACCCCCGTTGACGTGGGGTGGACGGGCGATCGCAGTTGTTGTACCCCTGGCGTCGGCCTTTATGCCGCCGCGTGCGGCACAGGCCGGGCTAGGCCGCGACGTTGGTGACGTGCAGCGGACCGGGGGTGGGCACAGGGTGAACAAGCGGCAGCGACTCGGCCAGTGCCAGGTTGTCGCTCACCTCGCGGAGCACCTCGGACAACGGCACGTCGAGTGCCTCGCAGATGGAGCCGAGCAGCTCGGACGAGGCTTCCTTCTGGCCTCGCTCGACCTCGGATAGGTAGCCGAGCGAGACGCGCGCGGCAGCCGAGACCTCGCGAAGGGTCCGCCCCTGGTCGCGACGGCGCTCGCGCAGCACGTCGCCCAGCAGCCTGCGGAGCAAGATCATGGCCGCTCCTCCTTCATGTTCCTGATCGTGACGGGCGGATCGTGCGCTGGTGAATCCTCACCGTACCCGGCTGCGGTGTCAGTCGCTCGCCGCTGCACGTCCAGGAAGTGTAACGCTGTAATCAGTGCTGCTGCTTCCCGAGGAGCTCGGTGGCGAAGGCCACGGCCTCCCGGACGGTGTCGGCCCGGATCTCGGCCCGGTCGCCGGCCAGCGCCAGCGTGCGGACGGCCACTCCGAAGGGACCGGCTCCGGGGCCCGCGAGCGCCAGGTGGACCTCCCCCGGCGGCCTGCCGTCCTGGGGATCCGGGCCGGCCACCCCGGTGGCCGCCAGCCCGTAGGTCGCGCGCAGCCGGCTGGCGGCACCTCGCGCCATCGCGGCGGCGACCTCCGGGTGCACTGCTCCGTGCCGGCGCAGCAGGGTTTCGTCGACGCCGAGCAGCGAGGACTTCAGCTCGGTGGCGTAGGCCACGACGGCGCCGCGGAAGGTCACCGACGCCCCCGGTGGCTCGGTGAGGGCAGCGCCCAGCAAACCGCCGGTCAGGGACTCGGCCACGGCGATGGTCGCGCGGCGGCGGCGGAGAGCCGCGTGCAGCGGCGCTGCGAGCGCGGTGCCGGCCGGCTGCTCCGGGGCGGGGCTCATGGCGCGGCGCGGCGCGCCCGCTTGAGCGCCGCGCGCTCGCTGGTACGGCGCAGCCTCGCGGCGCGCAGGACGTAGTCCGCCCCCGTGACGACGGTCACCGCGACGGCGACGTACATCACCAGGAGGGCCACGTCGTGCAGGACGCCCTCCAGCGGCAGCACGAGCAGCCCGATGGCCACGGCCTGCATCAGTGTCTTCAGCTTGCCGCCGCGGCTGGCAGGCATCACGCCGTGCCGGATCACGAAGAACCGCAGCAGGGTGACGCCGACCTCGCGCACGAGCACGACCACGGTGATCCACCAGGGCAGCTGGTCCAGCACGGACAGGCCGACCAGGGCGGCACCGATCAACATCTTGTCGGCGATGGGGTCGGCGATCTTCCCGAAGTCGGTGACCAGGCCGCGCCGACGGGCGATCTGACCGTCGACCCGGTCGGTGACCGACGCGATCGCGAAGGTGAGGAACGCGCCGACCCGCCACCGGTCGCTGTCACCGCCGTCGCGCAGGAGCAGCACGAGGAAGACCGGCACCAGGACGAGTCGGGCCACCGTGAGCGCGTTCGCGATGTTCCACGCGCTGACGGGGTGGTGGGTGATCTCTCCTGCCGGCAGCGGCTTGCTCACGCCACGGCCTCGGCGACGAGGTCGGCGCCGTCGGTCCCGACCACGGTCGCCCGCACCAGCTGACCGACCACCAGCCGGCCCCCGCGGACGGTGGTGCTGCCGTCCACCTCGGGTGCCTGATGAGCGGCCCGGCCCTCGGCGGTGCCGTCCGGCTCGACCGACTCGATCAGCACGTCGACGGTCTCACCGAGCCGGTCCTCCGCCCGCTGGGCGACGAGCTCGTCGGCCAGCCGCGTGAGCCGCTCGACCCGCTCGCGCACCACCGCTTCCTCGACCTTGCCGTCGAGGCCGGCGGCCTCGGTGCCATCCTCGTCGGAGTAGCCGAACACCCCGACCGCGTCGAGCCGGGCGCCGATCAGGAACCGTTCGAGCTCGGCGACGTCGTCCTCGGTCTCCCCGGGGAAGCCCACGATGACGTTCGACCGGATGCCGGCGGCGGGTTGCGCCACCCGGATCGTCTCGATGAGGGCGAGGAACCGCCCCGTGTCGCCGAACCGGCGCATGCGGCGCAGCACCGACGCGCTGCTGTGCTGGAACGACAGGTCGAAGTAGGGGACGACACCCTCCGTCGAGGTGATCGCGTCGACCAGGCTCGGGCGCATCTCGGCCGGCTGCAGGTAGCTGACGCGCACCCGGTCGACGCCCTCGACCGCGGCGAGCTCGGGTAGCAGTGTCTCGAGCAGTCGCAGGTCGCCCAGGTCCTTGCCGTACGACGTGGAGTTCTCGCTGACCAGGAACAGCTCGCGGGCGCCGTTCTCGGCCAACCACCGCGCCTCGGCCAGGACGTCGGACGGGCGACGCGAGACGAACGATCCGCGGAAGGAAGGGATCGCGCAGAACGTGCAGCGACGGTCGCAGCCGGACGCCAGCTTGAGCGCCGCGGTCGGGCCGGCGGACAGCCGCACCCGCGGCGGTCCCGACGCCGGTGCGACGCCGTCGGGGAGGTCGGGGACGGCCACGTGGCCCGGGATGTGGCCCGGGATGTGCTGCGTGCCGGCCTGCCGCTCGCTCGGTGCGAGCGGAAGTAAGCGGCGACGGTCACGCGGCACGTGCGCCGGCACCGTGCCGCCGTCGATGATGGTGCGCAACCGGTCGGAGATGGACTCGTAGTCGTCGAAGCCCAGCACCGCGTCGGCCTCGGGCAGTGCGTCTGCCAGCGTCTCGCCGTACCGCTCCGCGAGGCATCCGACCGCTACGACGGCGCGGGTACGGCCGTTGCCCTTGAGCTGCGCCGCCTCGAGCACCGTGTCGATGGAGTCCTTCTTGGCCGCCTCGACGAACCCGCAGGTGTTGACCACGGCGACGTCGGCATCGGCGGCGTCGACGACGAGCTCCCAGCCGTCGGCGGCGAGCCGACCGGCCAGCTCTTCCGAGTCGACCTCGTTGCGTCCGCACCCGAGGGTGACCAGCGCAACGCGCCGAGGGGAAGAGGGCATGCCCGGAGTTTATCGGCGCGCGAGCTGCCGACCTGCCGATCGGCGGACCAGCTCAGCCCGAGGAGGGGTCCTGGGGGGTGAACTGCACCCGGGCGACCTGCCCGCGCCGGCCCGGGGCGCCCACATCGGTGCCGTTGACCCGCAGCGTGACCGCTCCGGCGTTGCCGACGACCAGCCGGATGCGCTGCCGGTCGGAGAACGTCTTGGTCTGGCCCCGCTGCAGGAGTCCCTGGAAGAGCTCCTTGCCGCTGGCCGTCGTGGCCTGCACCCAGCTGCGGTCGGTCGCCCGGAGCGCGACGGTCACGCGGTCGCGGGGCGCCTGCGCGACGGCGCTCGGGTCGCCGGAGGAGGCAGGCGCGGACGACGGAAGCGCTGTGCCGGTCTCCGTGGTGGCGGGCGAGGACGATCCGCCCAGACCCTCGGTCGCGGCGCGGTCGGAGTGACCGGTGAGCGCCTGGGTCACGCCGTAGATCAGTACCAGCACGAGCGCGGCGGCCATGGCAGCGCTCCAGTTGGGCCCGCGGCGCTCGGGCCGGGCGCCGGTCTCGGACTCGAAGACCTCGGACGCGCTGGGGGCGCTGGCGTGCACGTGAGTGGCGTCGTAGGCGTCCAGCAGGGGCTTGGGATCAGCTCCGACGGCAGCCGCGATGTTGCGGATGTGACCCCGGGCGTAGAAGTCGCCGCCGCAGGGGACGAAGTCGTCGTGCTCGATGGCCTGGACGAGAGTCCGGCGGATGCGGGTGACCTGGGCGACCTGCTCGACCGACATGCCGGCGCTCTGGCGCGCAGTCGTCAGGGTCTCGCCGATGGACACGTGCCACTCCTCTCCGGGATGTAGCCGAGCTGCGAGCACTGGACGATTGCACGCGAAAGCCGGGCAAAACCATGGGCGGTGGACGGAAGTCTAGGCCCCTGCGGACAGTGTCGACCAGATGAGGTGCTGGGCTTGAGCGCGGCTGTGACCCGCTTCACTCGCCCCGGATCGTGAACAGCACTCCGTCGAGCTCATCTGGCTTGACCAGCACGTCGCGCGCCTTCGAGCCCTCGCTCGGCCCGACGATGCCGCGGCTCTCCATCAGGTCCATCAGTCGACCCGCCTTGGCGAACCCGACCCGCAGCTTGCGCTGCAGCATCGAGGTCGAACCGAACTGGGTCGAGACGACGAGCTCGGCCGCCTGGCACAGCAGGTCGAGGTCGTCGCCGATGTCCTCGTCGACCTCGCGCTTGGACGTGGCGACGGGCGTGACGTCGTCGCGATAGCTCGGCTCGAGCTGCTCCTTGCAGTGGCGCACTACCTGGACGATCTCGGGCTCGGTGACCCACGCACCCTGCATGCGCATCGCCTTGCTAGCACCCATGGGCAGGAACAGCCCGTCACCCTGCCCGACGAGCTTCTCGGCTCCGGGCTGGTCCAGGATGACCCGGCTGTCGGCGAGGCTCGACGTGGCGAACGCCAGCCGCGAGGGCACGTTGGCCTTGATCAAGCCGGTCACCACGTCGACCGACGGCCGCTGGGTAGCGAGGACGAGATGGATCCCGGCGGCCCGCGCGAGCTGCGTGATCCGCACGATCGAGTCCTCGACGTCGCGGGGGGCGACCATCATCAGGTCGGCCAGCTCGTCGACGACGACGAGCAGGTAGGGGTAGGGCGCAAGCACGCGCTCGCTGCCCGGCGGCGGCGTCACCTTGCCCGCCTTGACGGCCTTGTTGAAGTCGTCGATGTGCCGGTACCCGAACGCCGCCAGGTCGTCGTAGCGCATGTCCATCTCGCGCACGACCCACTGCAGCGCCTCAGCGGCCTTCTTGGGGTTGGTGATGATCGGCGTGATCAGGTGCGGCACGCCCTCATAGGCCGTGAGCTCCACGCGCTTGGGGTCGACCAGGACCATGCGCACCTCGTCCGGGGTGGACCGCAGCAGAATCGAGGTGATCATGGAGTTGACGAAGCTCGACTTGCCGGAGCCGGTGGCGCCGGCCACCAACAGGTGCGGCATCTTGGCCAGGTTGGCGACGACGAAGCCACCCTCCACGTCCTTGCCGAGGCCCACCAGCATCGGATGGTGGTCGTTGCGTGCGACGGGTGCGCGCATGACGTCCCCGAGACTCACGACCTCCTTGTCGACGTTCGGGATCTCGATGCCGATGGCCGACTTGCCGGGGATCGGCGAGAGGATGCGTACGTCGGCGCTCGCGACGGCGTACGAGATGTTCTTGGACAACGCCGTGACGCGCTCGACCTTGACGGCCTGACCGAGCTCGACCTCGTACCTGGTGACCGTCGGACCGCGGGTGTAGCCGGTGACCTGCGCATCGATGTCGAACTGCTCGAGGACCTCGGTGAGTGACTCCACGACCGCGTCGCTCGCCTTGGACCGGGCCTTGTGCGGTGACCCCTCGCGCAACGTGTCCGCCGGCGGCAGCGTGTAGGTCACGTCGCCGGACAGCAGCAGCTGCTCGACGCGCTGCGGCACGGGCGAGTGCGTGGGGGCGCTCTTGTCCTCGCTCGCCGGCACCTGCTTGGCGCCCTTGGGCGGGAGGTCCCCGGTGGGGACGAGCACCGGATTGTCGTAGGGCTGATCGGTCTCGGCCGGCTCGTCGTCCGTCAGTGCCCCGACGCGACGGCGCGGGCGGCGTCGCTTGAGGGGCTCCAGCGGCGCGATCGCTGGCTCCTGCGGGGTCTCGCCGGGTTCCTGCACCGTGCGGTGCAGCAGCTTGGCGAGGGCTGCCCGGGTCCGGCCGGGGACCGCATGCAGCGGCGTCGCCGTGACGACGAGGAGCCCGAAGGCGAACAGCAGCACCAGGAGCGGCACGGCCACCCACTGGGTGACAGCAGCGGCGACGGGCGAGGACACCAGGAAGCCGATGTAGCCACCGGCGTCGCGCAGCAGCCGGCCGTCCTGGTCAGGTGGCGCGGGCAGGCCGCGCGCGATGTGCACGAGGCCCGTGGCCGCCAGGGTGAGGGCGCCCAGGCCGATGCCGATGCGCCCCCCCGCCTCGGCGTCCTCCGGATGACGGAGCAGCCGGATGCCGAGACCGGCCAGCAGCAGCGGTACGACGAGGCCGACCCGGCCGAACGTCCCCGCCACCACCGCGTGCACGACCGTTCCCACCCCGCCGCGCAGCCCCCACCACTCGACGGAGGCCACCACGGTGGCCAGACCGAGCAGCGCGAGCCCGATGCCGTCACGCCGGTGCGCGGGGTCCAGGTCCCGGGCGCTGGACCCGATGCGCCGGACCAGCCCGCCCGCGACGTGGGCGATGCCGAGCCAGATCGAGCGCAGCAGCCGGCCCAGACCGCTCAGCAGCACGCCCCCGGAACCGCCGGAGCGGTGCTGGGCGCGGGACGTGCGGGTCGCGCGGCCCACAGCCTTGCGCTGCCCGCCGGAGCGGCTCGCCGGCCGCTTCGCGGGGCGCGCGGCGGGTTTGCGCCCGGAACGGGCATCGGCGCGCGTCGGCGTACGGGTGGCCATGGCGGGAGCGTACCCGCCCGTCCCGTCAGTCACAGCAGTCACAGCAGTATCGCGCCCGCGTGTCGGTTCCCGGCCAGAGCGCCCCGAGCGCGACCCTGTCGAGATCGCGCGTTCAGGGCAGATGTCGCAGTGGCTCCAGGACCTGCCCGCAACTGGCGATCACCGGGTCGGCAGGCGGTCAGACCTCGACGACGAGCGGAATGATCATCGGGCGGCGGCGGTAGCGGTCGCTGACCCACTTGCCGGCCGTGCGGCGCACCAGCTGCTGGAGCTGGTGGTTGTCGCCGATGCCCTCGGACGCGGCCACGTCCAGGGCCTGCTCGATGAGGGTGCGCAGCTCGTCGAACACCGAGTCGTCCTCGGCGAAGCCCCGAGCGTGGATCTCCGGGCCGCCGGCGATCTTGCCGGTGACCGAGTCGGCCACCACGACGATCGAGATGAAGCCTTCGTCGCGCAGGATGCGCCGATCCTTCAGGGACGCCTCGGTGACGTCGCCGACGCTCGACCCGTCGACGTAGACGTAGCCGCAGGGCACCTTCCCGGTGATGCGCGCGCGTCCCTCGACCAGGTCGACGACGACGCCGTCCTCGGCCAGCACGGTGCGGTCGCGAGCCACGCCGGTCAGGACCGCGAGGTCGGCGTTCGCGCGCATGTGCCGCCACTCGCCGTGGACGGGCATGACGTTGCTCGGCCGCACCACGTTGTAGAGGTAGAGCAGCTCGCCGGCGGAGGCATGGCCGGAGACGTGCACGAGGGCGTTGCCCTTGTGCACCACGTTGGCGCCCCACCGGCTCAGTCCGTTGATGACCCGATAGACGGAGTTCTCGTTGCCGGGGATCAACGAGGAGGCGAGGATCACGGTGTCGCCCTCGCCGATGCGGATGAAGTGGTCGCGGTTGGCGATCCGCGAGAGCGCCGACATCGGCTCGCCCTGGGAGCCGGTGCACACGAGCACGATCTGGTCGTCGGGCAGGTCGTCGAGCTGTTTGACGTCGACGAGCAGCCCACCGGGGACCCGGAGATAGCCCAGGTCGCGAGCGACGCCCATGTTGCGCACCATCGAGCGCCCCACGAACGCAACCTTGCGCCCGTGCCGCTGCGCCGTGTCGAGGATCTGCTGCACGCGGTGCACGTGGCTGGCGAAGCACGCCACGATGACGCGCCGCTGGGCCTCATGGAAGACCCTGTCGAGCACCGGTGCGATGTCGCGCTCAGGCGTCGTGAAGCCGGCCACCTCGGCGTTGGTCGAGTCCGACAGCAGCAGGTCGACACCCTCGTCGGCCAGCCGGGCGAAGGCCCGCAGGTCGGTCAGCCGGTGGTCGAGCGGCAGCTGGTCCATCTTGAAGTCGCCGGTGTGGATCGTCAGACCGGCGCCGGTCCGGATCGCGACGGCCAGCGCGTCGGGGATCGAGTGGTTGACCGCGACGAACTCGCAGTCGAAGGGCCCGAGCTGCTCGCGCTGGCCCTCCTTCACCTCGAGGGTGTAGGGCTTGATGCGGTGCTCCTGCAGCTTCGCCTCGATCATGGCGAGGGTGAGCCGAGAGCCGATCAGCGGGATGTCGGCCTTCTCGCGCAACAGATACGGCACCGCGCCGATGTGGTCCTCGTGCCCGTGCGTGAGCACGATGGCATCGACCAGGTCGAGCCGGTCCCTGATGTACTCGAAGTCCGGGAGGATCAGGTCGATCCCCGGCTGGAAGTCCTCCGGGAACAACACGCCGCAGTCGACGACCAGCAAGCGCCCGGCGTACTCGAAGACGGTCATGTTGCGCCCGACCTCGCCGAGACCACCGAGGGCGACGACCCGCAGACCCCCGGCGGGCAGCTCGGGCGGCGGCCCGAGCTCTGGGTGCGGGTGGCTCACGGGGTGAGCCCGCTGGCGCTCACGACCTGCCGCAGCGCCTGGACCTCGTCGTCGGAGGCCTCCCACAGGGGCGGTCGCATGGTGCGTGTGCCGATGACCCCCGCGGCGTGGACCATCGCCTTCGCGGTGATGGCACCCTGCGAGGCCCGGCTCATGATGGCCCCGACGACGGGCAGCAGCTGCCGGTGCACGCGCAGGGCAGTGGCCAGGTCGCTGCGCTCGACCGCCGCCACCATCGCGGCGTACTCCGCCGCCGCCACATGGCCGACGACGCTGATGACACCCACGGCGCCGTGCGTCAACCACGCCAGGTTGAGGGCGTCGTCACCGGAGTAGTAGGCCAGCCCCGTCTCGGCCACCACCCGCGAGCCTTCGAACACGTCGCCCTTGGCGTCCTTGACCGCCACGATGCGATCGTGCTGCGCCAGCGCGACCAGGGAGTCGAACTCGATCGGCGTGCCGGTGCGCCCGGGGATGTCGTAGAGCATCACCGGAAGGCCGGTGGCCTCCGCGGCCATCTGGAAGTGCCGCACCAGGGCGGGCTGGGGTGGCTTGTTGTAGTACGGGGTCACGACCAGCAGGCCGTGCGCGCCGGCCTTCTCGGCTGACCGTGCCAGCTCGACGGTGTGCTGGCTGTCGTTGGTGCCCACGCCGGCGACGACCCGGGCCCGGTCGCCCACCGCCTCGACGACGGCGCGCACCAGCCGCTCCTTCTCGGAGTCCGACGTCGTGGGTGACTCACCGGTGGTGCCGTTGACCACGAGGCCGTCGTTGCCACGGTCCACCAGATGGGTGGCCAGGGCCCGGGCGCCGTCGAGGTCGAGGTCGCCGTCACTGGTGAACGGGGTCACCATCGCGGTCAGCACACGGCCGAAGGAGGCGCGGGCGAGATCGTCTGCCGGGCGTGGAGGCATGGACCCACGCTACTCGGCGCGGCCGACCTGGTCGCCTGCGACCGGCGCACGGATGTACGTGGCGGTCCGGTAGTGCAGACCGACGCGGGACCGCAGCCAGCCCGTCTCGGGCCGGCGGTCGTGCACCAGCCACTCGCTGCCGAGCCGGGGCGCCCGCACGTCGCCGGCAAAGCTGTCCTGCAGCTCGGTCACGTCCACCCGGTCCGCGTAGGCCAGAGCGTCCTGGTAGACGCTGGCTCCGCCGATGACCCACACGTCGCCTGATGTCTTGTCGAGCGCGTCCGGGAGGGAACGGGCGACCGTCGCCCCGGCCGCCTGCCAGCCCGGCTGCCGACTCAGGACGACGTTGTCGCGGCCTGGCAGCGGGCGCACCTTCTCGGGCAGGGAGTCCCACGTCACTCGTCCCATCACCACGGTGCAGCCGAGCGTCAGGTCGCGGAACCGGGCGAGGTCCTCGGGCAGGTGCCACGGGAGCTCGCCGTGGGCACCGATGACGCCGTTGGCCGCCTGGGCCCAGATGAGGCCGACGGTCACACGGCTACCGGCGCCTTGAGCGCCGGATGGTGCTGGTAGTCGACGAGCTCCATGTCCTCGAACGCGTAGTCGAACAACGAGCGCGCGGGTCGCAGTCGCAGCTGCGGAAAGGCGTACGGCTCACGGGAGAGCTGTTCCCGGACCTGGTCGACGTGGTTGTCGTAGATGTGACAGTCGCCGCCGGTCCACACGAGCTCGCCGACCCCGAGCCCCGCCTGCTGCGCGAACATGTGGGTCAGCAGGGCATAGCTGGCGATGTTGAACGGGACACCGAGGAACAGGTCGGCACTGCGCTGGTAGAGGTGACAGGACAGCCGGCCGCCGGCCACGTAGAACTGGAACATGGCGTGGCACGGGGGCAGCGCCATCTGCGGGATCTCGCCGACGTTCCAGGCGGAAACGACCATGCGGCGCGAGCTCGGGTCCGTGCGCAGCAGGTGCAGCACCTCGCTGATCTGGTCCACGTGCCTCCCGTCCGGGGTCGGCCACGAGCGCCACTGCACGCCGTAGACGGGCCCGAGGTCGCCGTCCGGACCGGCCCACTCGTCCCAGATGGTGACACCGTGCTCCTGCAGCCAGCCCACGTTGCCATCCCCGCGCAGGAACCAGAGCAGCTCGTAGGCAACGGACCGGAAGTGGACCCGCTTGGTCGTGATCAGCGGGAAACCGAGCCCCAGGTCCAAGCGCAGCTGCTGGGCGAACACGCTGCGGGTGCCGGTGCCGGTGCGGTCGGACCTCGGTTCGCCCTCCGCCATGACGCGGCGCAGCAGCTGCTCGTACTGGCTGTCCGGTTGGTGCGTCACGCCGCCAATCGTAGGGCTACGGCGTTTCGCCGAGCGCCCCGAGCGGGTACGACACGCGCGGGACAGGACACTCCGGAAGTGCATTCATAACTTAGATGGGTTAGATTCTAGACAATGTCTGTTGCCGCCGCCGCTCGCGCCCACGTCGAGGCCTCCCCCAGGGAGGCGAAGCCGGCCCGTGACCCCTGGCCGGACAACGCCAAGCTGGCGCTCATCGTGCTGGTCGCCGTCGGCCACCTGCTGAGCAAGGGCATCACCGGCCGGGTGCCGGCCGCATCTGCGCTGTACGTCTGGATCTATCTGTTCCACATGCCGGCGTTCATCTTCCTGGCCGGGTACTTCAGCCGCGGGCGCACGCTCAGCGAGCGCACCCTGCAGAGCGTCGTGACCCGCCTCCTCGTACCGTTCGTGATCTTCACCGTGCTCTACGCCGTGGCGCTCCGGCTCGGGACCGGCCAGGCACTGCGCATCGACGTGGTCGACCCGTACTGGCTTCTCTGGTTCCTCCCGGCGCTCGCCGCGTGGCGCCTGCTGGTCCCCATCTACCTGAACCTGCGCTGGCCGCTCGCCATCGCGGTCGGCATCGGGCTCGGCGTCGGCATGCTCGACCGGATAGCCCAGGACTTCACCCTCTCGCGCATCTTCGCGCTGGCGCCGTTCTTCGTGCTGGGAGCACTCACCACGCCGGAGCGCCTCCGTGCGCTGCAGCAGCCACTGGCCAGGGTCGTCGGCGCGGCCGTGCTGGTACTCGCGCTGGCTGTCATCGCCGTCTGGCATGAGCGCATCGGAACCCCGAGCGCCATCTACTGGAACGACGACTACGCCGCACAAGGCCTGACGACGCTGCCCGGCCTGGGAGTCCGGCTGCTGATGTACGTCGTCGGGACCGTGCTGCTGCTCGCGGTGCTCGCGGTGGTCCCGACGCGGCGCACCTGGCTGACCGGGATCGGGGCGGCTTCCCTGTACGTCTACCTGCTGCACGGCTTCCTGGTCCGCGGCGCGAGCAGCGTGGGCCTGCTCGACCACGTGACCAACCTGGCCGGCGTCGCGGCGCTGGTCGTGGTCAGCACCGGCGTCTGCCTGCTGCTCGGCTCGCCCCCGGTCCGCAGGCTCACGCGACCGTTCGTGGAGCCCCGGCTGCAGTGGCTGCTCCGCCGCGACGACGAACAGAAGGCAGACACCGTCGACATCCGCCGACCAGACGCCCGGCCGGACGGGCGACAGAACGGCGATCACTGGTCGAAGTCGAGCACGACCTCATCGGTGAGCGGGACCGACTGGCAGGCGAGCACGAAGCCGCCCGCGAGCTCGTCGGGCTCCAGCGCGTAGTTGCGGTCCATCGCGACCTGACCCGACACGAGCTTGGCGCGGCACGTGCCGCACACCCCTCCCTTGCACGCGTACGGCGCGTCACCGCGCACCGCGAGTGCCGCATCCAGCACGCGGGTGCCGCCCCGCGGTACGTCGAACGTCGTCGACCGGCCGTCCAAGGTGATGGTGACGCTGCTGCTTCCCTCGTCGCGCTCTGCGGTCGTGCCGGCGCCCGCGTCGCGCGGCGCCTCACCCTCGACGTGGAAGAGCTCGAGGTGCACCTGACCGGGTTGGACGCCCGCGGCCAGCAACGTGTCGCGGGCCTGCTCGACCATCGCGAACGGCCCGCACAGGAACCACTCGTCGACGCGTGCGGAAGGCACCAGCGTGTCCATCAGCTGCGCCAGCTTGGCGCCGTCGATGCGGCCGTGGAACAGCTCCACCTCCTGCTGCTCGCGGGAGAGCACGTTGACCAGCTGGAACCGCGTCGGATAGCGGTCCTTGAGGTCCGCGAGCTCGTCGAGGAACATCACCGACCGCGTGGTGCGGTTGCCGTAGATCAGGGTGACGCTGCTGCGGGGCTCCACCGCGAGCACGGTCGCCACGATCGACAGCACCGGTGTGATGCCACTACCTGCCGCGATCGCGCAGTAGTGCTTGGCCTGCCCCGGCTCGAGCCGGGGCACGAAACGACCCGTGGGCGTCATCACGTCCATCTCGTCGCCGACCGCAAGCGATCCGGTTGCGAAGCCCGAGAAGACGCCGCCGTCGAGCCGCTTCACCGCGACGCGCAACCGGCCACTGGTCGCTGGCGCGCAGATGGAGTAGTTGCGCCGTACCTCGGTGCCGTCGATCGTGGCTCGGACGGTGAGGTGCTGGCCGGCGGCAAAGGCGTAGTCGTCGCTCAGCTCGGCGGGCACGGCGAACGTGATCGTCACCGAGTCGTCGGTCAGCCGCTCGACCGCTGAGACCCGCAACCGGTGGAAGACGCCGTGCCGGCGCGCTGCGGCAGTGAGGGTCTCGGTCACGTCAGAGGGCCTTGAAGTGGTCGAACGGCTCACGGCAGGCGTTGCAGACCCAGAGCGACTTGCACGGCGTGGACCCGAACCTGGAGGTCTCGCGGGTGTCCATGCTCCGGCACTGCGGGCAGCGGACGGACAGCGCGACGAGGACCGGCCCGTCACTGAGGGTCCCCGACCGCGGCCCGGGTGGCGGCGCGATGCCGTAGTCGTCGAGGGCGCGGCGCCCTTGCTCGGTCATCCAGTCGGTGGTCCACGCCGGCGAGAGCACGGTGCGCACCTCCACCTCGTCGAAGCCGGCGGCGCGCACGGCCTGGCGCACGTCCCGGCGAATGACGTCCATCGCCGGGCAGCCGGAGTAGGTCGGCGTGACTGTGACCGTGACACAGCCGTCCGTGTCAACGGTGACGTCGCGCAGCACACCGAGGTCCGCGATCGTCAGGACCGGCACCTCCGGGTCGAGCACCGAGCCCGCCGCTGCCGTCGCCCGTGCGGTCGACGGGTCGGCGAGGACGCTCACCACGACGCCCCCGGGTGCGAACGGTGCAGGTGCTGCAGCTGTGCCAGCAGATGGCCGAAGTGCTCGCTGTGGATGCCCCGTCGTCCGCCGCGCGCCGTCCATGTCGTCTCGGGCGGCTCGAGGGTCGCCTCGCGCAGCACGCTGCCGACGTAGCGGTCCCACTCCTCGCGCAGCGTCGGGACATCAACGGCCACACCGGCAGAAGACAGCGACTGCTCGAGACCGTCGCCGGTGAACATCTCGTCGACGAACGGTGCCATTGCCGCGAGCCCGGCCTGCATGCGGCGGTGTGACTCCTGCGTTCCGTCGCCGAGCCGCAGCACCCACTGCGTCGCGTGGTCGCGGTGGTAGGCGACCTCCTTGACCGCCTTGCCGGCGACGCCGGCGAGGGTCGGGTCCGACGAGTGCTGAAGCCGGTCGTAGAGGCCGAGCTGGTAGGTCGAGAAGAACAGCAGCCGGGCCATCGTTACCCCGAAATCACCCCCCGGTTGCTCGACTATGTGCAGGTTGAGGAAGGCGCGCTCCTCACGCAGATAGGCGAGGTCGTCCTCCGACCGGCCGGCGCCCTCGACCTCCCCCGCGTAGGTGAGCAGCGTGCGTGCCTGGCCGAGCAGGTCGAGCGCGATGTTGCCCAGGGCCACGTCCTCCTCGATCTGCGGAGCAGACGCGATCCACTCCCCCATGCGCTGCGCCAGGATCAGCGCGTCGTCGCCCAGCCGCAACGCATAGGTGGCGAGCGGCGGCAGTGGGACGTCCAGCGGCACCGCGCTCACAGGTGCTGCACCTCGGCGGGGATGTCGTAGAAGGTCGGGTGCCGGTAGGCCTTGTCGCCGGCCGGGTCGAAGAACGTGTCCTTCTCGTCCGGGCTCGACGCGATGACGGCGGCGGTGGGGACCACCCAGATCGACACGCCCTCGTTGCGCCGGGTGTACACGTCGCGCGCGTTGCGGACGGCCATCTCGGCGTCCGGCGCGTGCAGCGACCCGACGTGCACGTGCGACAGCCCGCGGCGCGAGCGCACGAACACCTCGAACAGCGGCCAGTCGCGCTCGCTCACGCGGCAGCCGTACGGCGGGAGCGCTTGGCGGCGTACGCCGTGGCCGCCTCACGCACCCAGGCACCGTCCTCGTGGGCGCCGCGGCGACGCGCCATCCGCTCGTCGTTGCACGGACCGTCGCCCGCGACGACCCGGGCCAGCTCGGAGAAGTCGATGGGACCGAAGTCCATGTGCCCGCGCTCGGGGTTCCACCGCAGCTCGGGGTCCGGCAGCGTGAGCCCGAGCGCCTCGGCCTGCGGCACCGTCATGTCCACGAACCGCTGCCGCAGCTCGTCGTTGGAGAACCGCTTGACGCCCCAGGCCATGGACTTCTGGCTGTGCGTCGAGTCGGCGTCGTGCGGGCCGAACATCATCAGGCTCGGCCACCACCAGCGGTCGACCGCGTCCTGGACCATCGCCTTCTGCGCGTCGGTGCCTTTCGTCATCAGCGTCAGCAGCGACTCGAAGCCCTGGCGCTGGTGGAACGACTCCTCGCGGCAGATGCGCACCATCGCC
>JAVEDJ010000274.1 GCA_030841025.1 Actinomycetota bacterium
GGGCTGTACCTCGCCCAGGTGCGGGGCACCAAGTTCGGCGACGAGATCGGCGCCATCATCGAGGACCTGCGCGAGATGCCCGACAAGGTCGCGACCGTGCTCGGGCACATGGATCCCGTGCGGGCGCTGGCGCGTGACCTGAGGGATGCCGGCTCGGTGCTCTTCCTCGGTCGTCACGTGGGCTATCCCACGGCGCTCGAAGGTGCGCTGAAGCTCAAGGAGCTTGCCTACATGCACGCGGAGGGGTTCGCCGCCGGTGAGCTCAAGCACGGCCCGATCGCGTTGATCGAGGACGGCGTACCCGTGATCGCGGTGGTGCCCTCGCCGCGGGGACGCGGCTCGCTGCACGGCAAGGTCGTGTCGAACATCCAGGAGATCCGGGCCCGCGGGGCTCGCACCATCGTGATCGCCGAGGAGGGCGACGAGGAGGTCGTGCCGTACGCCGATCACCTGATCCGCATCCCGCGCACGCCCACGCTGCTGCAGCCGCTGGTGGCGACGGTTCCCCTGCAGGTCTTCGCCTGCGAGATGGCCGCGGCGCGCGGCCACGACGTCGACCAGCCGCGCAACCTGGCCAAGAGCGTGACCGTCGAGTGAGGCGCGTGGTCCCCGCGACAACAGGCGTAGGGGTACGACAACAGGGCTAGGCGCCTGTTGTCGTACCCCTACGCCTACCTAACGTGGTCGAATCGGGCGCTCGGGGCGGGTCAGCAGACTTGGACGAGGCGGCCGGTGGCGAGGTCGTAGAGGAAGCCGCCGACGGTGACGTTGCCGAGGTAGGGCCAGGACCGCACCCGCTGCACATCCTCGCGCAGGGCCCCTTCCTGGTCGTCCTCGGTGAGGAACGAGATGCTGCGGGTGTCGGGTCCGCCGGCAGCAAGGATCTCGGCGTGGATGTCCTCCTCGCTGCCGGTTGCCATGCGGCAGCCGGTGTGCGCGACGACCATCACCCGGCCGACGCCGAGGAGGTGGGACGCGAGCACGAGCGTCCGCAGCACGTCGTCGGTGACGCGGGCGCCCGCGTTGCGCATGATCTTTGCGTCGCCCGGGGCCAGCCCCAGCATGGCCAGCGGGTCGATCCGCGAGTCGATGCACGTCACCACGCCCAGCCCCCTGGCGGCAACCGCCTCGAGGCCGGCGTGCTGGTAGCGGGCGGCGTAGGCGCTGTTGGCCGTCAGTACGTCGGCGAAGGTGTCGTCGGTCGGCACGCGCCGTAGCCTAGACGGCGGCCCCGCGGACGGCCGGACCGGTGGCACCCGCCGACCGCGATACGCCCGTCAGGAGGTGCCGTCAGCCGCGACGGGGTGTCGCCCGAGATCATCTCGGTCTAGTGTGCGGCGGATCGGCCCAGCCACTTCAGCGAGCGGAGTACTCATGACGGATCTCGATCGCCGCGACTTCCTGGCCACCGGCGCGGCAGCCACCGCAGGCGCGGCGGTCCTCGGCGGACCACTGGCGGGCTTCCTCGCCACTCCGGCGGCGGCCCGCGGGCGGCGCGACAGGCCTACCCGGCTGGTCGACGTGCTCGACCTGCGCGACGGCGTACGGCGGCTCGCGCTGCCGGAGGGGTTCCAGTACCGCTCGTTCCAGCCGAGCAGGCTGTCGGCACCCTTGATCCTCGACGACGGATCGAAGCTGCCCGGACGGCACGACGGGATGGCCGCCTTCTCGAGCCACCGCAAGGGCGAGGACGACGACCACGACGACCACCGCGGCTGGCGGGGCTCCGACAAGCGGGGCCGCGACGTCGTGACGCTCGTTCGCAACCACGAGGAGAACGGCTCGGGAGTCGGCAGGTCGTTCGGTGTCGCGGGGACACCCGTCTACGACACCGGCGCACTCGGTGGTACGTCGACGGTGCGGGTGACCAACGACGGGATCGTGCAGCAGTCGTTCGCCAGCCTCGGCGGCACGCAGATGAACTGCTCGGGCGGCAAGATGCCCTGGGGTTCCTGGATCACGTGCGAGGAGACGGTCAACGGCTACGACCTCGGGGACGACTTCACCCGCACACCTCCGGGCGGCACCGACCCGGGTCCGTTGACCTACGTGCAGAACGCCCGGCTGCAGAAGAACCACGGCTACATCTTCGAGGTGCCGGTCGACGACGACGCGTCCGCCCAGCCGATCACCCAGGCGGGCCGCTTCGCTCACGAGTCGGTGGCCTGGGACCCGCACACCGACGCGCTCTACCTCAGCGAGGACAACTTCGCGTTCCCGTCCGGGTTCTACAAGTACGTCCCGCCGAGGAATCCGAAGCGGTCGGGTCGGCTGCAGGATGGCGGCAAGCTGTACATGCTCAAGGTCAAGGGCGTGAGCAACGCCGACCTGGCCCGCCACCAGGAACGCGGCGCGACCTTCGAGGCCGAGTGGGTGCAGATCGACCAGCCCAACTTCGACTTCGGTCGTCCGGCTGCGGGCGCAGCCCCGAGCAAGGCCAACGACCAGGGAATCGTCTTCGTCGGCGACCAGGGACGGGCCAAGGGCGCCGCCCAGTTCTCCCGCCTCGAGGGCACCGTCTACGACAGCGGCTGGGTCTACTTCACGTCGACCCAGGGCGGCCTGTCCACGACGCCCACCCAGGTTGACCAGACCAACGGCTTCGGCAAGGGCTTCGGACAGATCTGGGGTTACAACACCCGCCGCGGCACCCTGCACATGCTCTTCGAGTCGCCAGGGCGTGAGGTTCTCGACTTCCCCGACAACATCACGACCAGCCGGCGCGGCACCCTCGTCGTCTGCGAGGACCACGACGACCGCAACTTCCTGCGCGGGCTCACCCGCAAGGGTCGGCTGTTCGACATCGCGCAGAACCGCATCGAGAACCGGCTGAACGACGAGTTCGCCGGAGCCACGTTCAGCCCCGACGGCCGGACGCTCTTCGTCAACATCCAGGCCACCGAGGGCCTGACCATCGCCATCTGGGGGCCCTGGCACCGCATCGACGTCTGACCGGTGGGTGCGGGGCGCGCGACCGCGCTCCCTCAGCCCTCCTCGCGCGCCCTGCAGACCTGCCACCACGACGGTGGCAGGTCTGCAGAACGGTGTCGATCGCGACGCAGGCCCCCCTGTCCCGGGGGGTCACGATGCGCCCCGCTGTCGGCAATCCCCGGTCCGTGCCACGCTGTTCGCGTGATCATCGGTGTCGGCATCGACGTCGTCGACGTCGCCCGCTTCGG
>JAVEDJ010000326.1 GCA_030841025.1 Actinomycetota bacterium
GCATCCTCGCAGGTCAGAGAGTTCCCGCCGACGTCGACGTCCTTCTACGTCCGCCACTGTCCGGGCCCGTCCTGCCCACATTTTGCCTACACGCAGCCGCTCCGGAAGTGGCATCGTGTCAGTCAAGGACTGGCTCAGTTCCACCGTAGCGGGCGGTCTGTCGGCTGAACGCCCAGCGGAAGGTATAGATGCAGCGGTGGCGTGGGTGATGAAGCGGCGCGCGAAGGACGACACCTGGCGCTACCTCGGCGTCTACCGCGACCCGAGCGGCCGGAAACGCTCCGCCGGGTCGTTCGCCACCCACCGCGACGCGCTGCGCGCGGCCACCCGCGCCGAGGTCAAGATCGGCGACGGCAGGTGGATCGATCGGCAAGCCGGGCGGATCACCTTCGAGACCTATGTCGAGACCGTGTGGTGGCCGTCACTGCACCTGGAGATCTCCACCAAGGCCGCCTACCGCTCCAACCTGGACCGACACTTCGTGCCGTTCTTCGGCGACTACCCACTCTCGGCGATCCTGCCATCGCTGGTCCAGACCTGGGTCACCGCGGCGCTTGAGGGCGGGCTGTCGCCGCGGTCGGTGGTCAAGTACCACGTGGTCCTGCACGGCATCTTCGCCCGCGCCGTGCGGGACCGGCTGATCGCACACAACCCGTGCGCCGACACCGACCTGCCCAAGGTGGTCACCACCCAGCAACGGATCATCACTCCCGAGCAGTTCGAACAGCTCCTGGCGGCGGTCCCGGACCGCTACCGCACCCTGGTGCTGACCGCGATCGAGACCGGGATGCGCTGGGGCGAGCTCGCCGCCCTGCGGCCCCGACACCTCGACCTGACCACCGGCGTCGTTCGGGTGCAGGAGACCATCGTCGAGGTCTCCAAGAAGGACTCCCCCACCGGGCAACGAATGATCATCAAGGCCTACCCCAAGGACAACGAACCCCGCGCCCTGCGGATCAGCACCACCCTCACCGAAGCCCTCCAGCAGCGGATCCACGATCTCGGATTGACCAGTGATGACCTCATGTTCGGGTCCACCCGCGCCGGTGGTCACACCCCGATGTCCCGCAACACCTTCCGGACCCGCGTCTGGGTCCCGGCCACCCGCCAGGCCGGCCTCGAGGGCATCCGCGTCCACGACCTGCGCCACGCCCACGCAAGCTGGCTGCTCGCCGGCGGCGCCGACCTCAAGACCGTCATGGACCGCCTCGGACACACCCAGATCCAAACCACCCAGAAGTACCTCCACACACTCCCCGACGCCGACGACAAAGCACTCGCCGCCTTCCAACGCACTAGAAGCGGACACCGATCCGAGTAACCGCGGCCGAGTCCCGGACCGCGGACTTGCACAAGTTGACAGGTCAGTGCTGACGCGAGATGTCGGGGATCGCGACGTGCAGTCGGGAGCCGTCGGGGAGCATCGCGTCGAACAATGGGCAGAGACCCGACGAGCTTGAACCTGGGTTGGGTTTGACGGCGCTGGGCCGCAGCACCCCCGAATGCCCGATAGACCCGTCCGGTGATTCCCTGTTCGCTCAGGAGGCTGAATTGTCGGCGGTCACACGATTTTCGGGCGGCGAATGCTGTCGGCACCGCCGTCGATGAAGATGATTTGGCCTGTGACGAAGGTGTTTTCCTCGCTGACCAACCAGGCCAGCAGATTCGCGGGTGCTGTTGCTGGCGCGGCGGGACCATTCAGCGGTGCTGGGCCGCTGGCTCTTAGGGCTGCGCGGCCTTCTTCGGTCTTGAGAAGGTCGCCGGTCATGGGGGTCTCAATGACGCCGGGGGCGATTGCGTTCAGTGGGATCGAGGCGCCTGCCCACGCGTCGGTCGGGGCAGTATTCCGGACCCACAGCGCGATGGCGTTCTTGGTTGAGGGGTAGATCGTGTTGCTCGCGCCGCTGTCGGCGGTCGCTGCAATCCTCGCCGCGATGGCCAGAGCTTCGGTTTCGTCGCCCGATAGAAGGGCGGCATGTAGTTCAGCGTCCGTGGGCTCGATGGCAGCCAGCGATGCGACCAAGGCGGCGCGAGGGGCCGCGGACTTGGCGAGCAGTGGGCGCAAACCTTCGAGGGTGGCGATCGCGCCGAAGTAGTTCACGCCTACGGTGGCAGGGATGGGCGCGGCCAATCCGGCGACCGCGACCACGGCGTCGAGTGTGCCGCCGGACCTTTTGGTTGCTTGCGTCACCATGTCAGCGCGGCCTTGTTCCGTGGTGAGATCAACGGTGATATCGGTGTCTCTAAGGTCAACCCCGATCACGGTGTGACCATCGTGCTGGAGGCGCTTCGTCAGCGCGAGACCGATGCCGGAGGCGGCGCCGGTTACCAGATAGGTTCTGGACATGTGAATTCTCCCTGGTCGCGATTCGTGTGCCCAGCGTTGGGCCGGGGGCTTAGGGGGAGCTGCGGGGAGAGTTCAGCGGATCCGAGCCAAGGCGGCAAAGTGCCATCCGATCGCCCTACCGGCAGCTGCCGGGTTTGAGCTTCGGCAATCGGGAAGCGGCGTCTGTCGTCCTATGCGAGAGTCCGCTGGGATCGGTGCGGCGTTGTCCCGATTCCTTTTGGGGTTTCGGCGATTCCACAGTGCTGCGGCTGCTACGGCGACCGCTAGGACGCCCGCAGCTACCGCCCCAACCAATGCCGGGTGCTCAAACACGAGCGTCGCTCCGACGCGGCCAGCCAGGCTGACGATGAGCGCCCAGAGCGTCCCGGCGACGGCGAGGGGCGCGAGAAGTCGCGCCATCGGCAGTGCAGAGCGGCCTAGCCCGAGCGTGACGGCGGTTCTCCCACCGGGAATGAACCTGGCCAGTAGCAGAACCAGGTACAGATTGTGCTCCACGCGCGACTGAAGGTCCGCTCCGATGGCTCGGGCCAGTTGCCGTACCCGGCCACGCGGTCGATCCGCGCGGTTGTCGCGCCGTGGCAGGACCCGGCCCAGGGTCGCCGAGGTCATGTCACCGGCGACCGCGCCAAGGGCTGCCGAGCCGATGAGCGGCGCGAGGTCGAGGTCGCCGTGGACGGTCAGGGCGCTGGCGGCCATTACCGTCGTTTCGCTTGGCCGGACTGGCAGGAAGGCGTCACCCCAGCAGACGAGCAGGACGGCGAGGTACACCAATGGCGGGGCGGATTCGAGCACTCGCTCCTACCTCCTTCTGCAGTCGGTCGTGACCAGGAGCAACCCGCTGGCGGTGAAAGCCGTGACGCGCCCCGGTGTCACCGACGGGGGCTCTGCCTGACCCACCACGAGGCCAGCCCTTCCGCGATTGGTAGCGAGGGAACGAACAGCTTGGCCCGGGGTGCTGCGCGGAGAGCCAGTCGTTGTGCGTACTGGTGCAGCCCGGCGACACCTGTTCGCGCGTGGGCCGACCGTGACGGCTGCCGCGGCGACCGGGAGGACGATCGCGCCGACGAGCGCGTCGAGGACCCAGTGGTTGCCGGTGGCGACGACAACCACCGACGTGCCGACCGCGTAGGCGATCGCGGTGAGCCGCCAGTGCGTGGCGACCAGGGGGTACAGGGCCCAGGCGACCCAGACCGCCCATCCCACGTGCAGCGACGGCATCGCCGCCAGTTCGTTGGTGAGCCGGCCCAGTCCGGCTGGCGCCGACGCGTGGGTCGACCACCACCCGAAGTCGGAGTAGCGGGCCAGGGTGTCTATGTATCCAGTCCGCATCAGGCGCGGTGGAGCGGTGGGTGCGAGCAGGAATCCCAGCAGTCCGAGGCCGGTGGC
>JAVEDJ010000398.1 GCA_030841025.1 Actinomycetota bacterium
GCAACGTGCTCGGCAACGGCGACGCGGATCTGGGTGCGTCGACGCAGAAGCTTGCTGGATTTGGTGTCGGAGCCCTCAACCTTCGCACCGGATCAGCCAACGACAAGGCTGCCTTCGGCAACGAGAAGGACTTCCTTGGCATGCCCGTGAGCGATCTCACGAAGGTTGGCTTCTCGGTCTACACCACTGGCGAGAACCGCAAGCTCGCCCCGAACAACATGCCGAGCATCGCCTTTGAAATTGATCCCAACCTCAATCCCACCACTTCTACGAGCGACTACGCATCCCTCGTCTACGCGCCAGACAACAGCGCGGCGAACACATGGACGGCGCTCGATGCCGTGGCGGACACAGGCAGGCACTGGGGTCTAACGAATGCTGGCACGTGCGACATCAACGGTTCGCGCTGCACGTTTGCCGAGGTCATGGCTTACCTCAACGACGGCGGGTCACCAGCCTCGATTTACACCGCGCAGATCACCAAGGGTCGGGACTTCGCGTTCTCCGGCGCCGTGGACGCGCTCGTGATCAACGACAAGGCATATGACTTCGAGCCGCTGGGCGTTCGGACGATCACCGCCCCGTAGTTCCCGTCATTCCAGGAACCCTCTGCCCTCCTGGGCAGGGGGTTCCTGCATGGGCGCACTAGACTCCGGCGCGCGCGCTGACATGAGCGTCGAGCGAGCACGGCCACCGGCAACCAGGTCGGGGCCCTGTGGCGACACGAAGGACGTTGATAGCCGTGAAGGTCGGCATCCCTCGCGAGGTCAAGAACCATGAGTACCGCGTGGCCATCACCCCCGCGGGCGTGCACGAGCTCGTCCGCAACGGGCACGAGGTCTTCGTCGAGAAGGACGCAGGGGTCGGCTCGTCGATCCCGGGCGACGACTTCTCACAGGCCGGGGCCACGATCCTGCCCACCGCGGACGACGTATGGGCCACCGGCGACCTGATCCTGAAGGTCAAGGAGCCAGTCGAGGAGGAGTACGGGCGGATGCGCGAGGGGCAGACCCTCTTCACCTACCTGCACCTCGCCGCGTCCAAGGCCTGCACAGACGCGCTCATCGACCGCAAGGTCACCGGCATCGCCTACGAGACCGTCGAGCTGCCGGATCGCTCGCTGCCGCTGCTGGCGCCGATGTCGGAGGTGGCCGGCCGACTGGCGCCGCAGGTGGGCGCGCACACGCTGATGCGGGCCGAGGGCGGTCGGGGCATCCTGATGGGCGGGGTCTCCGGCGTCTATGCCGCAAAGGTCGTCGTCATCGGTGCCGGCGTCTCCGGCATGAACGCCGCGGCGATCGCCCTGGGCATGCAGGCCGAGGTGCTCCTGCTCGACAAGAACATCGACCGGCTGCGACAGGCCGACAGGATCTACCAGGGGCACCTGCAGACCGTCGCGTCGAACACCTACGAGGTCGAGCGCGCCGTGCTCGACGCCGACCTCGTCATCGGCGCCGTCCTCGTGCCGGGCGCCAAGGCGCCGACGCTGGTCAGCAATGACCTCGTCTCGCGGATGCGGCCCGGCTCGGTGCTCGTCGACATCTCGATCGACCAGGGCGGCTGCTTCGAGGACTCACGCCCGACGACGCACGCCGACCCGACGTACACGGTGCACGACTCCGTCTTCTACTGCGTGGCCAACATGCCCGGTGCGGTGCCGCACACGTCGACGTACGCCCTCACGAACGTGACGCTGCCCTACGCCGTCGAGCTCGCCAACCGCGGCTGGCGGGACGCGCTGCGCCGTGACCCGGCACTGGCGCTGGGCCTGAACACCTACGGCGGGCGCATCACCTACGGCCCGGTCGCCGAGGCGCACGGGGCGGCCGTGCTGCCGCTGGACGAGGTGCTCGCCTGACCGGGCTGCAGGAGGCCCTGCGCGCGTACCTCGACCATCTGACCGTCGAGCGCGGTCTGGCGCCCAACACCCTGTCGTCCTACCGGCGTGACCTGCGCCGCTACGTCGCCCACCTCGCGTCGCGGTCCGTGACGGAACCGGCCGACGTGTCCGAGACGGACGTGTCGGCGTTCCTGATGTCGCTGCGCGAGGGCGACAGCGAGCACCCGCCGCTCGCCGCCAACTCGGCGGCGCGGGCGGTGGTCGCTGTTCGGGGCTTCCACCGGTTCCTGCTGCGGGAGCGGCTGACGCCGGTGGATCCGGCGCGCGGTGTGCGGCCGCCGCCCCCGCCCAAGCGGTTGCCGAAGGCGATCAGCGTCGAGGACGTCGAGGCGCTGTTGACTGCGGCCGGTGCCGATGAGACGCCCCGGGCCGTGCGCGACCGGGCCCTGCTCGAGCTGCTCTACGGGTCCGGCGCGCGGATCTCGGAGGCAGTCGGGCTCGACGTCGACGAGATCGACATGACGTCCGGGGCGGTGCGGCTGCTCGGCAAGGGCAGCAAGGAACGCGTCGTACCCGTCGGTTCGTACGCGCGGGAGGCGGTGTCCGCGTACCTCGTGCGGGCCCGGCCCGGGCTCGCCGCCGCGGGGGACGGGTCGCCGGCGCTGTTCCTCAACGTGCGGGGAGGGCGGCTGTCGCGGCAGAGTGCGTGGACGGTGCTGCGGGCCGCTGCCGAGCGAGCGGGGCTGCGCAAGCAGATCTCGCCGCACACCCTGCGCCACTCGTTCGCGACGCACCTGCTCGACGGCGGCGCCGACGTACGCGTGGTGCAAGAACTCCTTGGCCACGCCTCGGTGACCACCACCCAGGTCTACACGCTGGTGACGGTCGACCGGCTGCGCGAGGTCTACGCGACCGCGCACCCCCGCGCCCGCTGACCCAGCCAGCCCACGCGGGCCGGCTCACGGCACACCGATATGCCCGATTCTGTTGCCGGAGTGACAGGTGAGGTCTCGCCCCTGAGGCGAACCGCGGGCCCTCGGCGTGGCGGCTCGATTCGGGCACCGCCGCTGCCTACTGTCGCCGCAAGGTCGGTAGGGCGATAGGCCGACGTGTCGACAAAAGGAGACGGTCAGTGAGCACTCAACCGTTCGAGCCGCTCGACGGGCCGGATGGGGGTCCACATCCCCACGTACCCCAGCTCGAGCTGCCGGTGAGCCGTCCGGCCGCCCCGCCAACCGTGAGGGACGAGCCCACGACGGACCAGACCCCGGTGGCCCCGACCACCGTCGCGGACCGGGCGGTGCCCTCCTCGGCCGAGGCGACGTTCGCCGAGCCCGCAGCGGCCCCGGCGGCCGTCTCGCACCGGCCGATCGGGCCGACCGGCCGCCCGATGCCGCTCTTCCCCGACCCCGCTCCGCGCGAGGCGCACGGCCCCGCTCGCATCGTGGCGATGTGCAACCAGAAAGGCGGCGTCGGCAAGACCACGACCACGATCAACCTGGGTGCCGCGCTCGCGGAGTACGGCCGGAAGGTGCTGCTGGTCGACTTCGACCCGCAGGGCTCGCTGTCGGTGGGGCTGGGCTTCAACCCCCACGAGATCGACAAGACGATCTACAACCTGCTGATGGAACGCGATGTCACGGCGGACGACGTCGTACTGAAGACGAACGTGCCGGGGATGGACCTGCTGCCGAGCAACATCGACCTCTCGGCTGCCGAGGTGCAGCTGGTGACCGAGGTCGCGCGCGAGCAGGTGCTCTCGCGGGTCCTCGCCCCGATGGTGGCCGACTACGACTTCATCATCATCGACTGCCAGCCCTCGCTGGGTCTGCTGACCGTCAACGCGCTGACCGCGGCCCAGGGTGTGATCGTGCCGCTGGAGACGGAGTTCTTCGCGCTGCGCGGCGTGGCCATGCTGGTCGAGACCATCCAGAAGGTGCAGGAACGGCTCAACCAGGACCTCGAGATCGACGGCCTGGTCGCCACCATGTACGACTCGCGCACGGTGCACAGCCGCGAGGTGCTCGCCAGGCTGGTCGAGGCCTTCGACGACAAGGTGTTCCACACGGCCATCAGCCGCACGGTCCGGTTCCCGGAGACCACCGTCGCCGGTGAGCCGATCACCACGTTCGCGACGAGCTCGGGCGGCGCCTACTCCTACCGCCAGCTGGCCAGGGAGGTGCTCGCGCGGTGCCCGGGCATGTGACCGAGTCGGTGGGCGGGGACGGCGGCTCGACCGACGAGGCGCAGCCGCGGGCCCAGGTACGCCGGCTGCGCCCGACGGCCAGCCGCAGCTCCGGCCGGGAGCGGCACGACGAAAAGATCACGGTCTACGTCTCGTCGGAGGAGCTGTTCGCGATCGAGCAGGCCCGCCTGGTGCTCCGGGCCGAGCACGGCATCGCCGCCGACCGCGGCCGACTGGTCCGCGAGGCGATGGCCGAGATGCTGCTCGACCTCGAGGCGCACGGCGAGAACAGCGCGGTCGTACGACGCCTGCGCCCGTCGTGACGGGGTCCCGCCGGCCGACCGCACCTCTGGCTAGGCCGGTCGCCCCGTCGAGCCCGTGAGCTCGCTCGCTTCGCCCCCACCCGGCAGGCTCGACTACCGTGCGGTCGTGCCCGACAAGACCGACCCGCAGCCCCCGCCGGACAAGGGCGGCGGCTTCCACGTCGACCTCGGCGAGCTGTTCGAGGGCCCGTTCGACCTGCTGCTCGGCCTCATCGCCAAGCACAAGCTCGACGTCACCGAGGTGGCCCTCTCGAAGGTCACGGACGAGTTCATCGCGCACATCAAGGCGATGGGCTCCGAGTGGGACCTCGGGCAGGCCACGGAGTTCCTGGTCGTGGCGGCGACCCTGCTCGACCTGAAGGCGGCCCGGCTGCTGCCCACCGGCGAGGTCGAGGACGAGGAGGACCTCGCGCTGCTCGAGGCGCGTGACCTGCTGTTCGCGCGGCTGCTGCAGTACCGCGCGTACAAGCAGGTCGCTGCCGTCTTCGCCGGCCGGATGGCCCACGAGGCCGGACGGTACGCCCGCGCGGTCACGCTCGAGCCGCAGTTCGCCGGGCTGCTGCCCGAGGTCCTGCTCGGGCTGGGGCCCCGGGAGTTCGCCGCCCTGGCGGCCCGGGCGCTGACCCCCAAGCCGGTCCCCACGGTCGGACTGGAGCACCTGCACGCCCCGCAGGTCAGCGTCCGCGAGCAGGCTGCGATCCTGGTGGCCTCGCTGCGGCGTTCTGGCACCAGCACCTTCCGGGCGCTGACCGCCGACTGCGCGGGCACCCTGGTGGTCGTGGCCCGTTTCCTCGCGCTGCTCGAGCTCTATCGTGAAGGGGCAGTGGTGTTCGACCAGGTCAGCCCGCTCGGTGAGCTCTCGGTCCGCTGGACCGGGGCCAGCGAGGGTGACGTCGGAGTCACCGACGAGTTCGACGGCGACCCGCCCGCCGACGGGGACCAGGCAGCCGACGAGGACGCGGCCGACCCGACAAGCCACGCGGGCGCGCCCGCCGCAGCCGACGTACAGGAGAGCGACAGTGACCACGCCCGCTGACGAGCCGATCCCCGGCCCCCAGCACGACGACAACATCCCCGACGAGGTGATCGACCTCGAGCCGGGGCCGGTCGACGACGACCAGCCCGGCGCCTACGACGGCGACGCCTCCCCGCCGCTGCGCACCGCCCTCGAGGCCATCCTGATGGTCGTCGACGAGCCGGTCAGCGAGGTGCTGCTGGCCCAGGTCACCGAACGGCCGACGGAGGAGGTGCTCGAGGCGCTGCGCGCCCTGGCGGGGGAGTACGACGCCGCCAACCGGGGCTTCGAGCTGCGCCAGGTCGCCGGTGGGTGGCGGTTCTACACCCGTGCGTCCTGCGCGGCCTACGTCGAGCGGTTCGTGCTCGACGGGCAGCAGGCCCGGCTGACCCAGGCCGCGCTCGAGACGCTGGCCGTGGTGGCCTACCGCCAGCCGGTCTCGCGTGCCCGAGTGTCAGCGGTCCGCGGTGTCAACGTCGACGGTGTGATGCGGACCCTGGTGGCCCGTGGGCTGGTCGAGGAGGCCGGTCACGACGGCGAGGGCGGCTCGATCGTCTACCGCACGACGTCGTACTTCCTGGAGCGGCTCGGCCTGCGCGGCGTCGATGACCTGCCGGCGCTGGCGCCGTTCCTGCCCGAGGTCGACGCGCTCGACGAGGAGGTCGCCGGGCTCGCGGGTGTGTCCGCGACCGGGTCCAGCCTGGACTCGCCTGAGCCGACGGAGAACTGATGGCGCAGCTGCGCAAGCCTTCCCGAAGCGGGGACGCCAAGCCCTCGCGTACTGCGGCGGACAAGCCGGTGCGCGGGGCGGGAAAACCTGCTCGCGCGGGCGCTCAGCGTGCTGGCGGGGCGGCGAAGCCGGCCCGTGGGGCAGCGGCCACGGCCGGCCGCGGCACCGCGGCGAAGCCAGGCCGTGGTGCCGCCAAGCCGCCGCGCACCCGAGCCGACCAGCCGGGGAGCGGGGCGACCGACCGGCGCGCCACTAGCGACCGACCGAAGCGCGCGTCGACCGACAAGCGCGCGGCGACCGAGCCCAG
>JAVEDJ010000410.1 GCA_030841025.1 Actinomycetota bacterium
GGGCGTGTCGCACCCGAAGGTCGCTCTCGGGTCAGGCGAGGGCGCGGCGGGCGACCGTCGGCGGTCGGGTACCCCGGATGGTCGCGACGGTGTCCAGCACCCGGCGGGTCGGGGCGACCTGGTGGGCGCGGAACACGCGCCCACCCGACCAGGCGCACAGGGCGGTGGTCGCCAGCGTCGCCTCCAGCCGGCTGTCCTTGTCGACATCGAGCGTCTCGCCGAGGAACTTCTTGTTCGACACCGCGACCAGGACCGGGTAGCCGGTCGCGACCAGCTCGTCCAGGCGCCGGGTGACCTCCAGCGAGTGGTAGGTGTTCTTGCCGAAGTCGTGCGCCGCGTCGACGAGGATGCCGTCCGGCCGGACCCCGAGGGCCGACGCCCGGTGGGCCA
This sequence comes from Actinomycetota bacterium, assembly GCA_030841025.1. Taxonomy (GTDB): domain Bacteria; phylum Actinomycetota; class Actinomycetes; order JACCUZ01; family JACCUZ01; genus BP-173. Next base: position 391 of record JAVEDJ010000410.1, read on the forward strand.
GGCTGGTCACGGTGGCAATCACGTCCGCCACGACGTCGTCGTACGCCACCCGGTGCGGGTCCGTCCGCGGCGCCAGGCCACCCGCGTGGCTGCACACCAGGCCGGCCCCGAACTCCGCGGCCACGGCCGCGAGCTGCGGGTCGAAGCCCTGCCACGCGTCGTTGAGCAGGTCGGCACCGGCTTCACAGACGGCTCGGCCGACCGCGGCTCGCCACGTGTCGACGCTGATCACCAGGTCGGGGTGCCGCCGCCGGACAGCCGCGACAAATTCAGCCGTACGCCGGATCTCCTCGTCCTCGTCCACCTGCGTGCCGGGGCCTGCCTTCACACCACCGAGGTCGACGATCGCTGCCCCTTCGTCGACGCTCAGGTCCACCGCCTGCATCGCTGCGGCGTCATCGAGGTAGGCGCCCTGGTCGAAGAACGAGTCGGGCGTCCGGTTGACGATCGCCATCACGGCGAGCTCGTCGGGGCCGAACTCGCGCGCGCCGAGGCGCAGGCTGCTGGGCGGCACGGGTGCTCCTGCCGGGGGTCGGGGGTGGGCGTGGCACGATCCTCTCGTGTCCCTCCTTCTCGTGCTGGTGCTGCTCGCCGTGCTCGGCGGCATCGCCGTCGTGGCCTCGGGACACGGCACCAGGCTGGAACCGGAGGCACCCGACCGGGCCCCCTACGGCGCCCTCGAGGACGGCGACATCGAGCGCGCGGACGTCGACCGGCTGCGTTTCTCGCTCGCCTTCCGCGGCTATCGCATGGACGAGGTCGATGCCGTGCTGGACCGGCTCGCGACCGAGCTGGCGGACCGGGACGCACGCATCGCCGAGCTCGAGGGACGCGACGTCGCCGATGTGACCGTGCAGCAGCCGACGGCGGGCGAGCAGCCGGAGCCGGAGCAGCCCGAGCGCCATGCTCACCATGACGGCCGGGACCACGCCTGATGGCCGAGCTCGTGATCAGCTGCGATGTCGCCGCGCCCCGCGACAAGGTCTGGGCAGCCCTCGTCGACTGGGAGGACCACGACCGCTGGATGCTGCTCACGAAGGCGACCGGCGGTGCAGCAGTCGGCGAGCCCATCGAGGCGTTCACCGGTATCGGCCGGTTCGGCTTCCTCGACACCATGACCATCACGGTGTGGGAGCCACCGCACCGTGCCGTCGTGCGCCACACCGGACGCATCGTGCGCGGCAGCGGCTCCTTCGAGGTGCAGGAGACCGCGCCCGGCTGCAGCCGGATCGTCTGGTCGGAATGGGTCGACCTGCCCTTCGGCGTGCTGGGCAAGCTGGGCTGGCCGCTCGTTCGGCCGCTGCTCAAGGCCGGCGTGTCGTTCTCGTTGCGCCGCCTCGCCAACCACGTCGAGACCCAGACGTGAGCGGCACCGTCACGGGCCCGGACGGGCTCGCGCGGTGCCCCTGGGGACTGAGCGCTCCCGACTACGTGTCCTACCACGACGAGGAGTGGGGCCGTCCGGTCGGCGGCGACACTGCGTTGTTCGAGCGCCTGAGCCTCGAGGCGTTCCAGTCGGGCCTGTCTTGGATCACGATCCTGCGCAAGCGTCCGGCCTTCCGCGCCGCCTTCGCCGGCTTCGAGCCGGCCAAGGTCGCGGGCTTCGGCGACGACGACGTCGCGCGGCTGCTGGCTGACGTCGGCATCGTGCGCAACCGGGCCAAGGTTGCCGCCACGATCGCCAACGCACAGGCGGTCCTCGCGCTCGACGAGCCGCTCGACGGGTTGCTCTGGTCGTTCGCACCCAAGATGCGTACGGCGCCGCGCACACCGGACGACGTGCCGGCGGTCACTCCCGCGTCGACAGCGATGGCCAAGGAGCTCAAGCGCCGTGGCTTCCGCTTCGTGGGGCCGACCACGGCCTACGCGTTGATGCAGGCCACCGGCATGGTTGACGACCACCTCGCCGGTTGCGCCTTCCGCGGGACGGATGAGGCCGCAAGGTGACAAGGGGAGCAACGGCATGCGCATCCGCTATCTGGTGAGGAACGTCTACACGGGGGGCGGCACCGCCAGGACCGTGGTCAACCAGGCGAACGCGCTGTGCGCCGAGCACGACGTCGAGATCGCGAGCGTGTACCGGCCACGCGAGACCTCGCGGTACGCGATCGACCCGCGGGTGCGGCTGCGACCGCTGACCGACCTTCGACCCGATGGCAGCCGCCGCGCCGAGCGTCGGGGAACGCGGACCTCCAGGCAGCTGGCGCGGCTGCGACAGCTGCCGAACCCGTTGCCGCACCGGCACGACAACCGGTTCCGACGCTGGGACCCGGCTGTCGACGTGGCCGTGATCCGCTACCTGCGCGCGGTAGAAGGAGACGTGCTGGTCACCACGCGCCCTGGGCTGCACATCCTGGCCGCCCGCTTCGGCAACCGGGACATCGTGCGCGTCGCGCAGGAGCACATGAACTTCACTGCATACGCGCCGCACCAACGCCGCGCCATCACGCGGGCCTTCCGCCGCCTGGACGCCGTGGTGACCCTCACCGCGGGAGATCGAGAGCAGTACGCCCGGGTCCTGTCGGGGTCCGGGGTCGAGCTGGCCAACATCCCCAATGCGTTCACCCCGCACGACCAGCCGGCCGCGCAGCGCACGGGGAAGGTCATCGTGGCGGCGGGCCGGCTACATCCGCAGAAGGGGTTCGACCTGCTCCTGCAGGCCTTCGCCATCGTGTCGGCCAAGCACCCGGACTGGCAGCTGCGCATCTATGGCAGCGGGGCCGAGCGCAACGACCTGGCTGCGCTCAGCGAGCAGCTCGGCCTCGGCGACCGCGCGCGGCTGATGGGCAAGAGCGACCGGTTGCTTCGCCGGATGGCGGAGGGGTCCATCTTCGCGTTGAGCTCGCGATACGAGGGGTTCCCCATGGTCCTCCTGGAGGCCATGAGCACCGCACTGCCGGTGGTCAGCTTCGACTGTCCTACCGGGCCGGGCGAGATCGTCACCCCAGGGGTGGACGGTCTGCTGGTTGCGCCCAACGACGTGGCGGCGCTGGCGGCAGCGATCAGTGAGCTGATCGAGGACGAGCCCCGACGCAACGCCATGGGTGCGGCAGCCCTGGAGAAGGCGGACACCTACTCCATGAGCCGCATCATGCCGATGTGGGAGCGGCTCTTCGCCCAGCTCAGCCGCGCGAAGCAGGCCGCCTGACCCACGCTGCCTGACCAGCGTCCTGACCGCGACCGCCGGGTCACCGACGGCGGTCAGCGGCCGTGGAAGGTGGGCTTCTGCTTGCCGAGAAAGGACTGTACGGCGTTGTGGTGGTCCTCGGTCGCGCCGGTGAGCTCCATCATCTGCGCCTCGAAGTCCAGCGACTCCTCGAGGCCGTGGCCGGCAGAGAACGTCAGCGACCGCCGGATGGCGCCGTAGGCGACGGTCGGGCCGGCGGCGAGTCGCGCGGCAAGGGCGCGCGCGGTCTCCAGGACCGTGGCAGCCTCCACGACCTGCGTGGCCAGCCCCAGCTCGAGCGCCTCCGTGGCGGAGATGGTGGACGGCTGCAGCAGCAGCTCCTTCGCTTTCGCGATACCGACCAGTCTCGGCAGCGTCCACGACGAGCCCGTGTCCGCCGAGAGCCCGATCGCCGCGAACGCCATGTTGAAGCCCGCGGTGTCGGCGACGATCCGGAAGTCGGCCGCGAACGCGAAGGCAGCGCCCGCTCCGGCGGCCACGCCGTTGACGGCAGCGATCACCGGCTTGGGCATCGTGGCCAGCGTCATGGCGATGGGCGTGTAGTGCTCGGGCACCGTCTGCCAGACCGCGTCGAGGTCACCCGACAGGTTCTGCGCGTGTTCGGCGAGGTCCTGACCGACGCAGAAGGCGCGGCCGTTGCCGGTCAGCAGCACCGCGCGCACCTGCGGATCCTCCGCAGCCGCCCGAACCGTGTCGCGCAACGCGCTCTTGAGCTCGGTGTTCAACGCGTTCATCGCGTCCGGCCGGTTGAGCGTCACGGTGGCCACACCGTCGCTGAGGTCGTACAGCACGGTGTCGGAGCCGGCGGACGGGTCGGTCATGCGGAGGAGCCTCCATCGTGGTGAGACGGGTTGCCGGACAGGTCGCCGGGCGCGCGGCCGGCCGATCCGTTGTGCTGGGTGAGGCAGTGGTCGACGAACCGGGTGGAGGCGGGCAGCAGCCGGGTGTTCTCGGCGTCGAAGAAGTCGGCGGCGCGTCCGCCGGTCCACTGCTCCGGCAGCAGCTCCTGCGGCAGCCCCGGGTCGAGGAACAGGAACTTGCGCCACTCGTGCACCAGCTGCGAGCGGGCCGCGAACGACTGCTCGTCCGTGGGAGCGTCGAGGGTGCCGGCGACCATGTTCTCGGCCTCGGCGAGCCATCGCGCGTAGGCCCGGGAGAGCCCCTCGAGGTCCCAGGCGCGGCGCACCAGGCCGAGCGAGTCACCGTCGTGACGGGCCAGGAACCGTTCGGCCCGCACCGACTCCGTCTCGAGCAGCAGGTCGACCTCCTCGGACCAGCGCGGCCCGATCCACGTCGCATCGTCCAGCTGCGCGTAGCCCAGGAAGGTCAGCCCGGCACGGAGCCGGTCACGGCGGCTGCGCTCACCGGGCAGCGTCGTGATGATGAGGTGCCAGGTGCCGTTCCACCCCTCGAGCCGGGTGCGGTAGATGCGCGTCGCGGCATCGTCCAGGCGCCGTACGGCGCGCGGTGTGAGGGTGTAGCCAGGCCCGCCGGCCAGCCGCACCGGGGCGAGCCAGCCCTGCCGGACCATGCGTGACACGGCCGTTCGCACCGCCGGTGCGGCGACGCCGAGGGGAGCCAGCAGCCGGACCAGGGCCGCCACGGGAGCCGCACCACCGCGGGCACGCAGGTGGTCGCCGTACAGGTCGAACAGCGCGGAACGGGCGTTCACGACAGGCAGTCTCCCAGGCAGTGATCCAAGCCGCCGGATGCCTCGCGTTTCGCGGGCAGGCCGTTGCGCGGGATAATGCATGCCACACACGCGCCGTGTCGATGCTCTTCGGGCCTGTCCCGGATTCCTCGCGGTGTGCCGATCGGAAGGAGCGAGCATGGCGGCCATGAAGCCGCGGACGGGCGACGGTCCGCTCGAGGTCACCAAGGAGGGGCGGGGCATCGTCATGCGCGTCCCGCTCGAGGGTGGCGGGCGACTCGTCGTCGAGCTGTCGGCCGACGAGGCCAACGCGCTCGGAGACGCCCTGAAGAACGTTGCCGGCTGAGCGACCTGATTCCTTGAGCGACCGGCCCTGGTCAGCAGCCGTCCTGCAGACCGGGGCCGCTGCTTTGTCCACCGCCGGAGGGAAGGAAGAGCGATGGTGATGCCCAGAGTCGAGCTCGTCGCCGGCCCGTTGAGCGGGAGCGACGCCGACGTGCTGGTCATCGGGACGCACCCCGATGACGGGGGTGCCCGGCCAGGCGCCGAGGCCGAGGCGGCGGCCCGCGACCTGGGCATCGACCTCGCGCTCGTGCTGGAAAGGGCGTCGGCGACCGGCAAGGCCGGCGAGGTCGTGGAGATACCGGTCACCAAGGCGGGCGCCACGCCGGAACGGCTGCTCCTGGTCGGTCTGGGCGACGGGACGCCGCTCGCCGCCCGCCGCGCCGGTGCCGCTGTCGCGCGGCGGGCC
>JAVEDJ010000412.1 GCA_030841025.1 Actinomycetota bacterium
GGGGGTCACGGTTCCGGTGGCGAGCGCGCAGCTTCCGGCCTGCACTGCCGCATTGAGGCCCGTGCTCTGCAACGTGGAGGTGCCGGGCACTCGCAGCCCCTGTTTGACCAGCACGCGGCCCTGCGCAGCCAGCGTGCCACTTGTCAGCGTGACCCCTTCACCAGCGTTGATTGAGCGAGCCAGGACGGCCTGAGCCGGCTGGCTCTGCAACGCCGCAGGAGGATCTCCGCCGGAGCCCTGCCTGGGCTGGCAGGTGACGTCGATGGGGGTCGGGTTGTCCAACTGTCCGGCCGGCAGGGTGAAGCACGAGCTCGCCGCCGGCGGGACGGCCGTGCCCGGGTCCACCCCGGTCCCCGTCGCGGCGCGGACCGCGTTGATCGCACCGTCGATGGCGCCGCCGCCGGCGTAGGTGCTGGTGGCCTCGTTGCGCACCGACGTCGTCGTACGCTGCCCGACCGCTGCGAACTGCAGCACGACGCCGATGTACACGCCGAAGATCATCAGGAACACGAGGGCGAGGGCGAGCGCGCTGCCGCTGTCGTCCGAGCGGCGTACGGCGGACAACCGGCCGCCCAGGGGCGTCACGAGGCCCTCCGCCGGCCGGTGGCTGTGAAGGCGCCACTCGGGTCGGTCACCGTCAGGTCCACGACTGCCGCGCTCGCGCACGCGACGCTGACTCCCGAGGCGTTCTTGCATGCGACTGTCGGTGTGCCGACGACGTCGTGCGCGCCCGTCACGCTGCTGGTGATGGCCGCGCCGCTGTCGCAGCTGCGTCGCTCGAGCACGCCGGTGGCGGTCAGCACCCAGGTGACCACCGGGCTGGTGGTCGAGCCGGTCGCTGACGTCTCTGTGCGACCGAAGCGCACCAGGAGCGTGTCGGCCGGCTGCAGGCACCCGGCGCCGGTCGTTGCGATGGTCGTCGCGCTCTGCACGTCGCGGGTGAACAGCGACGGCGCGAGCTGTCGGTTGCGGCTGTCCGAGAGGCTGCTGACCGTCGCGTCGGTCGTCTTCCAGCCGACGACCAGGGCACTGGTCAGCACGGGCGTGATGAGCGCCGTGATCGCGGCCGCGACGAGCAGCTCGACGAGGGTCAGGCCGTCGTCGGCGCGGAGCCCGCTCACGGCTTCCTCTTGGCGATGCTGAGTGTCTCGGTGGCCCGGCCGTCGGTGGCGGCGACGGTGAGTGCGACCTTCTGCAGGCCGCTGTCCGTCGGCACGGTGCAGCTGCTGCCGAAGCTGCTGGTGGATGCGTTCCAGTAGGTCACCGTCATCGAGGCTGAAAAGCCGGCGGGAGCTGTGAAGCCCGTGGCGGTGTACGACGACGCGCAAGCTGCGTAGGTGGCCCCGGCGACGGCCTCGGCGTACGCCCGCATCGCCGTCTGCCCGTCGGCAGCGCGCCGCTCCATGTCGGAGGACTTGATCGAGGTCATCATGCCGCCGACGATGGCCGTGACGCCGATGCCGAGGATCGCGACGGCCAGCAGCACCTCGACGAGGGTGAGGCCCGCATCCCTGTCCTCGCTGCGTGTGCGAAGGCCGCGGATCATTTGATTGCGTTGCCGTAGATGCCGTACATCGCGGTGACGAGCGCCAGCGCGACGAAGCCCACGATCGCCCCCATCACGAGCAGCACGGCGGGCTCGAGCAGAGTGGTGATCTGGTTGACCTTGTAGTCGAGCTCCTTCTCATAGAACCCGGCGACGGTGTCCAGCTGGTCGTCGAGCGAACCCGTGTCCTCGCCGACCCGCAGCATCTGCGTGGCCGACGGCGGGAAGATGCCGGTCGCGGCCAGCGGGCCGCTCATACCCTCGCCGCTGAGCATCGCCTCGCGAGCGATACGCAGCTTCCGCGTCGCTGACGGGCTGTTGGTGGCGGACGCTGCGACGTCCATGGCGTCACCGAGCGGAACACCGGCCCGCAGCATGGCGGAGAGCACCCGAGCGAACCGCTCGACGATGGAGAACGTCAGTGCGTCCCCGAGGACGGGAAGGCGCAGCAGTACTCGGTCGGTCATCGCGCGGCCCGCCTCCGACCGGCCGTAGACGAAGGCACCGGTGCCGCCGGCGGCTGCGACGACGAGAATCGCCCACCAGTAGCTGTGCACGAAGTCGGAGAGTCCGAGCAGCATGCGGGTGGGCAGCGGCAGCTCCTGGTCGAACGACGCGAAGAAGACCCGGAACTTGGGCAGCACGAATGTCACCAGCAGCACGGAGACCGAGATGGAGAGGACCACAATCACAGCGGGGTACACCATCGCCGAGCGAATCTTGCTCTTGGCGGCGACCTCGCGCTCGATATAGACCGTCAAGCGGTCCAGGACGGTGTCCAGGCTGCCGCTGAGCTCGGCGGAGCGGATCATGCTGCGGTAGGCCTGCGGGAACACCTTCGGGTGGCGGTCGAACGCCTCGGCCAGGGGTTCGCCTTGGCGGAGGCCCTCGGCGACGTCGGTCAGCGTTCGGCGCATGGTCGTGTTGGAAGCCTCGCGGCCGAGCAAGTCGAGGCCGTCGAGGATCGGGATGCCGGCCCGGAGGAACGCGCCGAGCTGCCGAGACAGATGCATCAGGTCCTTGCCGGTGACCCGGGAAGGCATGATCTCTCGCGGCTCCTTGCGAGGAGGAGCTTCGGTGGTTGTCATCGCGGCCTCAGAGGACGTAGATCCCGCGGATGACTTCCGCGATCGTCGTGACGCCGTCTTCGACCAGCCGCACCGCTTCCTGACGCAGGGTGCGCGTGCCTTCGGCTATGGCCAACTCGCGCACCGACTCGTGGTCCGGCTTGCCGGCTACCAGCGAACGCATGTCGGGCGTCATCCGGAGCAGCTCGTAGACACCGATCCGGTCCTGATAGCCCGTGTCGACGCAGAAGGTGCACCCTTCTCCGTCTGAGAAGCCCCGCTCCGGCACCGTCCCGCCCGCCTGGAGGAAGAACTCCAGCTCGTCGGCCGTCGGCTCGTAGGGCTGGCGGCACTGGTCGCAGGTGCGGCGCAGCAACCGCTGGCTCAGCACGCCGGCCACGGCGGAGCCGACGATGTACGGCTCGATGCCCATGTCCAGGAAGCGCAGCAGCGCCGATGTCGTGTCGGTCGCGTGCAGCGAGGTCATCACGAAGTGGCCGGTGAGCGCGGACTGTACGGCGATGCGGGCCGTCTCGCCGTCACGGATCTCTCCCACCAGGATGATGTCGGGGTCCTGGCGCAGGATCGAGCGCAGCCCGCTCGCGAAGGTGACTCCGGCCTGCTCGTTGATCTGGATCTGGTTGATCGAGGGGACGACGTACTCCACCGGGTCCTCGATCGTCATGATGTTGCGCTCGGTGCCGTTGAGCTCGGCCATCGTGGCGTAGAGGCTGGTGGTCTTGCCGCTTCCGGTCGGACCGGCGCAGATGACCATGCCGAACGGTGAGCGGACCATCGCCGAGTAGACCTGGTAGGTGTCGGCGGGCATGCCCAGCTCGGAGAGGCGGTACGACGACGTCGCCTTGTCCAGCAGCCGCAGCACCATCTTCTCGCCCGCGACCGTCCCGGTGCTCGCAACGCGCACGTCGACGTTGCGTCCTTCGATCTGGGCGGTGAACTGACCGTCCTGCGCGCGCCGGCGTTCGACGATGTTCATGCCGGCCAGCACCTTGATCCTGCTGGTGGCCGCGCCGCCCAGCGCGGTGGGAAGTGTGAGGACGTCCTGCAGCACGCCGTCGATGCGGAACCGGACCCTCGTGAGCCCGTCCATCGGTTCGACGTGCACGTCCGAGGCGCGGTCGCGCAGCGCCTGCGCGAGGATCATCGTCACGACCTGTACGACGGGAGCGTTCTCGTCGACCGCCCCACGGGCGGGCTGCCCGGCCGCGGGAAGCCGCGTCTCCGAGCTGGCCTGGAAGGCCTCGACGTGTCGGTGGATGCCGGCCAGGGCACGGTAGCCGCGGTCGATCGCTCGCCGGATGTCCGTGGAGGAGGCGACGACGACGGCGACCTTCATGCCGGTGGTGGTCTCGAGCTCCGCGGTCAGCTTGTCGCTCGGGTCGGCCACCGCCACCTCGAGGACGCCGTCGACGGAGGCGAGGGGCAATGCGAGCAACGAGCGTGCCGCTGCCTCGGGCAGGTGCTGGACCGCGTCGGGGTTGGGCGCTCGCCGACGCAGGTCGACCACCGCCACGCCGAAGTGCTCGCCGAGGGCCGTGGCAAGCTCGCGCTCGTCGATCGCCCCAAGCTCCACGAGCAGTGTCCCTAGGCGCTTGCCCGAGACGCGCTGCTTGAGCAGGGCATCGTTGAGCTTGTCCCTCGACAGCAGCTTCCTCTCGACGAGGATCTCGCCGAGGAAGCGGCGGCCGGAGGCGTCGCTGGTGGGAGCTGCCACTGCGTCATCGGCGGCTGCTCGAACTGCCACGGTGTCTGTCCTCCAGGCTGGGGGATGCGGACGGATGTCACCCGGATGGGTCAACGGTCACTCTCCCCAACATCGGCAGGACGCGTGAAACCTTGACCGGCGACCGCACGTCGACCTGCGACACTTTGCGATCATGAGCGACCCGCTGGGCACCCCTGATGGCCCACTCGATGCAGCCGCCGCCGTCGAGCGCCTGCTCGAGGCGCTCTGGCGGCGCCGCGGCTCCGACCTGATGCTCACTCCCGGAACAGCCCCGCTGCTGCGGATCGACGGCGACCTCGAGCGGCTGCAGGGCTGGGAGCAGCTCACCCCGGCGTTCACAGAGGCGATGTTGTTGGTCCTGCTCACGGACAAGCAGCGGGCCGAGTTCGCCGTACGCCGGGAGATCGACCTGTCGTTCAGCTGGCGCGACCAGGCGCGGTTCCGGGTGAACGGCTTCCGCCAGCGCGGGTCGGTCGCCGTGGCCCTTCGGCTGATCCCCTATGAGCTGCCCGACCTCGACGAGCTAGGGGTGCCGGACGTCGTGCGTGGCTTCACCGACCTAGCGCAGGGGCTGGTGCTGGTCACCGGGCCGACCGGCTCGGGCAAGTCGACGACCCTGGCGGCTCTGGTGGACCGGATCAACGTCACCCGGCCATGCCACATCCTCACCATCGAGGACCCGATCGAGTACGTCCACCGGCACAAGCGGGCAGCGGTCAACCAGCGCGAGGTGGGCACCGACACGGACGGCTTTGCGGAGGCGCTTCGGTCGGCCCTGCGTGAGGACCCAGACGTCCTGCTGGTCGGTGAGATGCGCGACCTCGAGACGATCCAGACGGCGCTGACCATCGCCGAGACGGGGCACCTCGTCTTCGCGACCTTGCACACCAACGACACGGCCCAGGCGCTCGACCGCATCGTCGACGTATTCCCCGGCGACCAGCAGACCCAGATCCGGGTGCAGCTGGCGAACGCCCTGACCGGCATCGTCTACCAGCGCCTGCTGCCGCGGAAGGACAGCGGCCGCGTGGCGGCGTACGAGGTCCTGATCGCGACCCCCGCCGTGCGGAACCTGATCCGGGAGGGCAAGACCCGCCAGATCCGCAACGTGCTGGCCACGGCCTCCCGGGAAGGCATGCAGACGCTCGAGCAGTCCCTGACCGGTTTGGTCGCCGACGGCGTGGTCGACCACCAGACCGCGCTGGGCGCCAGCATCTACCCCAACGAGGTGCTGGCCCAGCGCCGCTGAGGACGTGATTTTCGGGGGCCGGGGTCGAGCCTGTAACATCGCAGTTCGTCGTTCGCGACGTTGCGCCCGTAGCTCAACGGATAGAGCATCTGACTACGGATCAGAAGGTTGGGGTTTCGAATACCTCCGGGCGCGCAAGAAGGGGAGGCCGTCCTTGGGGCGGCCTCACTGCTTGTCGGGACCGCTTCGCGCGCGCATCTCGCGCTTGAAACGCATACGGAGGGTGGACGAATGACTATGCAAGCGGTCTTCAACGGAGTCGTCATCGCTGAGAGCGACGACACCGTCGTCGTCGAAGGCAACCACTACTTCCCAGGCGACTCGTTACGCAGCGAGTACGTGCAACCGAGCAGTACGCAGACGACCTGCGCCTGGAAGGGCGACGCGTCGTA
>JAVEDJ010000421.1 GCA_030841025.1 Actinomycetota bacterium
AACAGGCCTCCCCGCCTGTTGTCGTGCCATCTGGCCTACCCAACGTGGTCGAATCGGTCGTGGTCGAATCGGCCGGGGTCGAATCGGCCGGGGTCGAAGCGGTCGGGGTCGAAGCGGCCGGAGTCAGGACAGGCCGAGGGCTCGATAGCGCTGCAGGCGGGCGGCGAGGCGGGTGGCGGGGTCCCGGCGCATCAGTCCGGTCAGCTCGCGTTCCAGGATGCGCGCGACCCGCTGCAGGTAGGCGTCCGGTTCGTCGGCGGCGTCGGGGTGCTCGGCCACGATGCGGTCCACGATGCCGGCCTCGAGCAGGTCCAGCGACCGCACGCCTTGGCGCTGCGCCATCTCGCCGGCCCGCTCGGTGTTGCGGTACAGGATCGCGGAGGCCCCCTCGGGTGGCAGCGGCGAGAGCCACGCGTGCTGCGCGCACAGCACCCGGTCGGCGGGCAGCAGCGCGAGTGCCCCGCCGCCGGCGCCCTCGCCGAGCAGCAGGCAGACGGTCGGCGCGTCGAGCAGCACGAGGTCGGCCAGCGACCGGGCGATCTCACCGGCCAGGCCACCCTCCTCGGCCTCGACCGACAGCGCGGCGCCGGCGGTGTCGATGATCGTGACCAGCGGCAGCTTCAGCTCGTCGGCGAGCTTCATGCCGCGCCGCGCCTCGCGCAGCCCGGCCGGGCCCAGCCGGCCACCTTCGCTCTGCCGCTTGCGGTCCTGACCGAGCACGACGCACGGGGCGTGTCCGAACCGCGCGAGCGCGAGCAGCAGACCGCTGTCGGTCTCCCCGGCGCCGGTGCCGTGCAGGGGTACGACGTCGCGGGCCGCGTGGCGCAGCAGCTGACGCACCCCGGGCCGGTCCGCCCGCCGGGAGCGGGTCACCGACTCCCACGCCGGGACGTCGGCCAGCTCCTCGAGCGGCACGTCCGGTGGCTCGTCGCTCGACGGCCCCTCGCGCGGCGCGGCCAGCACGTTGAGCGCGCGGTTGGCCAGCTCGGCTATCTGGTCCGGCGCTGCCACCGCGTCGACGAGCCCGTGCTCGTAGAGGTTCTCCGCGGTCTGCACACCGGGCGGGAACTCGGCGCCGTACAGGGCCTGGTAGACCCGCGGCCCCAAAAAGCCGATCAGCGCCCCCGGCTCGGCCACGGTCACGTGCCCCAGCGATCCCCACGAGGCCAGCACCCCGCCGGTGGTCGGGTTGCGCAGGTAGACCAGGTAGGGGTTGCCCGCCGCCTTGTGCCGGCCGATCGCTGCGGTGATCTTCACCATCTGCAGGAACGCGAGGGTCCCCTCCTGCATCCGGGTGCCCCCGGAGGTCGGCGACGCGAGCAGCGGCAGCCGCTGGTCGGTCGCCCGCTCCACCGCGCGCACCAGCCGCTCGGCCGCCTGCACGCCGATCGAGCCCGCCAGGAAACCGAACTCGCAGGCCAGCACCGCGACCCGGCGGCCATGGATACGCCCCTCCCCCGTCACGACCGCCTCGTCCAGCCCGGTCCGGTCGCGGGCCTTGGCCAGCGACGCGGCGTACGACGGGTCGGCCGGCTCGCCCTCGATCGGGACGTCCCAGCTCAGCCAGCTGCCGGGGTCGAGGACCGCCTCGATCAGCGCCAGCGCGCCGGGGCTCTCAGCCACCGGCCGGCGCCTCGGGCTCCACCTCGTCGAGCCACTCGCGGACCGACGCGTCGTGCTGACCCAGGGTCGGGGGCGCCTGATGGGTGCGCCCGCCCCTGCCGTCGAACCGCAGCGGCGGACCGGGCAGCGTCATCGGGCCGACGCTCGCATGCTCCACGTCGACCAGCAGGCCCTGCGACCGGGTCTGGTCCCAGCCGTACACGTGGTCGAGCGTGCGCACCTGACCGGAGGGGATGCCGGCCGCCGCGAGCCGTGCCAACAGCTCGTCCAGCGGGACCTCGGCGAAGGCCGTGTCCACGGCGGCGACCACCGCGTCACGGTTGCGCACCCGCTCGGCGTTGGTGGCGAAGCCCTTCTCGTCGGCGGGCAGGCCGAACTCCGCTGCCAGCCGCCGCCACAGGCTCTGGCTGCCGACCGCGATCTGCACCATCCCGTCCGAGCAGTGGAAGAGCCCGTAGGGACAGATCGAGGGATGATGGTTGCCCTGCCCGTGCGGCACCTCCCCCGCGACGGTGTAGCGCGTCCCCTGGAAGGCGTGCACCCCGACGATGGCCGCCAACAGCGACGTGCGTACCACGGTGCCGCGGCCGGTCACGTTGCGCTCGTGCAGCGCCGCCACGACGCCGTACGCCCCGTACATGCCCGCGAGCAGATCGCCGATCGGCACGCCGACCCGCATCGGGTCCCCCGGACCGTTGCCGGTCAGCGACATCAGCCCACCCTCGCCCTGCGCGATCTGGTCGTAACCGGCCCGCCCGCCCTCGGGACCGTCGTGCCCGAAGCCGGTGATCGAGAGCACCACCAGCCGGGAGTTGATGGCATGCAGCTCCTCCATCGAGAAGCCGAGCCGGTCCAGCACGCCCGTGCGGAAGTTCTCGACGACGACATCAGCCTGCCGCACCAGCCGGGTCAGCAGCGCCCTGCCCTCGGCGGACTTCAGGTCGGCGGTGACCGACTCCTTGTTGCGGTTGCACGAGAAGAAGTACGTCGACTCGAGCTCCCCGTCGTCGCCCGCCTCCGCCACCGCCCCTCCCGCCTTCACGAACGGCGGCCCCCAGCCACGGGTGTCATCACCACCGTCCGGGTGCTCGAGCTTGATCACCCGGGCACCCAGGTCCCCGAGCATCATCGCGGCGTGCGGCCCGGCCAGGGCACGGGAGAGGTCGACCACGACGATGCCGTCGAGCGGTCCGCGGGCTGAGTTCTGCATGGGGGCAGAGTATGGCCGCCGGCGTCGCGGCCCCGGCAGGTGCCGAGAAGCTACGTCGAGCCGCCCTGCTACTTGTCCGGCGGTGGCTTGACGCTCGAGACATCCCGGCCGCTGGACTCGCCGACCGGGCGGTCGGACGCGCCTTTCGCGCCGGTCTTCTCCCGTCCCGCCTCCGAGTCCTCCGCGACGTCCTCCGCACGTGCCGTACCGGGAACGTGCGCGGGTCCCACCCCCGGGTCGGAGGGCTTGCTGGACGGGGTCTCGGCAGCCGGTTGCTCGTCGGCCGGTGACTCCGTCCGGCCACCCGGCGTCTGGTCCGGGTCCGAGACCTCCTCCGTACGGGAGCCGGGCTCGGCCCCGGCGAAGCGCTGCTTGCGCTCCTCCGGCTCATCCACGTCGTCCGGTTCCGCCGCGCTCGTGGTCCGGCCTTCGTACGGGGGAACGGGCGATCCCTGGTCGGGATCCACGCCGCCGGTCGGTGGACCGGTGCGCCCGGAGGCGTCCATGCCGGTCCCTGAGTTGCCCTCGCCGCTCTCGGTAGTCATCTGCGACCTCTCTCCGTCGGGACCGCCCCGACTGAACGCCCAGGCGCCTCGTGCATGGGACGGGCTCCGCCCCCGGTTACACCGGGTCCGGGGTCTGGCCCATCATCTGCAGGCCGGCCAACGCGTCCGCCGCCTGCTGCTCGGTGATCGTCTCCATCGCGAAACCCATGTGGATCAGCAGCCAGCTGCCCGGTCGGACGGCCCCGGCATCGAGCATCCCGATGTTGACCTGGCGCTCGACGCCGAGCACATCCACCAGGGCCAGCTGATCGTTGCCCTCGACCAGCGCCGTCACCTCACCGGGAATCCCGAGACACATCCGGGTCACCTCCGTCCGCGCTGTACTCCACCCATTCCAGGACCAGCTCGTCGCCTCCTTCGAGGTCGAGCACGACGTTGGCGCAGGACGGGCACGCCGGCATCGAGTCGACCGACTCGAACGGTGTTCCGCAGGCACTGCACGTGGCCCGCGCCGGCACCGTGGTGAGGACGGTCACGGCTCCGTCGGCCACGCCACCGGCGGCGACCAGGTGGAACGACTGCTGGAACGCAGCCGGCACCACCCGGTGCAACGCACCGACGCGTACGCCGACAGCGGCGACCCGACGTCCGCCGGCGCGGCGCTCGATCACATCCAGCACCCCTTCGCAGTACCCGAACTCATGCACGGCTGGGCCGGCCCATCATGTCTCGATCCGGGTCCGCATGGCGGGGTCGCCGAGCCGTCACATCCGCCGCATCGCGAGGTATCGCTTGATGTCGGGGATCGAGCGCACTCCGAGGACTGCGGCTCCGAGGGCCACTGCGGCGAAGATCGCCGAGGTGCCGATGCCGATGGCACGCATCTAGTTCTCCTTCCCGGCCGCCAGGGGCGACCCCGGGGCGACGCCGCATGACGCCAGCTCCCTCTCTAGCAGTTCCTGTACGGCGACGCACGCCGGCCCCACGGCTGCCTGGACCGCCGGGGACAGCCCCATGCTCTCGTCGGTGCTCTGCGGTGCGCAGCCGACGACGAAGGTCCGTGGCAGGGCGCCCCCGAGCGTGCTCAGGCTCGCCAGGACGGCCGCCGGTGCCATGCCGTGCGGGTCGAGCTCGCCGGCCCCGAGATCCTGCGCACCGAGGTCCTGCGCACCGACTTCCAGCACCAGCAGCTCACCCGGCGTGCCGCGGCCGGGAACCGTGTCGATGATCACCAGGGCGTCGTAGCCCTCGAGCAGGTCGTAGGCCAGGTGCATCCCCCGGATGCCGTAGTCGACGACCCGCGTCCCCTGCGGTAGCGGCTGGCGGGCGAGCGCGCGAGCGACCTCGCTGCCGAACCCGTCGTCGGCGAGGAAAATGTTGCCGATCCCGGCCACCAGCACGCGTCTACTCATGGCTGCTCATGGCGCCACCTCGGGCGGGTCCGGCTCCGACGTCGATGCCAGGGCCGCGAGCGGCTCGAGCTCCTCGGGACCGAAGTAGAGGAATCGCCCGTACCACTCGTGCAGGTCGCTCGCCGGGTCGGCTTCGAGCACCACGGCCACGTGCACCTCGCCGTCGACGTCGTGATGTACGCCGGCCACGGTCGCGGCCTGGTCGGCGAAGAACAGGTCCTGCGCGTCCGCCCGGCGGCCCGGGTGCAGCCGGACCCGGCTGCCCTTGGCGACGGCGACCCCGTGCACCTCGATCGAGTCGGTCGACGGGGACACACTGGCGTCGGCGGCGGGGTCCCACCACGGGACCTCTCCCGTGGAGAACGTCGGGATGTCCTCGTCCTGGGCAGGCGGCATCGCAGGCGGCTGCGGCTGCCACCCTGCACGTGCGGGGAAGGGCTCCGGTGACAGCTGCCGGGTGGCTCCGTGCAGACGCTCGAACACCTCCAGCGGCATGTCGTCGCAACGGTCCAGGATGGCGCCGGCCCGGGGGTCGGTCGCCCGCGCCTCGCGCTTCTCCTCGTCGGTCAGCGTCATGACCCGCAACGTGAGGATCTCGTCGATCTCGGTCGAGTCGAACAGCTCGCCCGCGCTCTCGTCGGCGATCGCCGGCCAGTCGTAGAGGATGATCGGCGAGGCGAGCACCGTGGCGTGCTCGCCTTCGGCGCCGACCAGCACCGGCCAGCAGCGGTAGTTGTCGCAGGCCGCCGCCGCCGCGCGGGCGTCGTCGGGGGGCACGAACAGCGACAGGAAGTTCCCGTGGCGGACGGCGAGGATCAGGTGCGCTCCGATGAACGACTGCTGCAGCGCCCCGTCGCGTCCGCTGCCGTGACGCTCACCGGGGAAGTCGCCGGTGTTGCGCAGCCGGACCCGGACCGTGAGGTAGCCGGTACCCGTGACCCGCGTGGCACCGATCTCGAGCGTCCCCGAGATCGGCCAGCGCTGCCGACGGAGGCGACCGAGGACGGCGCCCGCCGCGTCGTACAGCATCTCGATGTCCACACCGCCGGCGACCTCCACGGGGACGGTCTGCGGCCCGCCACACAGCAGGTCGCCGATGGACAGGTCGCTGACGTCCGCCTGCACCTCGACGGCTTCGTCCCAGCTGAGCCACGTGCGTTCGCCGGCCCGCAGCTCGGGCACGGGCAGGAACGCACCGTCGACCGCCTCCTCGACGATGCGGCTCTGGAGCTGGAGCGAGCGCACCCGTACGTCGACGCGGGCACCGTCGCCGGCCTGGAGGAGGCACTCGGTGCGCATCTCCGGCTCCTCGCCCACACCGGCGAGATGCGCGGCCTCGGGGCCGACGACGCCGAACTGCCAACGGACCTGGTTCTTCCGTGACGATGCCCGGTAGGGGTAGAGCAGGTAGCCCTCGTAGAGGACCGCGTCGGCCACCGCCCGTGCGGCATCGAAGTCGGCGCGCACATCGTCGTGAGCGCTCGGGGCAGTGCCGTCTCCGGGCGACGATGTGACCGTCATGGCGCCTCCTCGCCGGCCTCCTTGAGCAAGACGGCGAAGGCCTCTTCCCACGTCGTGAGGCCGCGCCTGCTCTTGTAGCCGGCCAGTGCCGAGAGGGTGTCGCGGTCCAGCCGGAGCCAGCCGCTGTTGGGGAAGTAGTGGTCCATCAGGTCTCGCCACACCGTCACCGGCATGCGGTGTGTGGCCTCGCTGTGCCACGGCACCTGCGTCACCGTGAAGCCCGTCTCGCCCCGGCTGATGACGGTCCCGTTGAAGAGGAACGAGAGCGGCACCTCGCCAGCTGCCACACCGTGGAAGTACTTGGCGGCCGCCACCTCGAGGTCGTAGGTGCACAGCAGCGGAAGGTCGACGGAGGTGCTGCCCTCGAACCCCGGCACCATCGTGGTGCAGTGCGTCCACAGGAACGGCTTGAGCGTCTGCCCCCACCGATCTGCCTCGCCGAACAGGTCGCCCAGAGCGTCCTTCTCCGTGTCGTCGTAGCCGCGTCGCTGTGGCTCGATGCGCACCTGCGCGCGCAGCGCGACGGCATGCACCACCTCGCCCGAGGTCTCGGTGACCCGCAGGGTGGCGCGCAGCGTCGGAGCCGCCGCATAGCGTTCGGCCGCGACGTCGAGCACCTCGAAGGCCAGCTCGGTCATGTGCCGCGCGACCCCCGGTCCGGCAGCGGCGCGGAGCCTGGGTGCGGGGGCACCGGCCGGCTGCGGCCCGCGACCTCGGCGAAGAAGGTGTCGATCTGGGTGTGCGCCTCGGTCCCCCCGTCGAAGCCGCGCCAGAGCCGGCGCAGATGACCGACGAGCGCATAGCAACGGTCGATGGGAACCAGGAAGCAGGTGAAGCCCTCCTTGTCACCGCGGACGAGAGCGGCCTCGACGTCCGGCTCCAGCGTGGCCAACGCCGGGTTCGCGACAACAAGCTGGTCCCACGCCTCCAGCGTGAGCTGCGACTCGGTCGCCCCGGCAGGGCTCGGGTAGAACGCCACGACCCGGCCGAGCTGCGAGTTGTGGAACAGGAAGGCCATGCCGACCGGGATCTGCAGGTCATCCCATTGGCCGCTGGTCAGCGCGAAGTCCGGGAACGAGAGATAGCGCTCGGGCACGGCGCGGTACCGACCGCGCGCCGCCCCTTCGATGGTGAAGAGCAGAGCGCACGGCCGGCAGGTGCACATCAGCTCGCGGCTCTCGAGGTTGACCACGTGCGAGTGCAGGTCGACGACGGGGGCGCTGCACATCTCGCACCGCTCGCCGGGCTCGGCACGCACCTGGGGGCGCATGACGCGCTGCAGGACGGCGAGGGCTCCGGGCCCGGACGGCCGCACCGCTGGTCGGCCATCGGCGCCGGACGGCGCACCGCTCGGCGTGCTGGTCACACGGCCACCGCCCCGGGGAGGGCCACCTCGACGAGGCCGTCGCGCTCGAGCAGCGGCAGCGGCTCGAGGTGAGCGTCCGAGCGGTCGAGGCCGGCGCCGGCCCGCTGGACGTCGTAGTGGCCGCCGCAGCCCGGACAGGTGAGGACGGCCGACCCGACCGGGGCTCCGGGTGCCCGTTGCAGCGACGCACCCGCGAGAGACGACGAGCAGGCGGGGCAACGGTCGCGATAGGCGTAGGTAGCGCTGCCGACCCTGCACAGCACCATGTCAGCGTCCGACACCGTGACCCGGCGAACCTCGCCCGAGCGCAGCCCCGTGAGCTCCACGGCATGCCAGCCACCGGCCTGCTCCCCCGCGATCGGCTCCGGTGCCCGGGTGCGCATCATCAGGGACTCGACAGGGATGAGGGTTGCCGCTCCCGCGGCCGCCGGCGCCTCGTCGCACTCGATGGCGGTCACCTCCGGCGCCGCTGCCTCGATCGCGCCTTCGACGGCGAGCTTGAGGGTCACCGGCGAGGATGGGCAGCTCTGGCAGCTCCCGACCAGCCGTAGGCGCACGACACCGGCCTCGGTGACGTCGAGCAGCTCGACGTCACCGCCGTGCGAACCGAGGTATGGGCGCACTTCGTCGAGCGCACGCCGCACCCGGGTCTCGACGCCGTCGGGATGCAGCCCGTGCACGATGAGCAGGCTGGCGACGAGGTCGTCGCCGGCCAGCTGGTCGAGCAGCTCCGGGCCGAGCAGTCCGGCGTCGTCGACGATCTCGAGCACTCGCCGCAGACCAGCGCCGTGCAGCTCTGAGACAAGCCGGACGAGCTCCTCGGCCCGTTCCTGGACAGGCAGGACATTGCCGGCAAAGGAAGCAAGCAGTGACTCGATGCGCTCCCCCGTGGCCCGTAGGTCGTGCGTCTCCGTCTCGTCCGCCTCCCGTTGGTTCACCGGCGTCTACTCCGGAAGGTTGGCCATGGTCGGCGAATGGAGCTTCTCCAGCGTCTTGCCCTCACCGAGGTACATGTGCACGCCACAGGGCAGGCACGGGTCGAAGCTGCGCACCGTACGCATGATGTCGATGCCCTTGAAGTGCTCCCTGTCGTTCTCCTCGAACAACGGCTGGTCCTGGACCGCGTCCTCATAGGGACCCGGCGTGCCGAAACTGTCCCGCGGGCTCGCGTTCCACGGAGTAGGCGGGTACGGGTGGTAGTTCGCGATCTTCCCGTCCCGGATCACCATGTGGTGGGACAGGACTCCCCGCACCGCCTCCGTGAAGCCGCAGCCGATCGCCTCGTCCGGGACGTCGAACGTCTCCCAGGTCTTCGTGTGCCCGGCCCGGATCTCGGCCAGCGCCTGTTCGGCGAAGTGCAATGCCGCTGCCGCGGCGTAGGCCTGGAAGTAGGTGCGGGCGCGGTTGCGCTCGATCGTGTTGCTCCACTGCGGGACCTTCCACTCGAAGGTCACCTCGGGCTTGAGGATCGTCTTGGGCAACGTGATCTGGACGCTGGTCCCGGTGGCCCGGATGTAGTCGGTGTTGACCAGCCCGGAGAGCGCGGTCGACCACATGCGCGCCAATGCACCGCCGCCTGTGTCCAGCGCGAGGTTGCTGGTGCCGTCGAACCACCGCGGGGACATGACCCAGCTGTACTTGTCGTCGAGGTCGCGCTTCTGGGGGTGCGGGTTGGTGTGCTGGTTCCAGGGGTGGCGACGGTCGACCGGGTTCCCGAGTGGGTCGTGGGTGACGAACGTCTCCTGGTCCTTCCAGTCGTCGTAGTAGGAGCTGCCGAGCAGGATCCTGATGCCGAGGTTGATGTCGACCAGGTCGTTCGTCACGAGCTCGCCGTCCACCACCACACCGGGGGTGACAAACATCTTGCGGCCCCACTCGGTCATGTCCTTGTAGCTGAAGTTGCAGAACTCCGGGTCCTGGAACGCACCCCAGCATCCCAGCAGGATGCGTCGGTTGCCGACCTGCTCGTAGCCGGGCAATGCCTCGTAGAAGAAGTCGAACAGGTCGTCGTGCATGGGCACGACCTTCTTCATGAACTCGACGTAGCGCATCAGCCGGGACAGATAGTCGGTCATCAGCTGGACGGTCGCCACGGTGCCGATGCCACCGGGGTAGAGCGTGGAGGGATGGACGTGCCGTCCTTCCATCAGGCAGAACATCTCCCGGGTGGACCGGCTGACTTGCAGCGCCTCGCGGTAGAACTCCCCCGTGAACGGGTTGAGAGAGCGCATGATGTCGGCGATCGTGCGGTACCCGTGCGCATCGGCCCCGGGCGCGCGGGTGTTCTCGGCCTTCGCGAGGACACCGGGATTGGTCTCCTTGACCATCCGCTCGCAGTAGTCCACCCCGACCAGGTTCTCCTGGAAGATGTTGTGGTCGAACATGTACTCGGCGGCCTCGCCGAGGTTGACGATCCACTCTCCCAGGTGCGGCGGCTTCACCCCGTACGCCATGTTCTGCGCGTAGCAGGAGCAGGTGGCGTGGTTGTCGCCGCAGATGCCGCAGATCCGGCTGGTGATGAAGTGCGCGTCGCGGGGGTCCTTGCCCTTCATGAAGATCGAGTACCCACGGAAGATCGACGACGTGCTGTGGCACTCGACCACCTCCCGCGCGTCGAAATCGATCTTCGTGTAGATGCCGAGGCTGCCCACGATCCGGGTGATCGGGTCCCAGGCCATCTCGACCAGGTCGGTGGTCGGCGTCGTGCCGGTGGGGCTCGGCTTCGTCACGGTCATGGTCTGCTGCCCCTCACCGGATGCGTCGTCACCGGATGC
>JAVEDJ010000031.1 GCA_030841025.1 Actinomycetota bacterium
CCGGCTCGACCGCGGGTGTCAGGAGCTCGGCAGCTGGGTGGCCGGCACCCGCACGGCCACGACCCCGGCGCAGGCCACGGCGTCGGCCGCGGGCGGCCGGCTCCTCTGTCGAGGCATCGACGTTCGCCTCGTCAGCGGGGATGTCCGAAGCCTCGGTCTCATCGGCAGCCACCTGCTCGGTCGGCGCGTCCGGCTCGGCGGTCTCCGCCGCGACGTTCTCGGCGTACTGCTCCTGCTCGGTGTCCTCGACCTGCTCGGTTTCCTCGACCTGCTCGAGCACCTCGGCGTCGACAACGTGGCCGGGCACCGCGTCGGTCTCGACCTGCATGCTGGCGAAGACACCGGCCGGCACGGTGACGGTCACGACGGTGCCCGCGCTGCGACCGCGGCGGAGGGTGACCGACGCGCCGAGGCGGGCCGCCAGCCGACCGACCACGAACAGACCGAGCCGCTGCGAGACCGCGATCTCGGCGACCGGCGGGTGCGCGATGTTCTGGTTGGCCTGCTCGATCTCCTCCTCGGTCATGCCGAGGCCGTAGTCGGTGATCGTGATGTCCACGCCATGACCGGTGACGACGCCTGCCACCACGACGCGCGTGCCGGGGTTGGAGAAGTGTGTGGCGTTCTCGAGCAGCTCAGCCAGCAGGTGCGCGACGGTCAGCGCGTGCCGACCGGAGACCTCGGGGTCCTCGGACAGGGAGAGGTCGATCCGCTCGTAGGCCTCGATCTCGCCGACGGCTGTGCGGATCACGTCCGACAGCGGCAGCTCGCGGCGCAGCCGGCGCGTCGAGTCGATGCCGGCGAGGACCAGCAGGCTCTCGGCGTTGCGACGCATCCGGGTGGCGAGGTGGTCGAGGCGGAACAGGCTCTGCAGGACGTCCGCGTCCTCCTCACGGGACTCCATCTGGTCGAGCTGCGCGAGCTGGCGACCGAGCAGGACCTGGTTGCGCCGAGCGACGTTGACGAACATCTCGGCGATGCTGGCCCGCAACGCAGCCTGCTCCTTCGCCACGCGCACCGTGACCTCGTTGACGGTGTTGAAGGCGTCCGCGAGACGACCGATCTCGTCCCGTGACGTGATGACGATCGGCTCCACCGCCACGCCGGGACCCTCGCCGGGCGTCTGCATCCGCTCGACCATGTGCGGCAGCTCGTCACCGATCTGACCTGCAGCGACGGTGAGACGACGCAGCGGCCGCGTGATGCGCTGCGCGAGCGCAACCGCAAGGAACACGGCCAGCACCAGACCGAAGAGCGCGCCGGCCCCGAAGATCGTGGCCTTGCGCTGGTCCGCAGCCTTCGTGGTGGCCGCGGTCCCGGCGATGTCGGTGACGAGGACGTTCTCGACGGCGATCATCGGCTGGATGCGCGAGTTCGCGGCCTTGGCCCACGCCACCGACGCGGCGACGTCGGGAGCACGGCCCTTCAGCAGGTCAGGCAGCTGCCGGCGGGACTGGTCGATGCCGAAGACGTCGCTCTTGGCCAGCCGGTTGTCGAGCAAGGAGAACAGAGCCGGGGGTGCGAACCGCTGGAAGTCCAGCAGCGACTGCCGCTGCTGCGCGACACGGGCACTCGCCTGGCCGAACTCCGCCTCGTTGAGGGTGCCGCTGAGGTAGGCGAGCTGGACGAGGTCGCGTTCGTGCGAGGCGTGCTCGATCGTGGTCGACAGGGCCCCGTAGGCCTGCAGGCGCTGGGCCAGCTCGGTCGTCGCCGACGCCGCGACGGCACCCGGGAGCTGCAGGTCGGTCGCGATGATCCGGCCGTAGAAGACGTCGGTGTCGGTCTCGAAGAAGCGTTGCGAGTCGATGGAGGCCCGCGCGCTGGTCAGCTCGTTGTGCCCCGCGACGGAGCGAGCCGCGGCAGCCCTGATGGCGTCGGACATCTGGTCCAGCGGTGAGGCGGCCACCTTCTCGCGCAGCACGCCGAGCAGCCCGTCGGTCTGCCGACGGTGCGCCTTCATCTGGGCGCGGTTGGCCTCGCTGGAGTCCTGCAGGTAGCCCAGCGTGGCGTTGCGCTCCTGCTGGAGGCTGTGCACGACCCGGTTCACCTGGATCGCGACGTCGGTCACCGCCTCGACCTTCCCGGACTGCCGGGCCGACTGCACCTGGCCGCCGACGAGCCACGCGGTGACGACCACCAGGAGGACGGTCGGGATCGCGAGTACGGCGAAGAGCTTGTTGCGGACGCCGACGTCACGGAGCATGAAGGGCCTTCCCGGGGGTCGGGCGGACGGAGAAGCAGCGACCGGAGCGAGCGGGGCTCACCCAGGCCGCTGGGCTGCAGACGAAATGGATCGCCGTACACGTGATCGGCCGAGCTCCGCCCTTCCTTGAGACGCCGCTTCCGGCGGGACCGCACCAGGGGCCGTGCCGTGGCGCCGGGGCGGCCGTCCGGGTGGTCCGCCACCGCTTCCTAGGCTGGGGGCATGAAGGCGATCGTGGTGAGCGAGCCGGGTGGGCCCGAGGTGCTGCGCTGGGAGGACGTCCCCGACCCGGAACCCGGGCCGGGCGAGGTCCTCGTCGACGTGGAGGCGAGCGCGGTCAACCGGGCCGACATCATGCAGCGGCAGGGCCACTACGACCCACCGCCCGGTGCGCCGCCGTACCCCGGGTTGGAGGCCTCCGGGCGCATCGCCGCGTTCGGCGAGGGCGTCGACGCGGCGTCGGGCTGGTCCGTGGGCGACGCGGTGTGCGCGCTCCTGGCCGGCGGCGGCTACGCGGAGCGGGTGGCCGTGCCGGTCGGACAGCTGTTGCCCCTCCCGGCCGGCATCGGGCTGGTCCAGTCGGCCGCGCTGCCCGAGGCGGCGAGCACGGTGTGGAGCAACGTCTTCATGCTGGCCGGGCTGCGGCCCGGCGAGACGCTGCTGGTGCATGGCGGGGCGTCGGGCATCGGGACCATGGCGATCCAGCTGGCCAAGAACGTGGGGGCGACGGTGGCGGTGACCGCCGGCTCGGCCGAGAAGCTGGAGCGCTGTCGTGAGCTCGGCGCGAGCATCCTGATCAACTACCGCGAGGAGGACTTCGTCGAGCGGGTGCGCGAGGCGACCGACGGCCGGGGCGCCGACGTGGTGCTGGACAACATGGGCGCGAAGTACCTCGCCCGCAACGTGGACGTCCTCGCCGACAGCGGCCGGTTGGTGGTGATCGGCCTGCAGGGTGGCACCCGGGCCGAGATCGACCTGGGCCTGCTGCTGCACAAGCGCGGCGCCGTGCTGGCAACGGCGCTGCGGTCCCGGCCGCTGCGCGAGAAGGCCGCCATCGTCGCCTCGGTGCGCGAGCACGTCTGGCCGCTGGTGGCCGACGGCAAGGTCAAGCCGGTGATCGACCGGGTCGTGCCCATGCCGGACGC
>JAVEDJ010000087.1 GCA_030841025.1 Actinomycetota bacterium
GAGGAGCCGGGACGCATCCTGCACGAGGTGCGGTTCGGCGCCGAGCCGGCCCGGGTGCTCGGCGGACGCAGTGCCTACTACGGGACGGCCGACGCCACGCCGCTGTTCGTGCTGCTGCTCGGTGAGCTGCGGCGCTGGGGACTCGAGAAGGACGAGGTGGACACGCTGCTGCCGGCCGCAGACCGTGCCCTGCGCTGGATCCTGGACTACGGCGACCGTGACGGGGACGGGTTCGTCGAGTACCAGCGGGCGACCGACCGGGGGCTGATCAACCAGGGCTGGAAGGACTCCTGGGACGGCGTGAACTTCGTCGACGGCACCCTTCCGCGCGGCCCGATCGCCCTGTGTGAGGTGCAGGCGTACGTCTACTCGGCGTTCCTCGCACGGTCCCATTTCGCGTGGGAGGCCGGCGACAAGGCGGGACGGCAGGCGTGGGCGGACCGGGCCGCTGCACTGAAGACGGCGTTCAACGAGCGCTTCTGGCTGCCTGACCGCGGGTGGTTCGCCATCGCGCTCGACGGTGACAAGCAGCCGGTCGATGCTCTGGCGTCCAACATGGGCCACTGTCTGTGGACCGGCATCGTCGACGAGGACAAGGCGCCACGGGTGGCCCGGCACCTGCTGTCCGAAGAGATGTTCTCCGGGTGGGGTGTGCGGACCCTCGCCACCTCGATGGGGGCATACAACCCCCTCAGCTATCACAACGGCTCGGTCTGGCCGCACGACAACGCGCTCGTGGCTGCCGGCCTCATGCGCTACGGGTTCGTGGAGGAGGCGCAGCGCATCGCGCTCGGACTGCTCGATGCCGCCGAGGCCTTCGGCGGGCGACTGCCCGAGCTGTTCTGTGGCTTCTCCCGCGAGGACTACCCGCGTCCCGTCCCTTTCCCCACGTCGTGCTCGCCGCAGGCTTGGGCGTCGGCAACACCCATCCAGCTGCTGCGGACACTTCTGCGCTTCGACCCGTGGTTCCCCCGCGGCAAGGTGTGGCTGGCGCCGGCGTTGCCGCCACCACTGGACAGCATCGGCTTCGACAACGTCCCCTTGGGTGGCCGTCGGGTTTCCATCGACGTGAGCCGGAACGTCGTCACCGCGTTGTCCGGACTGCCGTCCGGTCTGCGGGTGCTCAAGGAGCCGAGGCCCACGACAACCGCCTTGCTTGACGTCGCGGCGGACGGCTAGCGGCCACCTCCGTGAGACAGCCGTGCGCGCGAGGAAGGAGAGGTTCCCGCCCATGTCCGACCCGGTCCTGAACATCGCAGTAGTAGCGCCGCCCTTCTTCGAGGTTCCCCCGGCCGGCTACGGCGGTATCGAGGCGATGCTCGCCCTGCTGGTGGACGGGCTGGTCGACCGCGGACACGACGTCACGTTGATCGGCACGGGGAAGCAGGGGACGAAGGGCAACTTCGTGACGACGTACGACGAGCCGTGCAGCGATCAGCTGGGTGATCCCATCGTCGAGCTCACCCACGCCGCCCGGGTCGATCGCCTGCTCCATGACATCGGCCCGCAGGTCATCCATGACCACTCCACCACCGGCCCGGCGATGGCCCGCGGTCGGGCCGCGCCCGTCGTGGTCACCTCGCACGGGCCGGCGACCGGCGCCTGGGGCGACTACCTGGCGGCGACGCACGAGCACATCTCCCTGGTGGCGATCTCGCACGCGCAGGTCCGGCTGGCCCCACAGCTGCGCTGGGCCGGTGTCGTGCACAATGCTCTGAACGCGGCAGAGATCCCGTTTCGCGAGGACAAGCAAGACTTCCTCGTGTGGCTGGGTCGGATGTCGCCGGACAAGGGCGCCCATGTCGCGATCGATGCGGCGCGCCGGGCGGGTCGGCACATCGTCCTGGCGGCCAAGTGCACCGAGGCGGGGGAGCGGGCCTACTTCGAGGAGTTCATCGCGCCTCGGCTGGGTCGGGACGTGGAGTGGCGTGAAGAGATCACCGCCGAGGAGAAGTACGCGCTGCTGGGTGCCGCCGCCGGCTTCCTGTTCCCCATCGACTGGGAGGAGCCGTTCGGCATGGTGATGATCGAGGCCATGGCGTGCGGCACCCCGGTGCTGGCGCTCAGGCGTGGCGCGGTCGCCGAGGTGGTCGTTGACGGCGTCACGGGGTTCGTCTCGCGCGGTGTGGAGGATCTGATTGCCTCGATCGGCCGTCTCGACCAGATCGACGCACACGCCTGCCGCGCGCAGGTCGAGCAGCGGTTCGGCGTCAACCGGATGGTCTCGGGCTACGAGAAGGTCTTCCGTCGCTGCCTGCGCGGCGGCCGTCCCGCGGCGCCAGCCGTCCACCACGGCGGCTGGGCCGCGGCGGCAGCCAGCACGGCGGACGGCCCCCGCGCCGCGGCGTCGTACCCGCTCGTCGCGCGGCCCGTCCCGGCCCCGCGTGGCCGGACATCAACCACAGGGCCCGCCCCTGCCGCCGGCTAACGCAGCGAGCGGAACAGCTCGAGCGCCTTGTCGCGGTCCCAGCGGACGGCGGAACCGGCGGGGGTGCGGTAGTTGGCGTCAGCGACCGGCACGGTCGTCTTGGTGCCCTTGCCGGCCGAGATCGCCTTCATGACAAAGGCGAAACGCAGCAGGTCGATCGGCCCGTCGCGTTCGTCTACCGTGAGCGCCGTCGTGCCTGCGTTGCCGAGCGCGACCAGCTTGAAAGGGTTGATCAGCGTCGTGGGACTGGTGGCCTTGGCGAAGACCGCGCCCAGGAACTCCTGCTGGCGCTCCACCCGTCCGAGGTCGCCCTTGGGATCGAAGTAGCGCGCGCGGACGTAGGCGAGCGCCGTGCCGCCGTCCATCTCCTGGCAGCCCTTCTGCACCCGCAGACCGCTCTTCTTGTCGCGGATGTTGCGCTTGGGGCACAGCTCCACGCCACCGACGGCATCGGTCATGCCGACGAAGCCACCGAACCCGATCTCGGCGTAGTGGTCGAGCCGGATGCCGGTCACCCGCTCGACGGTCTGCGCGAGCAGAGGTGCACCCCCGAACGCATAGGCGGCGTTGAGCTTGTTGCGGCCGTGGCCGGGGATCGGGACGTAGGAGTCCCGCGGCAGGCTCACCATGGTGGACGGCCCCGACGACGGCACGTGCAGCAAGATGATCGTGTCCGTGCGCCGCCCCCCGATCTTGCCGAGGTGCAGCTGCTTGACCTGCTCGTCGGACAGGCCCTCGCGGCTGTCCGAACCGACCAGCAGCCAGTCCTGACCGGGCGTCGCCTCCGGCCGGCCGTCGTAGTCGGCCAGCGCATCGACCTTGCCGACCCGCGAGAAGAAGAACAGCACCAGGCCGAGCAGCAGCGCGAGCACGAGGAGCAGGACGACCACGGTGCGACGCACTACGCGGCCTTTCCCGCCGCGGCGGGGCGGCCGATCCCCCGATCCGTGTCCGGGCTGGGGCCGCGGTGGGCTGGGTGGCGGGTAGCCGGGCTGGCGCTGGGGCCGACGCAGCACCTGGGTGGCCTCCTCCCGCGACGCTGGTGCGCGCCCCGTGCCGGGCCTGCCGACCGGCGCCGTACGGCTGTCGTCCGCCGCGCGTCGGCCCGAGCCGCTGGCCGGGGTGTCCCGGCCCCAGCCTTCTGGCCAGTCGTTCACGTCTGCCTCACGCCCCCGAACGTACCCTCGCCGGTGCTGGCCCACGCGGCCTGCTCGCTCTGCTACGCCGGCCACACCAGCCCCTGTGAGCACAGTCACACCGGCCCCAGCGACCTTCGGGTGCGACACGCCCGGCGTGTCGCACCCGAAGGTCGCTGGTGGTTAGCCGGGGGGTGCGACGGGCGTGGTGGTGGTGGTCGTTGCCGGGGCCGGGGCGCCGGAATCGACCGGTGCCGGGGGGGTGACCGCTGGCTCCGAGGTCACCGGGCCGGTCGAGCCGGCGCCGGAGGGCTCCGTGCCCGGTGCGGCGCTGCCGCCGGCGGCCTCCGGGCTGACCTCCGCGGTGGCCACCGTGCCCGGTGAGGGCTCGACCGGGGCGACGGGCGCCTCCGGCGAGACGCTCGGGGCCACGGTTGACGTGTCCGGCTGTCGCGCCAGGGCTCGGTCGGCCTGGACGATGTCCATGATCTGGGTCTCGTAGCCGGCCAGCCCGGCATAGATCTGCCCGACCGGCAGCTTGTCCCGCAGGATGCGCTGGCCGAACTGCTGGATCTGGGCCCACAACGTGTTCAGCCGGGCCATGGCAGCCGGGCTGAGCCCCTTCGGGAGCGAGATGATGATCTGCTTGGCGATCGCGTAGGTCACGCAGACGATGCACGCGTAGTTGGCCGCCGCAGACAGGTTCTGCGGCACGATCACGTTGGCCTGGCCCACGATCAGCACCACCTGGAATCCCACGGCGACGGTCTTGCACGCCTTGCAGCTGGCGAACGCATAGGCCTCGTTGCGGTTGAGCACCGAGCTCCCCTCGGCCCACACCAGCGCGAAGGCGACCTCGTAGAGCGTCGAGCCGTCCTTGGTGTTGACGGCCAGTGCCTGGTTGCCGCCCTCGCCAGGAGGGGCCGGCTTGTTGAAGGGGAAGACCCACGTGGGCGCGTCCGAGCCCTCCTTGGGCACCAGCACGAGCGCCAGCTGCGGCTTGTCCTTGGTGCCGAGCGTGGCGCCGCTGCCGAGCACGGTCCGGGTGGCGCCGACCTGCCCCTCCCGCAGGATGGGCCGGTTCTGGGCGATCGGCAGACCGTCGAGGACGGTCCCGCGCTCGTCGGCCTGGATGGGCCGGTAGGTGTCGTCGCGCGGCCACCAGGCGAAGGCGAGACCCGCCACGAGGGCGGCGGCAAGCACGAGGGCGATCGCGCGGCGGACCGGCTTGCCCTCGGTCTTGCGCCACACCCCGGCCGCCGTACGGCGCACCACCCGCACGACGAGGTAGACGGTGGCGAGCAGCGGCAGCGCGATCGCGGCCACCGACAGCGCGCGCACGCCCACCCCGGCGATGTCACCCTCGTCCCACGCGGTGCCGAGCAGGTTCCACTGGTTGCCCAGGCTCTCCCAACCGGTCGCCAGCACACGCGGGAGCGCGATGACCATCATCAGTAGCGAGAGTGCGAGCAGCGGTACGACGACGAGCACCCACACCGTCACGACGACGCGGGCCCAGCGCTTGAGTGCGTGGGACTCCGTCCGGCGCCAGTTCTGCGGGAGCAAGCCGAGCAGCGTCGGCTTGATGTGGTGGTAGAGGTCCGGCACGCCGGTCAGGTCCGCCAGGATGTGGTAGCCGTCGAAGCGCACGAACGGCGCGAGCTGCCGCAGCATCTGCAGCACCTGAGCGGCGATGAGCAGCAGGACCGCGTCCCAGCGTGTCACCGCCCACAGCGCGAACGAGCCCACCGCGAAGATGGCGTTGAAGTACAGACCACCCAGGTCGACCCGCACCCGCCCGGCGCGTCCGAGACGGTAGCTGTCGGTGACCTCGGTGTAGAAGGCCGGCCAGACGAGGTACAGGCCGGCGCCCATGGCGCCGGGGGTCGCCCCGCCGTAACGGCACGCCGCGGCATGCCCGAACTCGTGGAAGCCCGCGGAGACGATGGTGACCGCGAACAGCGCGAGCAGCAGCCCCGGCTGATGGAACGCGTCGTGCGTGGCAGCGCCGAGGCCCTTCTGGAACAGCACCCATCCGGCAGTCGCCAGGAACACGAGCGTCAGCAGGGTGACGATCACCGGCTGGAACAGCGCGGCGAACGGCGCGGTGAGGCGCCGCGTCTTCTCCGGGTCCGAGACGACGTAGCGCAGCTTCAGGGCCAGGAGCGGGTTGGCCTTCTTGACCTCCGGCTGCGACCCGTCGGCTAGGCGCAAAACTCCCAGCGGGAGCAGCTTGGTCGCGATGAGCTCTCGCACCTGCTCGCCGGAGACCAGGCGGTCCATCGACTCGCTGACCGTCGCCGCGACAGCGTCATGGTCACGCTTTCCGTCGACCGCCTCGAGCACGAGGTAGAGCAGCCGGGTCAGTTGGATGGTCTGACCGTCGCCGCGCCGGACGAGCGCCGGTGGCTTGCGGTAGCCGGAGCCGGGCAGCTCTCCCAGCAGTTCGACACCGTCGGCCCGGACCGGTACCGCGCCCTCGTCGCCGGAGGCGCGAGAACCCGCCTCCGGCGACGAGGAAGTGATCGACATCTGCTGCGGCTACGGCTGGTTGATGTCGGACTGCTGGTCGGCCGTCGCCTCCGCGGTGACGTCATCGAGGTGCTGGCTGATCGAGCCGCTCTGGTCGGCGACCGCCGTCGCCTCCGAGCCGACCGATGCGATGTTGGCACCGACCGATGCATCGATCGGCGCGGCGACGTTCGCGTTCGCCGCGACCGCGCCCGCGATGGGTGCCGCCAGCTTGGCGTCGATCGCGGCGTTGACGTCGACGTTGAGCAGGTCGCCGTCGAGCGCGGAGGACGGGTCGGTCGGCACGGCCGATCCCACGCCGCCGCTGGCGCCCGGAGTAGCGGGGGCGGGAGCGGAACCGGCGCCCTGGTCGATCGAGCTGTCCTGCGGGGCGTTGGCGATGGCGCTGCCGGAGATGCCCTGGTCGATGTTGACGCCCTGGTGGGCGAGCGCGCCGGCCGCCGAGCCGACGGACAGCACGTTCGCGCTGACCGCGGCATTGATCGGGGCCGCAACGTTCGCATTGGCGGCCACCGCGAGGTCGATCGGTGCCGCGACGTCGAGGGCCAGGTCGAGGTCGGCGTTGAGATCGAGCAGGGAGACAACCTCCTTGTCGGGCAGCGCGCTGCCGCCTTCGGCGGCGAGCTCGTCAGCCGACAGTGGTGTCAGGTCCTTGTCGCTCATGGATTCGCTCCTCCTCGGCATGGGAGGCCGGGAGCCCCCCGTGAGCTGACATATCGGGCTTGTGCTGCCCACGGGGCCGGGCTCGGAAACCTGGTCGGCCGAAGGCGCCGGCCCCTCGCTTGCGACCGGTCGGCACCTTTTCAGCTGCAGGGATCGGCGTCTGCCGTGCGGCCTTCCGCGTTTCCGGGGGACGAGGCGGCTGCGCCCACGTGCACCGCGCGCGTGCCGTCGTACGACCGGCCGGTGACCACCTGCAGGGTGCGCCCGAGGCCGGCGACCGGTACCAGCCGGGCGCGCGGCACCACAGCGGCCAAGGTCCGGATGCTCTCCGTGTACCGCGTGTCGTAGCGGAGCATGGTGCGCTGCACTGTCTGCGTGCGCCAGTTCTGTGCCGGTCCGGCCACCTCGAACCCGTGCCCCGCCAACGCGTTGCTGACCGTGCCACCGAGACCGGGTGTGCCCGAACCGTTGTAGACCTGGACCCGGATCTGCTCCGGCGGGACCGACGGGCCTGCGTCGCCGGGGGCCTTCTTCTTGCGCACGACCGGGGTGTCGTCGCGCAGCGCGGTGAACATGGTCCGCGCGGCGGCGTCGTCCCAGAGCGCGACCGCACCGGCCGCGCCCGCGCGGTAGGAGGGGTTGACGATCGGCACGGTGCGGAAGCGCACGTCCTTGCTGGATGAGTGCCGCAGCTGCGTTGCCAGCGACACCAGGGTCTTCTCGGTGAGTCCGGGGTCGGCCCGTACGGCGTCGAGCGCGGCGTTGAGGAAGCGGATCATGGCCCGCGGGTCGAGCAGTACGTCGCGGCTGGTGACGCGTGCGGCCATGGAGCCGAGGAAACGTTGCTGGCGCTCGATGCGGCCGAGGTCGGCGCGTGCGTCGAGGTTGCGCGCCCGGACGTAGGCAAGCCCCGTCTCGCCGTCCACGTGGCTCACGCCCTTGGGTAGCCGGAGACCGGCCTTGCGGTCACGCAGCCGGGTTGGCGCGCAGACCTCGACGCCACCGACTGCGTCGACCAGCCGCACGAAACCCAGGAAGTCGACCTCGACGTAGTGGTCGATGCGCACGCCCGTCGTTGCTTCGACTGCGGCAACCGTGAGCGGTGCGCCACCAAAGGCATAGGCGGAGTTGAGCTTGTCGCGACGCTGCCGCACGCTGCTGCCGTCGCTCGCGGAGACGTGCCGCGGGATCGTGACGTAGGAGTCCCGCGGCAGGCTGACGACCGTGACCGTCCCGTGCTGCGGCGACACGTGCATCATCAGCATCGTGTCCGCACGGCGACCGCCCGCGGTGGCTGCGTTGCCGACGTGGAGGCGCTTCATGTCGGCGGGCGACATGCCCTCGCGTCCGTCCGAGCCGACGAGCAGGAACGTGGTCGAGCCGTTGGCACTCGGCGCGGGACGGTCAGCGAGATCGGCGAACGCATCGACCCGCGCGATGTTCTTGCCTGACCACTGCAGCACGCTCCAGCCGGTGGCGCTGACCGCGAGGACCGCCACGGCGGTGCCGGCGCCGACGAGCAGCACGAGGCGCCGTGCCCATCGCGGCGGTGCCATGCGGGTCCTCCGCTCGCGGTCTCGGGTGGGATCTGTCGATCTGTCCGCGCGCCGGGTGCTCGACGTACGCTGCGCTGATCGTGTCGGCAGAGACACTAGGCGGGCCCTGACGTCGCGCCCGGCAGGCTCGCCGTGGGCCCGTACCCGCTGTTCGCTAGCGTGCGCGCATGGCCGATCGCCCCGATCTGCGCGCCGCTGGCGCCGCAGCAGCTCCCGCGCGCGACGTGGCGCCCGGGAGTGACGCGTCGGAGTGGCCGGCTGTGTCGGTCGTGATGCCGGTGCTCGACGAGGAGCGGCACCTGCGCACCGCCGTGGGCAACGTCCTCGACCAGGACTACCCGGGCCCGATCGAGGTGGTGATGGCGCTCGGTCCCTCGTCCGACCGCACCGACGAGATCGCGGCCGAGCTGCTGGCCGCCGACCCGCGGGTCCGCGCGGTCGCCAATCCGGTGGGTGCGACCGGAGTGGGGCTCAACCTCGCGGTCGGCGCATCGCGCCACGACATCATCGTGCGGATGGACGGGCACGCCATGGTGCCCGACGACTACATCCGCGTCGCGGTCGAGACGCTGCTCGCCACGGGTGCCGACAACGTCGGCGGCGTGATGGCTGCCGAAGGTGTCACCGACTTCCAGCGCGCGGTCGCCGCCGCGATGACGAGCCCGATCGGTGTCGGGCAGGCGCGTTTCCACGTGGGCGGTGAGGAGGGGCCGGCGGACACCGTCTACCTCGGTGCGTTCCGCCGTCAGGTGCTCGAGCGCGCCGGCGGTTATGACGAGACGTTCCTGCGCGCCCAGGACTGGGAGCTCAACCACCGTATCCGGCAGGCCGGTGGCACCGTCTGGTTCACGCCACGCATGCGGGTGTCGTACCGGCCGCGGTCCTCGCTGCGTGCGCTGGCCAAGCAGTACGCCGGCTACGGGCGCTGGCGTCGGGTGGTGATGCGCCAGCACCGCGAGACGGTCAACCTGCGCTACCTCGCCCCGCCGGCCGCCGTGCTGGCCGTGGGCGCCGGCACGCTGGCCGGCGTGCTGGGCCATCGCTGGGCCCTCGTCGCGCCCGTCGGCTATGCCGCGGGGATCACGGCGGGGGCTGTTGCGGTCGGCCGCGACCTGCCGGTGCGTGCCCAGCTGTGGCTGCCGGTCGTGTTCGCGACGATGCACGGCTCGTGGGGCGTCGGCTTCCTGCTCAGCCCCAAGTCCCTGCGCGCGGGCGACTCAGCGTTCGGCCAGTGACCTGACCAGCGGCAGCATCTGCGGCACCTCGTTCACGCACACCGCGTCCACACCAGCGTCGAGCAGCACGGCCACCTCCTGCGGGCCAGGACACCAGGCGAGGACCTGGAGACCGGCCTGGTGGGCGACGGCCACGCTGTCCTGCATCGCGGCATGCACCGGACCGGGCTCGCTCGGGTTGGGACCGAAGGACTGGTGGTGCAGTCCCACCACCGACATGCCCAGATGGGCCGCCATCGGCACCCCGATGCGTAGCGGGAAGTCAAGCCAGGTCAGCAGGCCGTAGGCCGGGTCCGGCACGTCCTGCTGCAGCCACAGCAACGCCGCCGCGTCGAAGGAGGTGACCAGCAGCCGGCGTCGGCCACTCTCGCGCCGCAGCGTCCGGGCAAACCGACCCACGGTCCCGGCTCCCGGATCGCGCGTCGCGTCGTCGAGGACGCTCTTGAGGTCGAGGTCGAGGGCGACATCGGTCGGCAGGGCGTCAAGCACGTCGTCGAGCGTCGCGACGCCCTCGGCTGCGAGCTCGGCCACGGTGCGGTCCACGAGGAACCGGCCGTCCGTGGTCGACGGGTTGTGATGTACGACGAGGACCCCGTCGGCGCTGCGTGTGACGTCGAGCTCGACCCAGTCGACGCCCGCTGCCACGGCGGCAAGCAGGGAGTCGAGGGTGTTCTCGCGATGCCCGTCGACCTCGCCCCTGCCGAGGCCGCGGTGCCCGACCACCGACGGCCGCCGGGTGAAGACCCGTCCGTCAGCCGAGCTCATCGATGTCGTGCTCATCGACCTCGCCCTGGGTCACGCGGCGGTGACCGGCGAGCATCTTGTCGCGGGTGGCGATCAGCTCGTCGATCGCCTTGAGGAACCGGTCCGTGCTCTGGCCCGCCTCGGTGTCACCGAAGTACCGGGCGCGCGTCCGGCTCCGGTCCTCGGCGCGTGCATCGTCCGCCAGCCGGGCGGCCAGCAGCTCGCCGAAGCCCCCGACGGACTCGCCGTCGATGATGTCGGCACCCTCGGCGAGGGGGCTGTCCACGGTGAGCAGCTCGCGGTCGTTGCGCCGGTCGGTGAGGAAGATCGGGCCGTCGGGGCGTAGGTACAGGTAGTCCAGGGTGACGCTGGACACGTCTCCCACGAGGGCATCCACCCGGTCGAACATCGCGAGGATGTTGCCGGTCTCGCTCACCAGGTGCCCGGCCTCGGGGTCGCGGCTGTTGGCCTCCTCGATGGCGCGCAGGATGGCCTTGTTGGCCCTGGCCACGCCATGGTCGCGCGACGCGGCGACGCGCGGGTGGGGCTTGTAGACCAGTCGCACATCGGGCAACGCGAGAGCGGCCTTGACGATCTGCACGCCGAACTTGTCGAGCGACGTCCAGTTGTTCGACTCGCTCTCGCCCTCCCACGTCGGGGCGTACATCACCGTGCGGCGCGACGACTTCTTCAGCTCGGGGCGGAAGGTCAGGTCCAGCTGCGGTCGGCCCGTGATGACGAGCTTGCTCTCGTCGAAGTCGATGAGTGCCTCGCGATAGCGCTCCGACGCGACCGGCCCGGCTACGAAGACCCGGTCGTAGGCCTTGACCTGGTTGCTGAAGCTGGAGAGCTTGTCGCTCTCGCCGTGGTTGACGTGGACGTGCAGCATGCGCGGGTTGTTGAGCGACTGGAAGTTGCGGTAGCCGTTGTTGACGTAGACCCCGACCTTGAAGTCGCCGAGGTCGTAGAGGCTCATGAGGTCGAGGAACGTCGACACGCAGACGACTGGCAGGGTCGTGCGCGGCTCGATGTCCTTCATGACGCGGATGTCGCGCAGCACCACCACGACCGACCGCTGCTCGGCGAGCCGCTCGAAGACGGGCAGCCACTGCTCGAGCTGGTAGACCCGGTCGGTGCCCTCGGCGAAGTAAAGGACCACCTCGGCGTTGATGGGCACCCGGGCGGCGGCCAGCTGGGTCGACAGCCGGTCTCCGGCGATGCGCACGACCAGGTCGGCCTTGGCCTTGCGCATCCGCCAGCGAAGGGCGTGGACGCCGCGGTGGGCCACCGCGCCGGTGAGAGAGGAGTGATCGGGCAACCGCACGGGGCGTCTCTCCAGTCCTGACGACTCGGGCTCGGGGGACGGGCATCGCCCACCTGGGACGATACCGTCTGTCACGGTTCGCCCGCACCGTGAAGCAGGCTGCCCAGCAACCGGGCAGGGCACACACGCAAGTGAGAGGAAGCACATCCAGTGATAGGCACATGATCGGCCTCGTGCTCGCGGCGGGCGCGGGGCGGCGGCTCCGGCCCTACACCGACACGCTGCCGAAGGCTCTCGTCCCGGTCGACGGCGAGACCACGATCTTGGACATCGCCCTGGCCAACCTGGCCGCCGTGGGGCTGACCGACGTCACCGTAGTGGTGGGCTACCGCGCCGAAGCCGTCCAGAGCCGCGTCGAGCAGCTCGAGGCCCGGCACGGCGTCAGGCTGACCCTCGTGCGCAACGACCGGGCCGAGGAGTGGAACAACTGCTACTCGCTGTGGCTGGCGCGGGATCAGTTCGCGAACGGCGCACTGCTGGTCAACGGCGACACTGTGCACCCCGTCGACATCGAGCGCACGCTGCTCGCGGCGCGGGCCCAGGAGGGCTCGGCCGGTGTGCTGCTTGCGCTGGACGACCAGAAGAAGCTCGCTGACGAGGAGATGAAGGTCACTCTCGACGACAGCGGGCACATGCGGCGCATCACCAAGCTCATGGACCCGTCCGAAGCCCACGGTGAGTACATCGGCGCCACGTTGATCGAGGCGAGCGCCGCGGCCGCCCTCGCCGACGCTCTGGAGCAGACCTGGCGGCGCGACCCGGACCTCTACTACGAGGACGGTTACCAGACCTTCGTCGACGACGGCGGAGTCGTCGGCGTGGCACCGATCGGCCAGCAGTCGTGGGTCGAGGTCGACAACCATGACGACCTCGTCCGCGCCCGGGAGATCGCGTGCCACTACTAGCCCGGGTTCTGCTCAGCCCGCTGTTCATCGACATCCGGGCAGGGGCCGTCTCGCGGCTCGGCGACCTTCTGGCCGACAGGCGCATCTCGGCCGACGGCCATGTGGCCGTCGCCGTGGGCCCCGGACAGGGCGAGACCGTGGTGGCGGCCATCCGGCCGAGCCTCGGCAACGCCGACATCTTCACGGTGCGCGGGGGCAGCCTCGAGGCGGCCGGCGAGCTGCAGGCAGAGCTGCGCGGCAAGAGCTACGACGCCCTGGTCGGCATCGGCGGTGGGCGCACGCTCGACGTCGCCAAGTACGCGGCAACCCGGCTGGCACTGCCGATGGTCGCCGTCGCCACCAACCTTGCCCACGACGGCATCGCCTCACCGGTGAGCTCGCTGCTCCACGACGGCGGCAAGGGCTCCTTCGGGGTCGGGTTGCCGATGGCGGTCGTGGTGGACCTCGACTACGTGCGGATGTCGCCACCGCGCATGGTCCGGTCGGGCGTCGGCGACGTTGTGAGCAACCTCACTGCCGTCGAGGACTGGCGGCTGGCCTCGACCGAGCGCGGCGAGCAGCTCGACGGGCTCGCCGAGACGTTCGCGCGCACGGCAGCGGAGTCGGTGCTGCACCGCACCGATGGCGTGGAGTCCGACTACTTCCTGACGGCGCTGGCCGAGGCACTCGTGCTGTCCGGCATGGCCATGGCCGCAGCCGGCTCGAGCCGGCCCTGCAGCGGCAGCGACCACGAGATCATGCACGCCGTGGATGTCCTGTTCCCCAACACCGCCAACCACGGCGAGCTGGCCGGCGTCGGCGCGCTGTTCTCGGCGTACCTGCGAGGTGACGCACATCTCGCCGGGCTGATCGACACCTGTCTGGGCCGGCACGGTCTGCCCCGCGTGCCCGCCGACCTCGGGCTCACCGCCGACGAGTTCGCCGAGGCCGTGGCGTTCGCGCCGCAGACCCGGCCGGACCGCTACACGATCCTCGAGCACCTCGACCTGGACCTGCCCGAGATCCGGGCCCGGGTTGCGGCCTACGCCGACACCTACGGCGGGTGAGGCGGGCATCGGCACAGCCGGGGCAGCCGGGCACCGGCGTCCACGGTGGTAGCGTGCGGCGAGCGTCCAGAGCCCTCCGGTGCCGCGCGTTGATGTCGCCGGTCCAGCGCGTGACGTCGCCGGGCCGCTCGCTTGGGGTCCGGCCCGCGGGGGCGACAGCTGGCCTCCGACTGGACCACCTCCAGTCGGGTGAGATCCGACGTAGACGACCCGACGTAGACAAACTCCGAGTGACCTGGCCGTGGGAGTGCAGTGGCGACTGAGGCGGTGAACCCGTCGAGGCTGGATGCGGTGTGGAGCCGCCGCCGCATCCTCCAGCTGCTGATCACGCGTGACCTCAAGGTCAAGTACGCCGGCTCCGTGCTGGGCTACTTCTGGTCGGTGCTCGAGCCACTGATGCTGGCCGGCATCTACTGGGTGGTCTTCACCAAGCTGATGAGACGGCAGGTGGGCGAGGAGCCCTACATCGTGTTCCTGCTCGCCGCGATGCTGCCGTGGCAGTGGGCCAACGCGTCGCTGCGCGCATCGATGCGAGCGTTGTCCAAGGACGCCAAGCTGGTGCGCTCCACCAGCCTGCCGCGTGAGATCTGGGTGCTGCGCACGGTCGGCTCGCGCATGATGGAGTTCCTCTTCAGCCTGCCGGTGCTCGCAGCCTTTGCGATAGCGACGGGTGCGCATCTGACGTGGTACGCCATCTTCTTCCCACTCGCGATGGTGCTGCAGATGCTGCTGCTGCTCGGCCTCGGTCTCCTGCTGGCGCCGGTGGCGGTGCTGTACTCCGACGTCGAGCGGCTGATCACTGTCCTGCTCCGGCTGCTGTTCTACTTCTCGCCGATCCTCTACGGCGTGCATGACATCTCGAACCGCCTGGGGTCGACCATCGCCAAGCTGTACATCCTCAATCCCTTCGCCGGCATCCTCGACCTGTACCGCACCGCGTTCTTCGCCGAGGAGTGGGCCGGGTGGGGCGCCGTGGCGGTGTCGGCCGCCATCTCGCTGCTGCTGCTCGCGATCGGCGTGCGCGTCTTCCGGCGCCTCGAGGGCGCAGTCCTCAAGGAGATCTAGGTGGCTCCTGTCATCGATGCCCATGAGCTGGGCATCCGGTTCGACCGGAACCGCCGCCGCCGGCGTGGTGGACGCCGGCTCAAGGACGCCCTCACCGGGCGCACGCCGCCGCCCACGAAGAACAAGTCGAAGGACTTCTGGGCGCTGCGCGACATCACCTTCTCAGTCGACCCCGGTGAGGCGGTCGGACTCGTCGGGGCCAACGGCCAGGGGAAGTCCACCCTGCTCAAGCTGATCGCCGGCGTGCTGCTGCCCGACGAAGGGCGCGTGTCGGTGCAGGGCGGGGTGGCGCCGCTCATCGAGGTGACCGGCGGGTTCGTCGGCAGTCTCACCGCACGCGACAACATCTGGCTCACCGGCGGCCTCCACGGGCTGAGCAAGCAAGAGATCGAGGAGCGCTTCGACGAGATCGTGGACTTCGCCGAAGTCGGCGACTTCCTCGACACGCCCTTCCGCCACTTCTCGTCGGGCATGAAGGTGCGGTTGGGCTTCTCCGTGATCACCACGCTCGACGAACCCATCGTGCTGGTCGACGAGGTGCTCGCCGTCGGTGACCGTGCCTTCCGCGAGAAGTGCTACGGCCGCATGTCGGAGCTGCTCTCGGGGGGCCGCACGCTCTTCCTGGTGTCGCACAGCGAGGCAGACCTGCGACGGTTCTGCAAGCGCGGCCTCTACCTGAACGAGGGCCGGCTGGTCACCGACGGGCCGCTGGACGACGCCCTCGAGCAGTACAACTCCGACGCGAGCAAGAGACGCCGATGATCGGTGCGGTCGTCATGCATCGCACCGGTGCTGGACCCGACGACGACCAAGCTGACCGGTCCGAGGCGGCGGCCGGCCGGATGCGCCACCAGCTGAGCCGCTCCGGGGCACAGCGCTCTGTCGTGACCGGCACGGACGGCACGGTGCCCGCACTCTCCGGGCTCGCCGACATCCTCCAGGGTTCGCAGGAGGACGTGCTCATCGCTGCGGCCGACGTCGTCGTGCACGACGAGGCGCTGGCCGACCTGATCCGTGACCCCCGGCCGCGCAGCGCCGCGCTCGTCTCGGCTGCCACCGTGTCCGGTGCCCACCGGGTGCGGCTGGTCGCGGGCCGCGTCGTCGACGCCGGGTCGGACGTCCACGATCCAGGAGACGCCAGCAGCAGCTTCACCGGCGTACTGCGGCTGGCAGCGGAGGACGTGTGCGTGGCAGCAGCGGCGGCCCGTGAGATGGCGCAGACGGCGCAGCGGCTCGGCTGGGACGCCGACCCGGTCGACCTGCTGCTGGTAGCCCTGGTCCGGCGCGGCGTGGTGGTGGGGAGCGTGAGCCTCGACCCGTGGATCTGGGGTCGCGGGGACCAGGCCCAGCCGGTGCGCGAACGGCTGCTCGACATCGACCCCGCGCAGCTGCGGCTCCGGCGGGCCGTCAAGGTCGACGACGGGGCCTGGGCGACGTTGGCGATCCGCCGCCTCTCCCGTCGGCTCACCCCCCTCGCTCTGCGTCGGGGCCTGACTCCCAACCAGGTCACCGCGCTCTCCTTCGTGGTCGGGCTGGCGGCGGCCGGCTGCTTCGCCTTCGGCAGCTCGGCGGCCGGGGCCCTCGGCGTGCTCGGTGCCCTGCTGCTGCAGCTCTCCCTGGTCGTCGACTGCGTGGACGGTGAGGTCGCGCGGTACACCCGCACCTTCACGCCGCTCGGCGCCTGGTTGGACGCGAGCACCGACCGGGTCAAGGAGTTCGCGTGCTACGCGGGGCTGGCGGTGGGATCGGGCAACGGCGCGTCGGCGTGGCTCCTGGCGGCCGCGATGCTCACCCTGCAGACGACCCGGCACACCACCGACTACACGTTCACCGCCGTCAAGGACCTGCGGGAGACCTCGTTCACCGCCGCGCCGCTGGACCAGCCCAGCCTGGCCGGGCCGTCCGCTGGGGCGTCCGGCGCTGCGCGGGCGGTGGCCGCCTCCCAGCGCAGCAACGCACGACCGGCTGTCGCGTGGGCCAAGAAGGTCGCGCACCTGGGCATCGGCGAGCGCTGGCTCGTGCTGTCGGTCGGTGCCGCGGTCGGCCGGCCCGCCGAGGCGCTCGGCGTGCTGCTGGTGCTGGGCCTGCTCTCGTTCGGCTACACGGCCGTCGGTCGCACCCTGCGCACCCGGGCCTGGCCGGCGGGGCCGTCGTCCGAGCGCGAGCGGGAGATCGTGCTCGCCCAGCTCGACCCCGGGCCCCTGGCGCGCGTGGCTACCGCGGCCCTGCCGGCCCTGCGGCGGCGGGGCCGGCTGAGCGGCCGGTTCCTGTGGACGCTGCCGCCGGCGCTGCGGCTGGGGGAGTACAGCGCGATCCTGCTGCTGGCCTGGTCCACGGCGCCTCGTGCGGCGGCCGCGGCGTTCACCCTGCTGCTGGTCGTCGCCTACCACCACTACGACGAGCTCTACGGCGTGCTCAACCGGCTGGCCCGACAGGCGCTCACGATCAGCCTCCTCGGGCTCGGCGTCGACGGCCGCGTGGTGCTGGTCGCCGCGTTGGCCGCGGCCGGCGCGAGCGCGACGTACGTCGGCCTGTGGGTCCTGGCTCTGGCGCTGGGGGCGCTGTTCCTGGGCTACGGGTCCCTGCTGCGGATGTCGCACGAGACGTACGCCGTCCCGCGGCGCGGGCGAGTGGGGGTTGCTGGTGGCTGACCGTCCCACGATCGCGCGGCTGCGCGAGGTGACCCAACCGCTGGACATCCGCGGCCGGCGCAACTCTGAGCACTGGACCGCCGACGTCTACCAACGCCGGCTGTCGCCGTACCTCACCCGCCTGCTCATCGCGACCTCGATCACCGCGAACGGCGTGACCGGCCTGATGATCGTGAGCGGCGTGGCGGCCGGAGCGGCCCTGCTGATCCCGGGACTGCTGGGGGCGCTGCTGGCTGCGTTCCTGGCACAGCTGCAGATGCTGTGGGACTGCTGCGACGGCGAGGTGGCCCGGTGGCGGGGGACGTCGTCGCCGGTCGGCTTCTTCCTGGACAAGGTCGGCCACTACGCGGCTGAGAGCGTGATCCCGCTGGCCCTCGGCGTGCGGGCGGACGGTGGGCTGGACTCGATCGGCGGCTGGACCACGCTGGGCGCCCTGCTGGCCGTGGCCATCGTGCTGAACAAGGCGCTCAACGATGCGGTGCACGTGGCGCGCGCCGTGAACGGGCTCCCACGGCTGGAGGACCGCGCCGAGTCGGTGGCGCCCCGCACGACGCTGCTGCGCCGGCTGCGGGGCCTGGCGCGGTTCGTGCCGTTCCACCGCGCCTACCACTCGGTCGAGCTCACCCTTCTCGCGCTGCTCGCTGCCGTCGGCGATGCCGTGACGGGCGACCTGCAGGTGACGAGGCTGTTGGTGGCGGTGCTGCTGCCCGCCGCACTGTTCACTCTGGTCGGGCACTTCGTGGCCATCATGTCCTCGGGCCGGCTGCGATGAGCCTGCCTGCGCCGGGCTCGCCGTCGGTGCGGCGGCCGACGGTGGCGGCCGTCGTGCTGAGCATGGGGACGCGCCCGGACGACCTGCCGCGTGCGCTCGAGTCGCTGCTCGCGCAGCGCGACGTCGAGCTCGACATCGTGGTGGTGGGCAACGGATGGCGGCCGACGGGGCTGCCACCGCAGGTGCGCGCCGTGCACCTGCCCGAGAACGTCGGCATCCCCGAGGGGCGCAACATCGGTGCGGCCGAGGCGCGCGGCGAGGTCATCTTCTTCTACGACGACGACGCCTACCTGCCCTCGACCGACGTGCTGTCCAGACTCGTCGCCGTGCTCGACGGTGACCCGCGCGTCGCCGCCGTACAGCCCCGCCCCGTGGACCCCACCGGCAAGCCAGGACCGGCACGCTGGGTGCCGCGTCCCGGTGCCGGCGACCCGCTGCGCCCGGGTGTCGTGACGTGGATCTGGGAGGGCACGTTCGTCATCAGGCGTGCGGTGTTCGAGCAGGTCGGAGGGTGGCCGGGGCACTTCTTCTACGGCCACGAGGGCATCGACCTGATGTGGAAGGTGTGGGACGCGGGGTACGTCGGCTGGTACGCGCCCGACGTCGTGATGAACCATCCCGCGACCAGCCCGACCCGGCACGCGGTCTACTACCGCAACAACGCGCGCAACCGGGTCTGGGTGGCGCTGCGCAACCTGCCGGCGCCCCTCGTGCCGGTCTACCTGCTGGTGTGGGCGCTGCTGACCGTGGCCCGGTTGCGCTCGCCGCAGAAGCTGCGCGCCTGGGCGGCCGGGTTCCGCGAGGGGCTGGCCGGCGGCCACGGCGACCGGCGACCGATCAGCTGGCGGACCGTGCTGCGGCTCACCCGCGCGGGGCGACCACCCATCATCTGAGCGGGGCGCTCCAGGTGGACCGGGGTCAGCCGCGTTCGGGCTCTCCGGGCTGTCCGGTTCCCCACACCCGGCGGACGACCGCCTCGGCCCCGCGCCCGTCGTCGAGCGGGGCGAACCGCTCGAGGAAGGCCGTGTAGCGGTCCTTGTACTCGCGGGTGATCTCGTCGAGCCGGCCCATCGCGTCGACGACCTCCTCGGTGGTCGACAGCACCGGGCCCGGTGCGACCTCTCGGAGGTCGAAGTAGGTCTTGGGATCGACGTTGCTGTAGTAGTCGAGGTCCGGTACGTAGAACAGCATCGGCCGGCGCAGCAGGGCGTAGTCGAACATCAGGGACGAGAAGTCGGTGATCAGCGCGTCGGACGCCAGCAGTAGCCGGTTGACGTCCATCACGCCGGACGCGTCACGTCCGAAGTAGCGCAGCCGCGGCTCGAGGTCGATCGGCTTGCGGTAGTAGTGCTGGCGCCGCAGGACGTACC
Source organism: Actinomycetota bacterium (assembly GCA_030841025.1). Lineage (GTDB taxonomy): Bacteria > Actinomycetota > Actinomycetes > JACCUZ01 > JACCUZ01 > BP-173. Next base: position 19,428 of record JAVEDJ010000087.1, read on the forward strand.
ACTCGTCGCCGAGGTGCTCGGCCAGCTGCAGCATCTCCAGCTTCGTGTAGGCGTCCCGGCCGCGACCCTTCGGGCGGTAGGTCGGAGCGAAGAGAAGGATCCGCCGATCGGTGGGCAGGTCCAGCTTGGCCTTGATCTGCGCGACCGAGTCAGGGGTGTTCTGGGTCACCAGCGCGTCGTTGCGCGGCATGCCCGCCCGGATCAAGGTCCCGCCGAAGTGGGTGGCCCGGACCATCGTCTCCTCGAAGTAGGGACTCGGCGAGACCAGGTAGTCCCACTGGTCGACGAGTGCCTGGTACTGCGCCTTCTCGTCCGTGTTCATGGCCTGCACGCGTGGGGTGTCGAAGAACATCCGCTTGGCGGGCGTGCCGTGCCAGGTCTGGACGTACGTCGTCTCGGGTCGCTTGGGGAAGTTGCGTGGCATGCCGAAGTTGTCGACCCAGTACTGGGAGCGGGCCATGGCCCAGTAGTAGGCCCAGCTGCCGCGCTCGACCGTCCGGCTGTCCGCGGGGAAGCTCCCCGCGCGCCGACCCCGGGCCCGGCTCCACACCGTCTCGAGCTGGGGATGTGCACTGCGCAGCTCCTGGTAGATCGCCTTCGGGCTGTCGGAGTACTGCCGCCCCTGGAAGGCCTCGAAGAACACCAGGCCAGGCTTGACCGGCAGCCGCATGAAGACGTTGCGATAGACCCACAGGCGGCGCCGGCCGCCCGCGACACGACTAGCGCGCGATCGGAGCTTCGCCAGCCCACGCCTGGCCCTGCGCAGTGCCTTGCCCATCCGGGCCCGGCCACGGGTGCCGCCCACCAGCCGGAACGAGAGGTTGCCGCGCTCGCTGATGAACGGTTGGAGCAGGTCTCCGGAGAGCTGCCCGAACCGGCGCCACAGCCGCACCGGCGTGGGAGCAGCGTGCCGGTCCCGTGCCGTCACCCGGGTCGTGTTCACCTGTCCGTTCCAGTGGGTGCGCAGCGACAGGTCCCAGACCTCACCCAGGGTGCCTCGCTCCGCCAGGAGGGTGTCCAGGTCGAGGGTGGCGTCGTAGCCGATCCGGTCCGCGCCGTACCTGATCCGGTCGACCGGCGTGCGGACCGCGTGCTGCTCGGGGTTGCTGGAGCTGGTCCGTCGCCGCAGCACCAGCTCGAGCCGCAGCTCGTCGCCGCTGGCGATCTGCTGGAGCTGGTTGAACAGCTCGCCGGACACGCGAAGGGTGGCTCCCTCGACCCGGTAGGAGGCTATCCAGTTGTAGATCCGCTGCTGGGAGAACGGCGTCTTGTCCACGCCGAGCTCCGTGACGTCGAGCCAGAGCTTCGCCTCGTCGTCGTCGAGGTAGCGATGACCCCAGTAGACGCGGTCGTCGATCCTGGTCAGCTCGATGCTCACCCGGCCCGGCTCCCGGATGAAGTCCCAGGCGGCCAGCACCCCTTCGATGTCACGCCGGGTCAGCATGTAGAGCGCCACCCGGTAGATCGGGGACAGCTCCTCGATGACCGCGAAGGGGAACGTGGAGACGTAGTCGGCGACCAGGTCGAGGAACTCGCGCTGGTAGGCCGGGGACTGCTTCCACAGATCGTGGATGTACAGCCGCAGGTCGTGCCGGAGGAACTTGGCGTCCTTCACCGGGGCAAGGTCGTCGGCGCCGTTCTCGTGCAGGAACACGTCCATCCGCTGGTTCACGGTGATGCGGTCGCGCAGGTTGGCGATCTGCGAACGCGTGTGGGTGATGGACGGCTTGTCGGACTTGGCCCTGATCATCCAGCGGTAGACGGTCTCGGACACGACGGCGATCCGGCGTGCGAACACGTAGCAGCCCAGGGTGAAGAACTGGTCCTCGTAGATCAGGTCCTCGGGGAAGCGCAGACCGTGCCGGCGGATCAGGTCGGTGGAGTAGAGCTTCGCCGCCGAGATCTGGTCCCGCATCATCTCGGTGTTCTCGCGGACCCCGTCGTAGACGGCGTCCTCCCGGTAGAGGAACCGCATCCAGACCTTGGTCCTGTTGTTCTCGTCCAGGTGGACGCGCAGCGGGCGTCCGAGCACCAGCTCGGCGCCGTGCTCCTCGGCGGCCGCCAGCATCAGTCGACAGGCGTCCGGCGTGAGCTCGTCGTCGCTTCCCACGATGGTGACGTAGTCGGCCCGGGCGGCGTCGATGCCCACGTTGCACGGCCGGCCCGGTCCGCCCTCGTTGTCGGGGAGGTGGATGACCCGGACCCGGTCGTCCGAGGCAGCCAGACTGTCGGCGACCTCGCTGGTTCCGTCGTCGGACCCGTGGTCCACGACGATGATCTCGATGTTGCGCAACGTCTGCTGCATGGCCGACCCGACGGACGTGGGCAGCAGGTCACGGTCGTTGTAGACGATGACGACGACGGTCACGTCAGGCCGGGACATCAGAGGGTGCTCCTGGTGGTCGGCGTTCTCGGTGCGTTCTCGGTGCGGGCTCCTCGCCCGCTCAGCCGATGACTCTCGCGGTGTCCAGCTGCGGCACCGCAACGGTGGTCCCCGTGTCGGCCGACGCGAGCAGCGCCTCGGCCACGGTCACCGTCCGGGTGCCCTGCTCGAGGGTGACGATGTCGGCCTTCCGGCCGAGGACGGCGTCCCGGAAGGCCTGCAGCTCCGTGCGCAACGGCTCCGGCTTCGCGATCGCGTAGCGGATCATGTCGCCCTCGGCCACGCCGCGGAAGATGGAGAGCGCGTCCCACTCCATCGCGACGTTGGCGTTGGTGAAGAAGGTCAGGTCGGCATTGAGCGTGTCGGCCACGAAACACCCTTTCTCGCCGGTCACGAGCGTTACCCGCTCCTTCATCGGTGAGAGCCAGTTGACCAGATGGTTGGTCACCGTGCCGTCGGTGAGCTGCCCGACGACGGCGACCAGGTCCTCATGGAGGCGGCCGCTCTTGTGCGCCGTCCGGGCCGAGACCGTGGCGAACTCCTGCCCGGTGACCCACGAGGTCAGGTCGATGTCGTGGCTGGCCAGGTCGAACACGACGCCCACATCGGCGATACGGGCCGGGAACGGACCCTGCCGGCGCGTGGCGACCTGGTAGAGGGCGCCGAGCTCGCCCGCCTCGATCCGCCGGCGCAACGCCTGCAGCGCGGGGTTGTACCGCTCGATGTGGCCGACACAACCGACCACGCCGGCGGCGGCGAACGCCTGGGACAGCTCGAGGCAGCTGGCCATGCTGTCCGAGAGCGGCTTCTCGATCAGCGTGTGTACGCCGGCGGCGGCCAAGGCCAGACCCACCTCCCCGTGCAGCCGGGTCGGCGCCGCCACCACACACATGTCGATGCCCGTGCGGACGAGCTCCTCCACATCGGCCACGACCGGCACGCCTTCGGCCAGCCGGTTCGGGTCCCCGGCCGGATCGGCGACGGCGACCAGCTCGACACCCTCCAGGCCGCGCAGCACCCGGGCATGGTGGCGTCCGATGGCGCCCAGCCCGACGAGCCCGGCGCGCAGGGCCGCCGTCACGTGCTCTCCACGGTGGTGGCCACTACCTCGAGGTCCTGCTCGCTCAGCGCCGGGTGGACGGGCAGCGAGAGCACCTCGCGAGCGGCGCGCTCGGTCTCCGGCAGGTCCAGCTCGAGCGCGAAGGACGGCAGCCGGTGGATGGGCGTGGGGTAGTAGACGCCCGAGCCCACCCCCCGCTCCGACAGGCGCTGTTGGAGCCCGTCGCGGTCCTGGGCGCGCACCGTGTACTGGTGGTAGACGTGCACCGCCCCCGCCGCGACCGGGGGAGTGACGACCGACTCGAGCCGTGAGTCGAGGATCTTGGCGTTGTGCTGCCGGGCCGCCGTCCAACCGGGTAGCCGGGTCAGCTGCACGCGGCCGATGGCCGCCGCGATGTCGGTCATGCGGGTGTTGAACCCCACGATCTCGTTCTCGTAGCGCCGCTCCATGCCCTGGTTGCGCAACAGCCGCAGGGTGCGGGCGACGTCGGCCGAGGGCGTGGCGATGAGGCCACCTTCGCCGGTCGTCATGTTCTTGGTCGGGTAGAAGCTGAAGCACGCCGTCAGGCCGAACTCGCCCACGTTGCGCCCGTCGAGCGACGCGGCGACCGCCTGGGCGGCGTCCTCGATGATGGCCAGTCCATGACGCCGCGCGATGGCCTCCAGCTCACCCATCGCCGCGGGGTGCCCGTAGAGGTGGACCGGCATGATGGCCGCCGTGCGCGGCCCGATCGCGCTCTCCACGGCCGCTGGATCGATGCAGAAGCTCGTCGGTTCGATGTCCACGAACACCGGGGTCGCTCCGGCGAGGCGGATCGCGTTGGCCGAGGCGGCGAAGGAGAACGACGGCACGATGACCTCGTCGTCGGGACCGACGCCCATGGCCAGCAGGGCGAGGTGCAGCGCCGAGGTCCCCGAATTGACCGCGACGCAGTGCCGGCCACCGACGAGCGAGGAGAACTCGTTCTCGAACCCCTCGACCTCAGGGCCCTGCGCGAGCATGCCGGACCGCAGGACACGGTCGACTGCCGCCCGCTCCTCGTCGCCGATCAAGGGCTGCGCGGCCGGGATCAACACGGGACCTCCATGAGTTCGTCGCGTTCCTGTTGGTAGAGCTGCCCAGTCTGGGGGCAGCGCCATCGTCCCTCGCCGATGTCCTCGAGCGGTTCGCCGGCGCGTCCCACCCACTTGATCACGCGGGCCGGGCAGCCGGCGACGAGCGCGAAGTCGGGGACGTCCTTGGTCACGACCGCTCCCGCGGCCACGAGCGCCCAACGGCCGACCGTGCAGCCCGCCAGGACGACCGCGCGAGCCCCCACCGAGGCGCCCTCGCGGACCACGACACCCGTCGACTCCCAGTCGCCGGCCCGCTTGAGGGTCCCGTCGGGGTCCACGGACCGGGGGTAGACGTCATTGGTCAGGACCGCGGCGGGGCCGATGAACACCCCCGACTCGAGCGTGGCGGGGTCGTAGACCAGTGCGTAGTTCTGCAGCTTGACGTTGTCGCCGATCTGCACGCCGGGGCCGACGTAGGCGCCGCGGCCCACGACGCAGTCCCGGCCCATCCGGACACCCTCGCGGACCTGGGCCAGGTGCCAGACCACGGTGCCCTCACCCAGCTCCGCGCGATCGTCGACGTCGGCCCCGTCGAGCACGCGTGCCACTGCTGACCTCCAGAGCTAGCGGTGAGGAACCCGGGCCGTAGCCGGATCGGACGCGGCGACCGTGCCCGCTCGGCACCTGTGCTGAGCCCGGGCGGCGCCGTCCCCGGTCGCGCACCGCAGGATAACCCGTGCGGGACACAGGCCTGCCGGCGCCGACGTGAGCGCCGAGGAGGCCCGGCGCGACGACTACCCTGGTCAGGGCCCGGGCGTCTCACCCGCCCCACCCATCGGCGCAGGAGGCGAGCCCATCTCTGGGGAGGACCGACGAGGAGGAGCGCTGCTCCGATCCGCCGTCGCCGTGCTCATCGTGCTGCTCGCGCTGGTCCCCGTCGGGGTCGCGTCCTATCGCGGGGTCCGGATGAGCCTGGACACCGCGGACGCCGAGTCCCGGATCGCCGGCGCCCGGCAGGAGGCCAGGTGGCGGTGCGTGGAGCGGGAGATCGATGCCGCGCTGCCCGCGGGCGCGAAGGTGACCGTCCCGATGGATCAGCCGCTGCTGCCCTATCAGCGCGCTCTGGAGCTCGCCGCACCGCACGCGCAGGTCGTGAGCCGCGCAGGGCAGGCCGACTTCGAGCTGCGGCTGGTGAAGGCCAAGCGGCACGGCCAGTGCTGGAACTTCCGGGTCGACGCGAGGCGGCTGTAGATGAGCAGCCTGGGCGTCCTGCTGGTCGGTGTCGTGGCCGTCTGCGCCCCCGCCGTGCTTCCGGTGCTGCTCGTGCTGGGCCGGCAGTGGGTGGCGCTGCCGCTCGTGCCGGTCGTGGGTGCCGTCCTCATCGGGCTGTCCACCGTCGCCACCGTCGCGCTGGTCGTCCCGCTGCTGGTGACCTGGCTGTGCCTCGCCGCCCTGGCCAACGTGCTGGCGCTCGGGTGGTGGCGCCGGGGCGGCCGCCCGGTCGAGCGGATCCCGCTCGACGGCTGGACGCTCGCCACGGCCGTCGTCGGGGCCCTGCTCGCCACCGCGTGGGCGAGCAACCGGGCGCTCAGCTGGGACGTGCACTCGTTCTGGTACTCGCGCGGACGCTGGTTCCTGGAGGGCCCCCGCTACGTCGTGGAGCAGCTGGGCAGTCCCTACACCAGCCCGTACGCCGGCTCGCCGCACGCCAAGTACCCGCCGGTGCCCTCGGCCACCCCCGCCCTCATGTGGGACCTCACGGGCGGCGTCGACTACTTCAGCGCCAAGCTGCTGATGGCCGGCATCACCGCCAGCACGCTGGTGCTGCTGTCGATCGCGGTCGCGCGCCTGATCGGCTCGCCGCGCTGGCTCGGCGGGGGCGCGGCCCTGGTGGTGCCCTCGGCCACCCTCTACTTCGCCACGAGCAGCTCGGCGCTGGGTCACATGGACCTGCCCTACGCCGCCGCGGGCGAGGCTGCGTTGATCTTCGGGCTGCTGCTGCCGCGCCGGCGGGCTGAGCTCGTCGTCTCCATCGCGCTGTGCCTGCTGTGCAGCCTGGTGAAGAACGAGGGCTTCGTGATCGCGGTCCTCCTGGCGCTGCTCGTGTCGCTGCGCCACTCGCAGCGAGATCTGCGCCGGTTCGCCCTGCTGGCGGTGCCGTGGCTGGCCGTCCTGGGCTCCTGGCGGCTGGTCGTGCTGAGGATCGGCGCGGGAGCTCCGACACCGTCCGGCCGGACCCAGGCCGACGAGCTGGTGGCGCTCCGGCCGTTGCCGTCGCCGGACCTGCTGACGCTCGTGAAGCTCGTGGGCACCCACCTGTGGTGGCTCACCCTGCCCCTCGCGGTCGGCCTGGTCGCCCTGTTCCTCCTCGCGCACCGGGATCCCCGCAGCGCCCCGCTGCTGAGGTCGCTCGCGGCGGCCGTGGGCTACCACGCCGTCATCGTCGTGCCGCTGCTCGGCGCGACGGGGCTCCTGGTCATGGGTGGCCCGGGACTGGAGTGGGACGAGCTGGTGCTGCGCACCGAGCGCTACATGACCTTCACCCGGCTCGCGCTGACCGTGTGCCTGCTGCTGCTCGCCGCCAGTGCGATCCGGGCCGTACGACGCCCCGGGACCGACACGTCGCAACCACGTGCGAGCGGCAGGCTGTCGGGGAGCGCCGCGGCGGCCGCGAGACACCCCTCACGCGCGTCCGGCGCCTCGGTCGCCGACTGAGCCGCTGTGCGGCTGAGCCGGCGCCAGGCCATGCCCGCCGGGACTAGATGCCGCTGACCGGAGCCTCGACGACCTGTTCGGGGACGATGAGCGCTGCCCCGGTCTTGTCCCGGACCTCGTCCACGGTCACACCGGGCGCCAGCTCCCGCAGCACCAGCCCGTCGGGGGTCACGTCGAGGACGGCGAGGTCGGTGATGACCCGGTCCACGACCCCCTTGCCGGTCAGCGGCAACGAGCACTCCTCGACCACCTTGTGGCTGCCGTCCTTGGCGACGTGCTCCATGACCACGATGACCCGCTTGGCGCCGTGCACCAGGTCCATGGCGCCGCCCATGCCCTTGATCATCTTGCCGGGGATCATCCAGTTCGCCAGGTCGCCGGTGGCGGAGACCTGCATGGCGCCGAGGATGGCCGCGTCGACGTGACCGCCGCGGATCATGGCGAACGACGTCGCCGAGTCGAAGAACGACGCGCCCGGCAGGAGCGTGACGGTCTCCTTGCCGGCGTTGATCAGGTCCGGGTCCTCGTCGCCCTCGTAGGGGTAGGGCCCGACGCCGAGGATCCCGTTCTCGCTCTGCAGGACCACCTCGACGTCCTCGTCCAGGTAGTTGGGCACGAGGGTCGGCAGCCCGATGCCGAGGTTGACGTACTGCCCGTCCTCGAGCTCGAGGGCGGCCCGGGCGGCCATCTGCTCACGGGTGAGCGCCATCAGGAAGCCACCTCCGCGGCTGGGCCGGTCCGGGACTGGTCCTCAGGGCGGGGCCGCACGGTGCGCTTCTCGATGCGCTTCTCGGTGCCCGGCGGCAGCGCCACGACCCGCTGCACGTAGACGCCGGGCGTGTGCACGTCCTCCGGCCTGATCTCACCGACCTCGACGAGGTGCTCGACCTGGGCGATCGTCACGCGCCCCGCCGTCGCGCACAGCGGGTTGAAGTTGGCGGCGGACTCGTGGAAGACCAGGTTGCCCTGGCGGTCGCCCTTCCAGGCGTGCACGAGGGCGTAGTCGGTCACGATCGACTCCTCGAGCACGTAGGTGCGGGTCTCGCCGCGCACCGTGAACTCGCGGGTCTCCTTGGGCTCGGACGCGAGCGCGATCGACCCGTCCGGTGCGTAGCGCCAGGGCAGCCCACCCTCGGCCACCTGGGTGCCCACGCCCGTCGCGGTGAAGAAGGCGGGTACGCCGGCGCCTCCGGCGCGCAGCCGCTCGGCCAGCGTGCCCTGCGGGGTGAGCTCCACCTCGAGCTCACCGGAGAGGAACTGCCGGGCGAACTCCTTGTTCTCGCCGACGTACGACGCGATGACGCGCGAGATGCGGTGGTCGCTGAGCAGCACGCCCAGGCCCCAGTCGTCGACGCCGCAGTTGTTCGACACGATCCGCAGGTCGCTGACGCCGCGGTCGTGCACCGCTCGGATCAG
>JAVEDJ010000102.1 GCA_030841025.1 Actinomycetota bacterium
TGGCCGTCGGCAGGCTGTCGTCCCGCGAGGTAGCCGTTGCCGACGAAGGCGGGAGCGAATCCCTTGCCACCCGGCTGCGTGGTGCTCAGCACGAATCCCGCTCTGCCCGCCGGCACGTTGGCCGCCGGATCACCCTTTCGCTCGCTGGCGCCCGGTGCGGCAGCGCCGCTCAACAAGCCGGCGACCATCGCCACGAGCGGCAACACGGACAGGGTTCGAGCGGAGCGCTTCATGGCCGAGCCTCCTCGACATCAGTCGGGCTCCGGCAGTCTCGCCGACGTGTCCGTTTCGCACCAGCCCCCTCAGCTCAACCGGCCGAGGGCGTCCAGCCGACCGCGAGCAGGGCGTCGAGCTGCTCGCGCATCCAGGGGCTGTACGACGAGGAGTCATCGGCGACCGCCGCAGGCAGCTCCGCGTAGGACACCCAACGCAGATCCCCCACCTCGGCGGGATTCGGGTCCGGCCGGTAGAGCAGCCGGGCGACGTGCACGGGGCAGATCTCGTTCTCCACCGTCCCGTCGTCCATCACGGCCCGGTAGCGGAAGTCCGGCAGCACGGTCACCGGTTCGGTGACCGTCGTGCCGAGCTCGTCCCGGGCCCGCCGGTGCACCGCGTCCTCGATGCGCTCACCCGGCGCCGGGTGCCCACAGAACGAGTTGGTCCACGCGCCCGGCCACGTCCGCTTGGCCGCGGAGCGCTGGGTCAACAACGTGCGTCCCCGCTCGTCGACGACCCAGCAGGAGAAAGCCAGATGCAGCGGGGTGTTGCCGTGGTGCACCTCGGCCTTGGGAGCCGACCCGATGGGCCGGCCTTGGACATCGAGCAGGACCACCCACTCTTCGCCGAAGGGAGGAGCCGCGGTCATGTCCTGAACTCTAGGCGTGCGCCCGTCCTCAACGGTGAAGGGCTCGCTAGGCGTCCACGACGGCCTGCTCGCGCCGCGGCGACGGGTAGGCGTCGAGATCGGCCTCGATGCGCGCCACGGTCGCCAGCAACGGTGGCAGGAGCTCCCGACGAACCGACGCCAGCCCTGAGCGGCTGGCGTGCGTGGACAGGTTGACGGCAGCAACTGCGCGGCCGTCTCGCGACCGGACCGGCGCGGCCAGCGCGTGCAGGCCCTCTTCGAGCTCCTGGTCGACCCGCGCCCAGCCCTGGGCACGCACCCGGGCCAGCTCCTCGCGCAGCGCATCGCGGCTGGTGATGGTGCGGGCCGTCAGCTGGCGCAGCACCACCCGCTGGAGGTACTCCTCGAGAGCCGGCGCCGGCAGGGCGGCCAGCAGCACCCGACCCATCGAGGTCACGTATGCCGGGAAGCGTGTGCCGACACTGATGGAAATCGTCATGACCCGGGACGTCGAGACGCGAGACACGTACACGATGTCGTCGCCGTCCAGCACCGACATGGACGAGGACTCGTGCAGGTCCGCGGCAAGCCGCTCGAGGTGTGGCTCGGCCACCTCGGGCAGCGTCATGGTCGACAGGTACGAGTAGCCGAGCTCGAGGACGCGCGGGCGCAGCGTGAAGAGGCCGTCCGCGAACCCCACGTAACCGAGGTGCACCAGGGTCAGCAGTGACCGACGTGCGGCGGCTCGGGGCAGCCCGGCGGACCGGGCCACCTCGCTGAGCGTCAGCCGCGGGTGGTCCGCATCGAACGCGCGGATCACCGAGAGGCCGCGAACCAGCGATTGGACGAAGTCGGGTCCCTGCGCCGGATCCACCGAGCTCATGCGCTCCCCCAGGGGGCCGTGTGCGCGGGCGTGCGGATACCGCAACACCCTTCTTCAGGCGAACGCTAACCAGGCCTTCCACGGCCCGTCAACGAGCGCGAACCGGCGTGCCTGCGCGATCGCGCTCCTTGACGTTCTCGCACACCCCTGCCTAGCCTAAGCCGGATATCGCACCAAGGTGCGCTATGCGAACAGAAGGGACCGCGTGGCTGAGGCAAAGCTGGGCGTCGGATTCGTCGCCACGCTGGCGGTCTCGATGGGCATCGGGCCGCTGCTCATCTACGGCCTGACGGCCACCGGTCCCCTGGTCATCGCCGATCTCGGGCTCAGCCGCGCACAGTTCGGGTCCTTTGCGACGGTGGCGTTCCTGGCCGCCGCGGTGAGCTCGGGGGTGTTCGGGCGCCTGGTCGACCTGTACAGCGAGCGGACCACGATGGCGGTCCTGTACGTCGGCTCGGCTGCCGCGCTGTTGCTCGCATCGGTGGCCCAGTCGTACGTCGGCGTCCTGCTGGCGGTCGTCGTCTCCGGCTGCGTGCAGGCGCTGTCCAACCCCGTCACGAACCGGCTGGTGTCGAGGTACGCCGCGCCGCAGGGACGCGGTCTGCTGATGGGCGTCAAGCAGTCCGGTGTCCAGATGGCACAGCTCACGGCCGGCGTCGCCCTCCCGACGCTGGCACTGGTGGCCGGGTGGCGGGGAGCCCTGGGTGCGGCCGCCGTCATCGCCGGCGTGGGACTGCTGTTCGCATGGCGTTTCGTGCCTCACCTGCCGACCCGCGCAGCGGACTCTGCCGGTCCCGGCTTGGCCGTAGCGGTGCCGCGCGCGGTCTGGTGGTTGACGTCGTACGCGCTGCTGACCGGTGCGGCGTTGCAAGCGTCGAACGTGTACCTGCCCCTCTATGGCTACGAGGAGCTGCACCTGTCCGTCGCGACGGCGGGACTGACCGCCGCCGTCGTCGGCGGCGTCGGGCTCGTGGCCCGCGTCGGTTGGGGCCAACTAGCCGACCGGCTCGCGTCACCGCGCACGCCACTGCTACTGCTGGCCCTCGTCGCCGGTCTGGGCGCCATGTTCATCTACCTCGCCGGCGAGCTGAGCGCGGTATGGCTGCTGTGGACCGGGGCGGCCGTCTTCGGCGCCACCGGCATCGCCAGCAACGTCGTACTGATGATCGCTGTACTGCGGCTCTCCCCCGCTCCGCTCATCGGCCGCGCATCCGGGCTGCTCGCGATCGGTCTGTACCTCGGATTCGCCCTGGGCCCGGTCACCTTCGGCGCGGTGGTCGACGCGACCAGCAGCTACCAGGTCGGGTGGGTCGGGGTGGCGGCCACCTACGCCGCCGCAGCCGTGCTGGTCCTCGCTGGGCGGTTCCGCCTGCCCTCCACATCGCCACCGCCACCCGCTGACGTGTATCCCGACCCAGTTCCGATCGACCCAGGCCATACCCGCTGACCTGAAAGGACTTTCATGCTCACCCAGGAAGACAACGAGCTCCTGACCCGGACCGGCCCGGGCACCCCCATGGGTCAGCTGCTGCGCCGGTACTGGGTCCCCGCGCTGCTGGCGGAAGAGATCCCGGCGCCCGACTGCCCGCCGGTACGGGTCACTCTGATGGGCGAGGACCTCATCGCCTTTCGCGACTCCGAGGGCCGGCTCGGGCTGCTGGACGAGTTCTGCAGCCACCGCACCGCGTCGCTGTTCTTCGGACGCAACGAGGAGTGCGGGCTGCGCTGCGCCTACCACGGCTGGAAGTACGACGTAGACGGCAACTGTGTGGACATGCCGTCCGAGCCCGAAGGCTCCCGGTTCAAGGACAAGATCAAGCAGACGGCCTACCCGTGTATCGAGCGCGCGGGCATCATCTGGGCCTACCTCGGCCCGCCGGACCAGCGCCCACCACTTCCCGAGCTCGAGTGGGCGATGCTCGGCGACGGCCACCGATTCGTCTCCAAGCGCATCCAGGAGTCCAACTACCTGCAGGCGATGGAGGGCGGCATCGACTCGAGCCACGTCTCCTTCGCGCACCGCTTCAACCTGGACGACGACCCGATGCACAGCGGCACGGAGGGCAACAAGTACCTCAAGGCCGACACGCGTCCGAAGTTCGAGGTGGCGGAGTCCGACGGCGGTCTGGTCATCGGCGCGCGGCGGACCGCCGACGAGGAGAACCACTACTGGCGGATCACGCAGTGGATCATGCCCTGGTACACGATCATCCCGCCGTTCGGCACCCACAACCCGCTGGGTGCGCACGCCTGGGTGCCGATCGACGACGAGACGTGCTGGGCGTGGAGCATCAACTACCACCCCACGCGCGAGCTGACCGACGACGAGGTCCAGTCCATGCGGGACGGCCACGGCATCCACGTCAAGTACGTCCCGGGCACCTTCCGCACCCTCGCCAACAAGAGCAACGACTACCTGATCGACCGCCAGGCTCAGGCCGAACGCAAGACGTTCAGCGGCGTCGAGGGGATCTCGATGCAGGACGCCAGCCTCCAGGAGAGCATGGGCACGATCTGCAACCGGAGCAAGGAGCGGCTCGGCACCAGCGACGCGGCGATCATCCTGGCCCGGCGCCGACTGATAGCGGCCCTCGAGCAGCTCGACGAGGGTGACAGCGCACAGTCGCTGCCCGGTGTCGACCCCGAGCACCAGCGTGTGCGGTCCACATCGCTGCTGCTCCCGACTTCCGTGCCTTTCCAGGAGGGCGCAGCCGAGGCCCTCAAGGCCGTCCCCGGCCAGGACTTCGTGTCCATCTGACCCCCACCGCGACCTCTCGTCCGAGGACGTCCGAACCCGAAGGCAGGACATGATCAAGACAAGCAAGCACAGGATCGTCCGTCACCCGGCTCTCGCCCTCTTGGCCGCGAGCGGGCTGCTGCTCACCGCCTGCGGCGGCAGCAGCGGCCAGACCGCCTCCGGGACGGCGGCCGGCTGCGACGGCACCAAGGTGAGTGTCGGCATCACGAAGAGCGCCAGCGACGCCCCCTTCTACGTCGCCAACCAGAAGGGCTACTTCAAGGAGGAGGGCCTCACGGTCGACTTCGTGCCCTTCGACTCCGCGGCGAAGATGATCCCGCCCCTCGGCGGCGGCCAGCTCGACGTGGGTGCCGGCGCGCCCTCCGCGGGGTTCTACAACGCCGTCGCCCGCGACGTGAACCTGCGGATTGTGGCCGACAAGGGATCGATGCCCGAGCACTACGGGTACATGCCCCTGATGGTGCGCAAGGAGCTCTTCGACTCGGGCAAGGTCACGAAGATCGCGGACCTCCAGGGCCTCAAGGTCGCCGAGCCGGCGCAGGCCACGGCGACGTCCTCCACGCTGTCCACGATGCTCGCCAGCGCGAATCTGAAGTATGACGACGTCAAGCACGAGTACATCGGCTTCCCGGAGCACGCGGCTGCCCTCGGCAACGGCGCGATCGACGCGTCGTTGACCACGGAGCCCTCTGCGACGGCCGCCGAGCAACAGGGCGCAGCCGTCCGGCTGGCCACCCCGCCGGACTTCTACGACAACCAGCAGCTCGCCGTCGTCCTCTACAGCGACACCTTTGCCAAGGACAAGGCCAAAGCCGCTCAGTGCTTCATGAACGCCTACCTCAAGGGGGCTCGCGACTACATCTCGGCGTTCGACAACGGAAAGCTCCGGGCCGGCGCCGGAGACGCGATCGCCAAGATCGTTGCCGACGCCTCAGGCCTCGACGCCGCCCTGTACGCCAAGACGACGCCCAACTACGTCGACCCCGACGGGAAGGTCAACGTAAAGAGCCTGCAGAAGGATTACGACTTCTTCGACAAACAGGGCTACCTGGAGGGGTCGGTCAAGATCGACGACATCGTCGACACCTCGTTCGCGAAGGCGGCTGTCGCCAAGCTCGGCCCGTTCAAGTCGAGCGGCTCCTAACCCCCGGCTGCTCCCGACTGCCCCCGACTGCCCCGACTCACCAGGAGGAGATCGGCCATGGCTACCACGACCACCGCACCCCCCGCCCCGACGGCGCAGACCCGCGCGCGCCGCCGCGGCGGATGGCTGTCCGCACCGGGGCGGGGACGTGACCGACTGCTCGCCGTCGCCACGCCGCTCATCCTGCTCGCCATCTGGGAGGCGTTGGCGCGATCAGGTGCGATCGACGTCCGGTTCTTCCCGCCGCCCTCGAGCATCCTCGAGCAGATGGCGCGGCTGATGTCGAACGGCGAGCTGTGGCCGCACCTGTTCGCGAGCCTGCGACGTCTCTTCATCGGATTCTGGGTCGGCCTCGTGCCGGCACTCGTCATCGGCGTGGTGATGGGGCTCAGTCGCCCGGTGCGAGCGGCCCTCGGGCCACTCATCTCGGGCACCTATCCGATCCCCAAGAGCGCCCTGCTCCCGCTGATTCTGCTGATCTTCGGCCTCGGCGAGACCTCCAAGGTCGTCATGGTCGCGATCGGTGTCTTCTACCCCGTCGTCCTCAACACCGTCGCCGGGGTGGCCCAGATCGCGCCGATGTACTACGACGTCTCGAAGAACTTCGGCGCGAGCCGCTGGCAGGTCTTCAAGACGGTGGCCGTACCCGGGGCGATGCCGAGCATCATGACCGGCATCGAGCTGGGCGCGGGACTGGGCCTGATCCTGATCGCCATCGCGGAGATGGTGGGTGCCAAGTCGGGTCTGGGCTACATGATCTGGAACGCCTGGCAGCTCTACTCCGTGGAGACGATGTACGTCGGGCTGCTCGTCATCGCCATCATTGGATACGTCATGTCACTTCTGCTGGCCGAGGTCTCGCGACTCCTCATGCCTTGGCGGGCCGACCGATGAGGGACACCAGCGCAGCGACTGCAACTGCCACCAGCGATCAGGGGAGCCTGATGACCGGACATGCGACCGAGGCACCTACCCCCGGGCCGGTGACCGTGACCGGTGCGACGACGGCGGCCGCGGACGCGGCCGCCGACAACGTCAAGGTCCGGATCCGGGGACTGACCAAGGAGTTCGACGTCAAGGGCCGCAGCGTCACGGCCCTGCAAGAGCTCGACCTGGACATCCCCCGCGGACAGTTCTTCATGATCGTGGGACCCAGCGGCTGCGGGAAGACGACCCTGCTGCGGATCATGGCGCACCTGGACTCACCTACCCGGGGCGAGGTCGAGGTTCGGCACTCGGCCGAGGGTCGTCCCGAGAACTCCATGATCTTCCAGGGTGACTCCATCTTCCCCTGGATGACGGTGTGGGAGAACGCGTCGTACGGCTTGCGCATGCGCGGCGTGGACAAGGCCGAGGTCCGGGACACCGTCGGCCACTACCTCGACAAGACCGGCCTGACCGACTTCAAGGACTGCTACCCACACCAGCTGTCCGGCGGCATGCGCCAGCGGGTGTCCATCTCGCGCGCCTTCGCCAACGACCCGGACATCTTGTTGATGGACGAGCCGTTCTCGGCGCTGGACGAGCAGAACAAGACGCTGCTGCAGGACGAGCTGCTGCGGATCTGGGACGAGACGCGCAAGACCGTCGTGTTCATCACGCACAGTGTCGACGAGGCTGTCACCCTGGGCGACCGCATCATGGTGATGACTGCCCATCCGGGCACCGCCAAGGCGTTCGTCGACGTCCCGTTCGAGCGGCCACGTGACGTGCTGGACCTGCGGCACCGGCCCGAGTACGGCGAGATCGTCTACGAGATCTGGCAGCAGCTGCGCGACGAGGTGAGCCGCAGCCAGCAGCGGGACCGCGCCGCCACCACCTCGTCCCGGCGCAGGTTCGGCCGGTGACCGGTCCCGCGACCGGGACGACCGCGCTCGCCTGCGTGGCGCTCGGCTCCTCCGCGACCGAGCTGCGCACGCTGGACGTCACCGGGTGCGGCGCCGATGACGGCTGGCTGCGCGTCGAGGCCAGCGGCATCTGTGGCACCGACGTCGCGCTCGCTGCCAAGGACCTCGATGCCCCGGTGATCCTCGGGCACCATGTGGTGGGGCAGGTCGAGGACCTCGGGCCGCAGGCGGCTCAGCGGTGGGGCGTGACGGCCGGCGACCGTGTCGCGCTCGAGGAGTACCTGCCGTGTGGGTCGTGCCCGGCGTGCCGAGCCGGTCGGTACCGCGAGTGCCCCGACACCGACCTGTGGGGCGGCGGACGCCGCGTCGGGCTCGTGCCGGTGGACGAGTCGCCGTCGCTGTGGGGCGGCAACGCCCAGTACATGTACCTGCCGCCGAACGCCGTCGTGCACCGGCTGCCTCCGGACCTGCCGGCGAGTCTGGCTGCCTGGACCCTCCCGCTGGCCAACGCGGTCGACTGGGTGAGCCGGGTAGGCGCAGCGGCTCCCGGCGAGACCGTGGTCGTGATCGGGCCGGGCTACCACGGTCTTGCGGCCGTGGCGGCAGCTCGTCATGCCGGGGCGGCGCAGGTGCTGGTCGGCGGTCTGCCGCGCGACGCGAGCCGGCTGCGACTGGCCGAGAAGCTCGGAGCGACCACCTTCGACACCTCGCAGCCCGACGTCGCCGAGCACGTGCGAGCCCTGACCGACGGACGCGGGGCCGACCTCGTCGTGGACATCGCCGGCGCGGGGCCCGAGACAGTCTCGACCGCGATGTCGCTGCTCGGCGCGCGGGGACGGCTGGTCGTCGCGGGCATCAAGAACCCTGCCCTCGCGAGCATCGACACCGCCGCCCTGGTGCGCGGGATGCACACCGTCTCCGGTGTACGCGGGCGCGATCCCGAGAGCGTCGCCCGTAGCATCGACGTGCTCGCCGGCGGCGGTGCCGGCCTGGGCGACGCGCCCTCCGAGGACGTCCCCCTCGCGGAGGTCGGACAGATGTTGGGCCGCCTGGCAGCCGGGGACGGTCCCGAGACCCCGCACGTGGTCGTGCGCCCATGGCTCTCGCCGACGGACGCGAACGCGGATCGGAGTGCGTCATGAACAGCCCCCGGCGCTCGTACGAGGCGAGGGTTCTCCTCGTCCCCTTGGGACCGGACGCCGCCAGGCTGGCGGGCGAGATGGCCGACGGCGGCCTGGACGGTGTCGTGACCCTCACTCCGGGCAGCCAGGACGGGTACGACGTCCGGCCGGTCGGGGGACACGGCTGGTTGTCCACGGCCAGCGGTAGAGCAGTCGATGATGTCGTCCCGGAAGCGGACATGGTGGTCCTGCTCGCCTCGGACCTCGCCGAGGTCCCCGCCGCCACGTGCCTCGAGGTCTCGCGGTCCGCCCAGGACAGCGGGGTCCTCATCGCCGCGCTCGTCGTTGGCTCCCGGCACTGGGACACCACTGAGGGCAACAGCGCCATGGTCGCGCTGCGCGAGTCGGTCGACATGCTGGTCGTCGTCCGGAGCCTGCGCCTGGCCGCTCCCTTCCTCGATGTGCTGCGCGGCGGTGCCCGCCGGGACTCGGTCAGTGTCTGAGGACCCGGCCCCGCGTCCCGCGGAGCACGTGCAGGCCCTGGAGCGAGGCCTGGCGGTGTTGCGCGCGTTCGACGCCGCCTCCCCCAAGCTGACCATGACCGACATCGCCCGACGCACCGGCATGAGCAAGGCGGCCGCTCGACGGTTCCTGCTGACCCTGGTCGAGGTCGGCTACGCGGACTTCGATGGGCGGTCCTACTCGCTGCGACCGCGCGTGCTGGAGATCGGCCGCTCGTACCTGTCCAGCCTCCGGCTCCCCGACCGCGCGCTACCCCACCTGGAGTGGCTCGCGGCCTCGGTGCGGGAGACGGCGTCCGTGACCGTTCTGGACGGCAGCGACATCGTGTACGTCGCCCGTGTGCAGGGATTTCGCATCATGAGCGTGTCGATCGACATCGGCACGAGGCTTCCGGCGCTCGTCACCTCGACGGGTCGGGTGCTGCTCAGCGCGTGGCCCCAGGAGGACCTGCAGGCGCTGGTCGAGACCACACCGGTGCAGCGGATGACCCGACACACGATCGTCAGCCCGAGCCGGCTGCTCCAGGAGCTCGAGCGGACGCGGCAGCGCGGCTGGGCACTGACCGACCAGGAGATGGAGGAGGGCCTGCGCTCGATCGCCGTTCCGGTGCGGGCCGGCGACGGCACCGTCGTCGCCGCCATCAACGTGTCGGCGCACTCGAGTCGCGCCTCCGCCGACGACCTGCGCCGCGACGTCCTGCCGCTCCTGCTCACGGCCGCCGCCCGCACCGAGGCCGCCCTCGCGATCGACGGGGCGCCGCCGCCCGCGTCGGCCGGGTCATAGCGCCAATCGCGGCACCCGTCTCACGTGATTCGGGGACCGCCGCGGTGTCGGCCGCACCTCGTCGCCGTACCCGAGTCGCACGATCATGTGGGAGTGCCCCACGCCGGTGGTCGGCGATCGCACCAACCAGCGCAGGTCCTTGCGCTCCAGCGGCTGGTTGAGGAACGAGGCGGCCAAACCGGCCGCGGTGGCTTCCAACAGCAGTCGTTCGAGCGCCTGTCCGGCCCGAACCCAGTCGACAAGCCGGTCGGCGGGGGTCGACAGGATGGCCACCGTGGGGCTCGCTTCGAAGTCAGCATGGTCTCGGGGCGTATCCACAGCATGTCCGAGATCCCGGAAGGGCGAGCTCCGATCGGCAGGCCGCGGACCGAGGGCGTGCGTGGGGATGCCGTCGTCGCGATGGGGGCCACCCACCCAGGCCTGCCTCTCTGCGATACGGCGCGGGTCCGTGTGGTCGGCGAGGTCGGCGTCGTGCAGCAGGTCGACGAGTCGGGACACCTCGTCCGGGTCGTCGTAGACGCGCAGGATCGCGCCCTCGGCGCGGACGGCCTCCTCGAGAGTCGTCAGCGTGGCCTGCGGGATCTTCTGGTCGCGGAACGGCTGGCGGTTGGTCCGCCGCGCTGCGATGGCCGGGTAATAGCGGGCGCGGGCGCCCGGGTTCGGGTGCCGGCTGCTCAGCTCGACGACCGCGACGAGTGTCGCGTCGCCGGGGTCTGGCAGCACGCGGACCCGGGGACGGAAACCGAGGTGTTCGGCGGCCACGCGTAGGTTGAACAGGGCGGCACCGCACGAGATGAGCAACGAGTGGCCGAGCGGGTCGGCGTTGCGCAGTTGCCGCGACGGGTCTGCGTACAGCTCGACGTGCCGGGCACCGACCGCGAACGCCCATGGTTGCGAGTTGTGCACCGAGGGTGCGAGGGCGGCCGACCGGAGCAGGCACGTGGCATCGGCCGGTCGTAGCAGCTGTTCGGCTCGTGCGACAGGTGAGGGGCTGGCGGTTTTCATGGTCGGCTCGCCTTCGTAGACATGCAGATTTGCAGGGCGCACGGCACATGACTAGGTGCGAAGGTCCCGCCGAGACGGGACGGGCCCCATTGCGAATCGTTCGACCCAACGCGGTATGACAAGGGGATGACAAATCTGCGCCTGACCATCGCGACGACGGACTACGACCACTTCCGGGACTTCCGCACCGGCGCGGTTCGCGCGGAAGGCATCGACCCCACCTGGCTGACGCTCGGCCATCACGAGATCTTCGCCCGCTTCACTGCCGGCCGTGAGTGGGACGTCAGCGAGCTGTCCGCCGCAAAGTTCGCCGCACAGGTGACCCGTGACGAGCCGGACATCGTCGGACTGCCGGTCGTCTGCTCGCGACTGTTCCGGTTCGCGTCCTTCTACGTGAACTCCAAGAGCGGCATCCGGTCCGTCGAGGATCTGGCCGGCCGCAAGGTGGGATCCCCCGAGTGGGCGCACTCCGCTGCCGTCTACATGCGGGGCTGGATGCACAACGACGTCGGCATCAAGCTGCAGGACGTCCACTGGTACCAGGCGGGAGCCAATGCGCCGGGACGCGAGGAGAAGGTAGAGCTGTCCCTGCCGGACGGTGTTCGGCTCACCCGGATAGCCGACCGTTCGCTGTCGCAGATGCTTGCTTCGGGGGAGATCGACTGCGCCATCATCGCGCGGCCGCCGGACTGCTTCCTGCAGGGACACCCGGACGTCGTACGCCTGTTTCCCGACTACGTGGAGCGCGAGGAGCAGTACTTCCAGGAAACCGGGGTCTGGCCGATCATGCACCTCATCGCGATGCAGAGGCACCTGCTCGACGAGAACCCGTGGATCGCCCGCAACCTGTACAACGCGTTCGACGAGTCCAAGCGCCGCAGCGTCGAGCGGCTGCTCGACCCGGCCGTCTCGCGCTACCCGCTGGCCTGGCTGTCGACCCACGCGCGGCGCATGAGCGACTTCTTCGGTGGTGACCCGTTCCCGTTCGGCATCGACGAGAACCGCGCGACGCTCGAGCAGCTGCTGCTCTACACCTGGCAGCAGGGAATCGCCCACCGGCACGCGCAGCCGGAGGACATCTTCCCCGACGGCATCATGACGAAGGTCGTGATCTGAGCGCGGATGGCTCCGCGGACCGGTGGTGCGAGACGCCGGCGATCACGGCGGTCGCGCCAAGGCCCAGGGCGAGGGCCAGCACGATTGCCGGGCGGTAGTCGCCGTGGCTGATCAAGAGCCCGGCAGCCACAGGTCCAGCACTCGAGCCGATCGCGGACGAGGTGTACAGCAGACCGAGCAGACCGCCCAGCCGGGCGGTCCCGAAGCGCTCCGCCAGCACGCCCGGGCCGAGCGAGACGAACCCGCCGTACCCCAGCCCGAACACCACCGCGAAGGCGAACAGGGCCGGGTAACCGTCGGCCCAGGCCCAGAGCACGAAGCTCGCGCCCATCGCGAGGAAGCAAGCGCGGTACGCCGGGAGCAGGCCCACCCTGTCGGCCACCGGAGCCAGCGCCAGCCGTCCGACGAGGCTGGCCGCCCCGATCACTCCCACGAGCCCGGCAGCCGCCACCGGGTGCACGCCGAGCGCCTCCGCCGAGGAGGGCAGATAGACGAACGGCACGAACATCGCGGCGGCGAGCAGGAGCTGCCCGACGTACAGCCGCCGGTAGTCGCCGGTGCCCAGCGCCTCTCGCAGCGGCACCGCCCGAGGGGACGGCGCCCCCGGGGGGCGGGCCACGAGCAGGGCGCAGAGCACGAGCACGGCCGAACCGAGCACGGCGATCCACGCGTAGGTGGTGCGCCAGCCGTAGGCATGGATGGCGGCCGCGGCCACCGGTGCGACCACCAGCGTGCCGACGCCGATGCCGGACACCGCGATGCCGACGGGCAGGGTGCGACCCGGTCCGAACCAACGGGTGACGACGGCCACGAGGGGCACGAACGTGCAGGCGGCGGCCAACCCGACACCGAGGCCATGCCCCAGGTAGACGATCCACAGCTGCGGCGCCGCTGCCGTGGCTCCGATCCCGAGACCGAACGACACCGCACCGGCGAGCAGCACCGGCCGGGGGCCCAGCCGGTCGACGACGTGACCGCTGATCGCTCCGAGTCCGAAGAAGCAGGCCGCGGTCACGGAGAAGACCCCGGCGGCCGCTCCCTGGCTGACACCCAGGTCCCGCGAGAGCGGTCCGACCAGCGCGCCGTAGCTGAAGGCGACGCCGACAGTAGTGAACATCGCGCCGAACGCGGCGGCCACGACCCACCGCGCCCGGGCGTCGGGAGAGGCGAACATAGGGCTTCTAGTTACCCCGGTGCCGCGATCGGACCCGCGCCCCGCCACGTACGTCCACGTTGTGGGCCCCGTTGCATTCCGTGACAGGAAGATGGTCCAATGGTATAACCATACGCACGTGGCTCATAGCCCGGCCCGCCCCAGGGCTGGGGCTCGCGATCGGTGACGCGCTCAGCACGCGAAAGGACTCAGGACGATGCTCGCACAAGAAACCAACGAGCTTCTGACGCAGACCGGGCCCGGGACACCGATGGGCGAGCTGTTCCGGCAGTACTGGATCCCGGCGCTGCTGGCGGAGGAGCTCCCCGAGAACGGCTCCCCTCCGGTGCGCGTCAAGCTTCTCTCCGAGCGGCTGATCGCCTTCCGTGACGGCGAGGGTCGATACGGGCTGATCGACGAGTTCTGTGCCCACCGAGGTGTCTCCCTGTGGTTCGGCCACAACGAGGAGACAGGGCTGCGCTGCGCGTACCACGGCTGGAAGTACGACGTGACCGGGCAGTGCATCGAAGTGCCCTCCGAGCCGGAGGACAGCATCTTCTGCAAGAAGGTGAAGCTCACCGCCTACCCGTTGGTGAAGATCGGCGACATCCTGTGGACCTACATGGGTGACCCCGCGAAGCGCCCCGAGCCTCCGGAGTTCGAGTTCGTGCACGTCCCGTCGGAGCAGACCTACACGTCCAAGCGCTGGCAGGAGAGCAACTGGCTGCAGGCGCTGGAGGGCGGCATCGACTCCAGCCACGTGTCATGGCTGCATTCGGCCGGTCTCAAGAACGACCCGTTGTTCAAGGGATCCAAGGGCAACGACTACAACATGGCCGACCTGAAGCCGTTCTTCGAGGTGGAGGAGGTCGACGGGGGCCTGTTCATCGGCGTACGCCGCAACGCCGAGGAGGGGCACTATTACTGGCGCATCACGCCCTGGGTGATGCCGAGCTTCACGATGGTCCCACCCCGCGGGGATCACCCGATGCACGGCCACCTGTGGATCCCGATCGACGACGAGAACTGCTGGGTGTTCACCTTCGACTACCAACCAGTTCGCGCTCTCACCGCCGACGAGCTGCAGGCGATGAAGGACGGCCACGGCGTGCACAACCAGAACGAGCCGGGCACCTACCGACCGGTGCAGAACAAGGACAACGACTACATGATGGACCGCGAGGCGCAGCGGCGCGGCGAGACCTTCTCCGGCGTCAAGGGCATCGCGATTCAGGACTCCTCGCTCCAGGAGAGCATGGGACCCATCGTGAACCGGAGCAAGGAGCGGCTGGTCTCTGCCGACAGCGGCATCATCAAGGCGCGCGCGAAGCTTCGCGCCGCTGCCGAGGCGCTGCGCGACGAGGGGGTCACGCCACCGGGGGTCGACCCGGCACATCACCGGGTGCGGTCCGTGTCCATCGTGCTGCCCAAGGAGGCATCCTTCATCGATTCCTGCCGTGAAGCCGCGGCGGTCAGCCCGGGCGTGCGGCAGACTTCGGTCTGACATGGTGATGCGTCCGACACTGCTGAGCAGCTGCGCCATGGCGACGACCGCCGCCGAGGCGCGCTTCCGCGTCGACGCTCCGATCCGGGGCCAGCGAGCCACGCGCGTCGTGGCCCTGGACGAAAGCGCGACTGCAGTCATGCGCCGCGTCGCCGAACAGACCTGGGGGGGCGCGCGCTTCTACAGCTATGAGGCCCGCCCGCATTCCGTCGAGACCGATGCCGAGCTGGCCGACATCGTGCTGCGGACCATGGACGGAGCGGAAGCGCGGCTCAGCGAAGAGCTGGCCGATGCCGACGCCATGGTGATGATCGCGACCGCCGACGACGGCGCTGAGGCGGCCTCGGCCATCGGGAACGCGTGCACGCTGCGCGGGATCATGACCGCCGGTCTGATTCTCGGTGACGGGCGCGAGGCCGGTGCTGCTGTCATGGCCCTCCGGCCCCATGCGCGCGTGCTCATGCGGTCCACCGGCGAACATGACGTGGCCGACGTGCTCACGGCGCTGCGGGCCTAGGCGGCACACGCGATGGACACGGACGCGAAGGTCTCGCTGCCTGCCCTTCAGGCGATGAAGCGTGAGGGGCGCAAGATCGTGGGCGTGGTGGCCTGGGACTATCAGATCGCCCAGATCGTCGACCGGGCCGGCGTGGACATCGTCTCGGTCGGCGACACGGTCGGCGCGAACCTCTGGGGTCAGCCGAACCCGCTCGAGGTGACGATGGAGCAGATGATCGTCGTCTGCCAGGCCGTCCGCCGAGGCGTGAAGCGGGCGCTGGTCAGCTGCGACTTCCCCTTCGGCCCGCTTCAGGAAGGCCCCGACAGCGCGGTGCGGGCGGCGGTCCGGCTGGTCAAGGAAGCCGGCGTGGACCTGGTGAAGCTGGACGGCGCCGCCGACTTCCCGGAAGCGGTCACCGCGATCGACCGGGCCGGCATCCCCGTCTTCGCCCAGTTCGGCATCACGCCGCAGACCGCCTTGCGCTACGGGGTGACCTACACCGGGGCATCGGCGCCGGGTGACGAGGTGCCGACGGCGTTGCAGGACGAGCTCATCAGGCAAGCGAAACGACTGGAGGAAGCCGGCGCGTCGCTGCTCGACTTCACCAACTCCGGGCCGGTCGTCGGGCCGGAGGTGGTCCGGGCGGTCTCGATCCCCGTCATCGGCGGATTCGGCGGCGGGCCTTGGCTCGACGGTCGGATGCGCATGGCGCACGCCGCCATCGGTTATGCGGCGTCGGGGCTCGACAACCCGCCGGACACGTACGCCAACGTCGCCCAGATCACGTACGACGCGATCAGCGCCTACACGCAGGATGTCCGGGCGAAGCGACAGATCAAGGGCGGCATCCCCGTCACGTCGTAGAGACCTGATCGGTGCACGGAGCTGATCGGTGCACGGAGCTGATCGGTGCACGGAGCTGGCCACCGCCGGTGCCAGTCGACAGGACGGACCGAAACGGAGGGGCACGTGCGCACCGCCAGCATCGACGGCATCACGACACGCTACGAGACTGCGGGGTCGGGGCCGCCGCTGCTCATGTTCTCGCCGGGCGGGTTCAACTCGAGACTCGAGAACTGGTCGTCGCTGGGGCTGTACAGCCGCCTCGGTCTGCTGGACCAGCTGACCGAGAAGTACACCTGCATCACCTTCGACCGGCGTGAGTCCGGACTGTCCGGTGGACGCGTGGAGCGCGTGACCTGGGGTCACTACGTCGCCCAGGCACGGGGGCTCCTCGACCATCTGGGCATCGAGCAGGCGCACCTGATGGGCGGCTGCGTGGGATGCTCCGCAGTCGCAGCGTTCGGGCTCACCCACCCGGAACGGGTGTCGAGCATGGTGCTGTACTCGCCCGCCGGCGGGCCGAGGTACCGCATGGCGCAGCAGTCGCGCTTCGCGCAGCACCTGGCGTACGCCGAGGAGCACGGCCTCGAGCAGGTGGTCGCGCTGGCCACGAGTGACGACAAGACCTTTTCGCAGGACCCCCGCGTCGGCCCGTGGGCCACTGTCATCCGGGGCGACAGCGCGTTTGCCGAGAGCTACGTGAAGTGGGACGGCGATCGGTACCAGGTGGTGGTCAGTGCCATGGCCCGGCTGCTGTTCGACCGCGACACGGTGCCGGGTGCAGAGCCCGAGGACCTCATGCAGCTCGACATCCCGGCTCTGGTGGTCCCGGGCCAGGACGCCTCGCATGCGACCTCAGCGGCGAGGTACCTCGAGGAGTGCCTACCGCAAGCCGAGTACTGGGACGTCCCGGTCAGTGAGCAGACCGCGCGGACCGCACCGGCCAGGGTTACCGAGTTCCTCGATGCCGTACAGGCACGGCTGCGCTGAGGCTCAGTCGAGCCACTCCCCGCGCTCGAGCGCTGCGATCTGGTCCAACCGCTTCTGGTGACGTTCACCCTTGAACGATGTGGCGAGCCATGTCGCGGCGAGCTCCTCGGCGAACTCCGGGCTGACGACCTTGGCGCCCAGGACGAGCACGTTGGCGTCGTTGTGCGCACGAGCGATCTGCGCCGTGAACAGGTCGTGGCAGAGCCCCGCGCGGATTCCCCGGATCTTGTTGCAGGCGATCTGCTCGCCTGAGCCACTGCCTCCGACCACGATGGCGTAGTCCGCGTGGCCGTCCAGGACGCGCCGGCAGACGTCGGCGCACAAGGGCGGGTAGTCCACCGGTTCCGTGCCGACGTGCGTGGCACGGTCGTCGACCTGGTGGCCACGTTCCTCCAGCCACGGGATCAAACGTGCTTTCAACGAGGTCCCGTTGTGGTCAGCTGTGATCGCGATCCGCATGACGTCCCATCCTCGCTAGGCGATCAGGTCGTGCGTGCTCGTGGCGAAGAGGTCCTCCACCACAGGCGGTCTCTCGAGGACCTGCTGAGTCACGGCGTGGCCGATGAGCTCCTCGAGCATCGGCCGGTTCGGTGCCAGCCCGTAGGGCAGGGGGTCGTTGCCGGTGATCTCCATGACGCGCTTGTACGTGCGATCAGTCGAGCTCGGCGTCTCGATCGCATCCTCCCGCAGACGCTCGACATAGAGATTCTTGGCCGCGGCGAAGGCATCGAAGACGTCCACGGCCAGCTCCGGGTGCGCCTCGAGCAGATCATCCTTCACGACCACGAGGTGGTTGATGGGATACAGGCCCCGTCGGCGTAGTGCGTCGAAGCCCGCTTCCGTCGCGTCAGGGATCAAGGGCGCCACATCGGGGTGGTCCACCTCGACGCCGACGACAGCAGCCAGCTCGCCCGTGCCCACCATCTCGTCGAGGCTGCGCCCCGGCTCCATCGGCACGACGTTCGCGGGGGGACGGAACTCAGCGACGTGCTCGTCACCGGAGAGCACCCACGTCACACGGCTCAGGTCGACGCCGTACTCGTCCTGCAGGATGCTGCGCGCCCACACGCCGGTGGTCACCGTGTAGCCGCGGTTGACGCCCACTCGGCGGCCTTCCAGATCCTTCGGGTGTGCGATACCTGCCTTCGTGTTGTAGACGATGGCGCCGTGGTGGAAGCCGCGTACCAGGAAGATGGGCAGTGCGCTGAACCGTTTGCCGTGGGCCTTGGCGCACAGGTAGGTGGTGATGGCCATCTCGCACACGTCGAACTCGAGTTCGCGCACCATCCGGCGAAACGCCTGGACCAGGACCGGTACTTCCTCGAAGTCCAAGGTGCTCCGCCGCGGCGTGACGGTCCCGTCCTTGAGCGCCGCGTTGTTTCCCTGGGTACGGGTCACGGTCCGCAGTTGCAGTTCCGTCATTGGCTCTGCCCTACTCACTCGTACGGAGTCGTCGATAGGTCGCGCGCGTTCGACCGGCCCCGCAACGTCTCGACTCGGGATGGGTACTATAGTCGAAGAACAAACCATTAGACCTTTGCCCGCTGCTGGGCGGCTTCATGTCGGCAACCTGGGCTGTGCGCCATGGCGCACCTCGGGAGGGAGAGTCGGTTATGGGAGAACACGTGCTGGCCGCCGTGCGGACGGGCCCGGGGAAGACCGAGCTGCGCGACCTGCCGATGCCGGAGATCCCTGACGACGGCGCGCTGCTCAAGGTCGAGGTGGCGGGCATCTGCGGCACCGACGTCAAGATGTATGCGAAGCCGCCCTTTCCCGAGCCCGTCATCATGGGCCACGAGAACGTCGGTGTGATCGTCAAGGCCGGTCGCAGGTTCGCTCAGCGCACGGGCGCGGATGAGGGCGACCGCGTCTTCGTCGAGCACTACGTGCCCTGCTTCCAGTGCGAGTGGTGCCACCGCGGCGAGTATCGCCACTGCGAGGCCACTGACTGGCGGACGAACCCTGACGCACGTCGGTACGGCTACACCTCGGCCGAGAACCCGTACCACCTGTGGGGCGGGTTCGCGCAGTACATGTTCCTGCCGTGGAACGCCGTCGTCCACAAGGTCCCGGACACGGTGTCTCCCGAGCTGGCCGGCATCGTCACACCGCTCTCCAATGGCATCGAGTGGGCACTGTTCGACGGTGGTGTCGGCTACAACTCCACGGTGCTGATCCAGGGCCCGGGTCAACAGGGGCTGTCGCAGGTCGTCGCGTGCAAGCAGGCGGGGGCCTCGGTCATCATCGTGACCGGCACCACCCGAGACGCGGCCCGGCTGCACCTCGCCAAGACACTGGGCGCCGACTACGTCATCGACGTGCAGACCGAGGACGCCCTGGAGCGGGTCATGGCGGTCACGGGCGGCAAGGGCGTCGACGTGGTCCTGGACTGCACGGCCGGCGCCGGAGTCGCTCCGGTCCTGCTCGGGATCGACGCATTGAAGCGCCGAGCGGGCACGCTGCTGATCCAGGGCGAGCTGGCGTCCTTCCCGGACTTCCCGGTCAAGAAGGTGACGGAGAAGGCGATCACCATCAAGAGCGCGCGCGGCCACAGCTACCGGTCATGCGAGCTGGCGTTGGCCCAGCTGGCCTCCAACCGCTTTCCGTTGGAGCTCCTGGCGACGCACACCTTCGGGCTGGCGGACGTCGATCGCGCGATCAGGGCGGTCGGTGGCGAAGGCGACGAGGGAGTCATCCACGTCTCCCTGTTGCCCTGGGCGACAGACGCCCCGTAGCCCGACGTCCACCGGAGAAGGAGCGAGATGGGAATCGTCGTACGCCATGTCGAGCGCACCGACAAGTCCGTCGCCGACGCGTTCGCGTCCTTCGGGGTGGCCACGATCCACGAGGCACAGGGCCGCGGCGGGCTGATGGGCCCGCGCATCACGCCGATCTATGCCGGGGCCCACGTCTCCGGCACCGCCGTGACGGTGAGCGTCCCTCCGGCTGACAACTGGATGATCCACGTGGCGGTGGAGCAATGCCAGGAGGGCGACGTCCTGGTCGTCGCGCCGACGTCCCACTCGGATGCGGGCTACTTCGGGGAGCTGCTCGCCACGGCGCTGCAGACCCGTGGGGTCAGAGGACTGGTCATTGACGCAGGCTGCCGTGACGTCGCCGAGCTGACCCGGATGGGCTTCCCGGTCTGGTCGAGGTATGTGTCTGCGACAGGCACCGTGAAGGAGACGCTGGGCAGCGTCAACATCCCGGTCGTCTGCGCCGGTCAGCTGGTGCGGCCGGGCGACGTGGTCGTGGCGGACGATGACGGCGTCGTGGTCGTCGAGCGGGAGCGGGCCGCGGACCTGCTGCCGGCCTGCGCGGCGCGCGAGGACCGCGAGGCCAAGACGCGCGAGCGCTACCAGGCCGGGGAGCTGAGTCTGGACCTGCACAGCATGCGCGAGGAGCTCGCGCAGAAGGGCCTCGTGTACGTCGACCAGGCGCCCGACGACTGAGCCGGTCGGGCCGCGACCTGCACTGACCGGCGGAGAGAGAGTGACAGATGATCATCGATTGTCATGGGCACTACACGACGGCGCCCGGCGCGCACAAGCAGTTCCGCGACGCCCAGCTGGCCCGCCTGGCCGACCCGGGCCTGCCCGAGCCGGCAGCGGCCGACGTCAGTGACGACGCCATCCGCGAGAGCATCGAGCACAACCAGCTGAAGCTCCTTCGGGAGCGCGGCGGCGACATGATGCTCTTCTCGCCCCAGGCTTCCGCGATGGAGCACCACGTGGCCGACCCGGCCACCGCGAACGCGTGGGCCCGGGCGTGCAACGACCTCATCCATCGTGTCGTCGGGCTCTTCCCGCAGAGCTTCATCGGCGTCTGCCAGCTGCCTCAGACACCCGGGGGGTCGCTGGACGACTCGATTGCCGAGGTTCGGCGATGTGTCGAGCAGCTCGGGTTCGTCGGCTGCAACCTGAACCCGGACCCGTCCGGCGGGCACTGGACGTCCAGGCCGCTCACGGACACCTACTGGTACCCGTTGTACGAGACCCTGGTGGAGCTGGACGTCCCGGCCATGATCCATGTCTCGGCGTCGTGCAACGACAACTTCCATGCGTTGGGCGCGCACTACCTCAACGCGGACACGACCGCGTTCATGCAGCTCATCGAGGGCGACCTGTTCGCCGACTTCCCGGACCTGCGGTTGGTGATCCCCCATGGCGGCGGTGCGGTGCCCTACCACTGGGGCCGCTATCGCGGTCTCGCCGACCGGCTTGGTCGTCCGCCGCTCGACGAGCACGTCA
The DNA here is from genome assembly GCA_030841025.1 of Actinomycetota bacterium. Lineage (GTDB taxonomy): Bacteria > Actinomycetota > Actinomycetes > JACCUZ01 > JACCUZ01 > BP-173. The sequence continues at coordinate 21,263 of JAVEDJ010000102.1, forward strand.
TGAAGAACGTCTTCTTCGACACCTGCGTCTACCACCAGGCCGGCATCGACCTGCTGCACCGGGTCATCGACATCGACAACATCCTCTTCGGCTCCGAGCTGCTCGGCGCCGTGCGCGGCATCGACCCGGAGACGGGCTTCCACTGGGATGACACCAAGCGATACGTCGACCAGCTCGACCTGAGTGAAGAAGATGCACGGAAGGTGCTGGGGCTGAACGCGATGCGGGTCTACCCGCGGCTCGCCAAGCAACTGGCCCAGTGAGCCGCTCCGGAGACTAGATGACGAACTCGTCGTGGCTCTCCGGGGCGAACAGCTCTGCCGAGGTCCACAACTTGCTCGCGAGGCCTTGGTCATGTGAATACCGGAGAAAGGTCTGCAGAGTCTTGTCGTTGGCCTTCATGCCGTAGGTCCAGTAGTCGTCACCCATGACCCGGCGCGTGCGTGCTACCTCGTCGTGCAGCCAGGGAAGCATGTAGCGCAAGGACGCGGTCTCGTCTATCCCGTTCAGCGCCGCCTGCCGCGAGAGCTCGAAGGCCTTCTGCAAGGAGCGCACCACCCACGGGTGAGCGTCATAGATCGCCCTGCGGACCACCAGCACGTGCATGATCGGAAAGATCTGGGTGTCAGCGAAATAGGCGCGCTCGACCTC
>JAVEDJ010000174.1 GCA_030841025.1 Actinomycetota bacterium
TCGCTCTCATTCGCTGCGACGGCGGCCAGCAGCCGAGCCATCAACAGTCCATCGCCGTTGCCTAGGTCCATGTTCCCGTGCAGCGTCTTCACGTCGGACACACCCGCACGGGTGCACACGTCCGCGAAGTGCTCCAACTCGATCGGGCGACGGTGCAGACGGTCCATATGCCAGACGATCACCGCGTCCCGGGCTCCGGCCTCGATGTCCGCAAGCATCCGCTCGTAGGCGGGCCGCGCCTTGCCGCTGTATGCGCTCACGTCGTCATCGACGTACTCCTCAGCCACAATCCAGCCGCGGCGGTCGGCCTCGGCTCTGCAGTCGTCGAGCTGCCGCTTCACCCCCAACCTGCCGCCGTCCCGGTCCTGAGAGATGCGGGCGTACACGGCCACAGCCGAGCGTGAATCCATGGGGGGACACTAACGCACCCTCGGCAAGACGACGCTGCTGAACTGTCTCGGTGCAGCCGTGCCTCCGCAGGAACGAGTGGTGACGTGCGAGGAGGTCTTCGAGCTCAAGATCCCATTGCCCGACGTGGTGGCGATGCAGTGCCGGCAGCCGAGCCTCGAGGGCACCGGTGAGATCAAGCTGCGCCGGTTGGTGAAGGAAGCACTTCGGATGCGGCCGTCACGCATCATCGTCGGTGAGGTACGTCAGGAGGAGAGCCTGGACCTGCTCATCGCTCTGAACTCCGGCCTACCAGGCATGTGCACGATCCACGCCAACTCCGCCCGGGAGGCGGTGACCAAGCTGTGCACCTTGCCGTTGCTGGCCGGCGAGAACGTCGGCCACGGCTTCGTCGTGCCGACCGTGGCGGGTTGCATCGACCTGGTGGTGCACGTGACGACGGAGGCCAGCGGTCGCCGCGTCGTACGGGAGATCCTCGGGATCCCGGGTCGGGTCGAGGGTGACGTCGTCGAGGCCGCCGAGCTGTTCGTCACCCGTGGGGGTCGGTTGGTGCGGGCCGATGGCTGGCCGCCGCACCCGGAGCGCTTCGACCGGGCCGGGCTCGACGTCGGCAGTCTGTTGTCCCAGGCCGTGTGATGGGCGCGCTGCTCGGGCTGCTCTTCGGGACCGGAGCGCTGCTGGTGGCGAGGTCGTTCGGCCCCGTGCCAGCACGCAGCAAGACGCGCCCGAGCCGGCGGGAGCGGGTTTCCGAGCTTCTGGCGCAGGCGGGTATCGAGTCGGTCACGCCGGGTGGGCTCGTCGCGTCCTGCGTGGGCGTTGCGGTCGTCGTACTGCTGGGCATATATACGGTGTCGCGTTCCCCGGTCATCGCGGCTGCGTTCGCGCTGCTCGCGTCGTGGACGCCGGTCGCGATGGTGCGCTACCGCGCACGGCAGCGCCGCGCGGAGCTGCGTGACCTGTGGCCCGAGGTGGTCGACAACCTCGCGTCGGCCGTGCGCGCCGGTCTCGCGCTGCCGGAGGCGCTGGCGCAGATCGGGACCCGTGGACCTGCCGAGCTGCGGGCGACGTTCGCCCGGTTCGGCGAGGACTACCGCGCGACCGGTCGGTTCTACGACAGCCTCGACCGGCTCAAGGGCGCGCTCGCCGACCCGGTGGGTGACCGCATCGTCGAGTCGCTGCGCATGGCCAGACAGGTCGGTGGCAGCGATCTGGGTCGCCTGCTCCGGACGCTGTCCGCCTTCCTGCGCGAGGACGCTCGGACCCGCGCCGAGCTCGAGACGCGGCAAGGGTGGACCGTGAACGCCGCGCGTCTGGCGGTGGCCGCGCCGTGGGTCGTGCTGGGCCTGCTCTCCCTTCGACCGGAAGCCGTCGCCGCGTACAACACTGCCGCCGGCTCGGTGGTTCTGGTGGTCGGCGGCAGTCTGTGCCTGATCGCCTATCGGGTGATGCTGCGCATCGGTCGCCTGCCCGACGAGGAGCGGGTGCTGCGATGAGCGGCGCCGTCGAGGGTGCCGGGCTCGGCTTGTTGGCTGGCGTGGGGCTCGCAGTCGCGCTGTCGCGATTGCCGATGTTGCGTCGGCCGACCCTCGACCAGCGGCTGGCGCCGTACTTGCGGGACTCCACTCCGCCGTCGCGGCTGCTCCGGAACGACCGCACGCTGACGCCGTTCCCGACTCTCGAACACATCGTCGCACCGCTGATGGCCGACGCAGTCGCAACGCTTGAGCGAGTGCTCGGTGGCTCGGCGTCCGTGCGCCGCCGGCTCGACCAAGCAGGTCGCGAGCTGACACTCGAGGAGTTCCGCGCGCAGCAGGTGGTGTGGGCGGCGGCCGGTCTCGCTGCCGGTCTCGCGGTCAGCCCGTTCCTGGCGGCACGCGGAGGTTCCGTCGTACTCCTGCTCGTCCTGTGTCTCTCCGGAGGTGTGGCCGGCCTGCTGCTGCGCGACCAGGCGTTGTCCCGCGAGGTTGCTCGTCGCGAAGAGCGGATCATGGCTGAGTTCCCCACCATCGCGGAGCTGCTGGCCTTGGCCGTCCAGGCGGGAGAGGGGCCGGTTGGTGCACTCGAGCGCGTGACGCGCATCAGCCGCGGCGAGCTGGCGCATGAACTCTCGCGTGCACTTGCCGATGCACGCGCGGGCCACTCGCTCGTGCAGGCCATGCACGGCATCGCGGCGCGCACCAACCTGGCGGCCCTCGCGCGGTTCGTCGACGGTGTTGCCATCGCGGTGGAGCGAGGTACGCCGCTTGCCGACGTGCTCCGGGCGCAGGCCGTGGACGTCAGAGAAGCCGGCAAGCGGGCGTTGCTCGAGGCCGGCGGCCGGAAGGAGATCGCGATGATGATCCCGGTGGTCTTCCTCGTGCTTCCGGTCACGGTGCTCTTCGCTCTGTTTCCAGGCTTTTTCGGCTTCAGCTTCGCGAGCTGACGCCGCTCGACACGAGAGAGGACAGGACATGTCAAAGGCGCTCCATCCGGTGGGTGACGTTGTCGTCGGTCTCTGTGTGCTGATAGTCCACGGAAGGTTGCCTGCCATCAGGGCTCGGCGCGATCGCGGCGACGTGCCTGGCTGGGTACTGGTCACCATCATGACGGCGGGTCTGGTGACCGCACTGTGGCTCGTTGCGGACGAGAAGCTCAGGCAGCTGTTCAACGAGGCGCTCGACGGGGTGGTCGGCAACTCGCCCTGATGCCTGTCCCGGTCTACGCGGCTGTGGCTGCGGCGAAGGACGACGAGGGTGCTGCCATCGTGGACTTCACCCTGGTCGGCATCCTGCTGACGTTTCTGTTTCTGGCGCTCTTGCAGCTCGGGCTCGCGCTGCACGTCCGCAACACGCTTGCGGCGTCAGCGGCTGAAGGTGCCCGCTACGCCGCCAATGCTGATCGTGAGCCGGGTGACGGCGCCGCAGTGACGCGCCGGCTCATCGAGGACTCGCTCGCCGACTCCTTCGCCGACGACGTGACGAGCGGCACCGAGACCGTGAACGGCGTACTCACGGTCTACGTGCAGATTGACGCGCGCCTGCCGCTCATCGGCCTGCTCGGGCCGCCACGGAGCATCTCGGTGCGCGGGCACGCAGTCGAGGAGTCGTCGTGAGCCGGTCCGGCCGGCTCGCGCGTGCTGCACGCGATGAGGCTGGCAACGCCATCGTTGAGTTCGTCTATCTCGCCGTGCTGCTGATGGTGCCGCTCACTTACATCATGCTGACCCTCTTCCGAGTTCAGGGCGCGGCCTATGCGGTATCCAGCGCGACGCGGGAGGCAGGTCGCGTCTATGTGAGCTCGGCAAGCAGCGAGGTCGCCCGCGACCGGGCGCTGGCCGCGGCGTCCATCGTCATGGCGGACAGTGATCTCCGACTCCCGCCACAGGACGTCCACATCATCTGCTCGGCAGACCCCTGCCTGACTCCCGGTGCGACCGTGGACGTCGCAATCGGGTACGACGTGGCGTTGCCCTTCCTGCCGCGCTTGTTCGACGCCGCGCCCGCACGCGTGCACGTGGAAGGGCGACACCTGGAAGTCGTCGACCGGTTCCGGGCCGCGCGATGAGGATGCGGGTGGCTCCGCGGCTGTCGCGCCTGCGACACGAGGACGACGGACAGCTGCTGCTCCTTGTGATGGCCTATGCCGTGATAGCCGGACTACTCGTCACCGTGGTGGTCGATGTGTCACAGGCCTACCTCTACCGCCGGTCGCTGCTGGCCGCCGCAGATGCATCGGCACTCACTGCCGCGAACCAGCCAGATGTCGGCAGGATCTATACCGGAGCGGGCTCGCAGCTGCCGTTGAGCCAGGACGGCTCCCGCCGAGCCGTGACGCAGTACGCCCGGGACGCCCGACTCGGTTCTCGCTTCGACGGTTTCGAGGTGACCGACGTCGAGACCGATGGCGCGACCGTGACGGTCACGCTGCGCGCCGTCGTACACCTGCCGTTCGTCAACCGTGTGTCGGCGCGCTGGCGGGATGGCTACCCGGTCCAGGCCAGCGCCACCGCTCGCTCACCGCTCACGCCCTAGAGCCGCGTCCCGCGACAACAGGCGTAGTGGTACGGCAACAGGCCTCACAGCCTGTTGCCGTACCCCTACGCCTACCTAACGTGGTCGAATCGGTAGCGGGTCGGCTGGGGTTAGCGGACGCGGCCGAAGAAGACGTTGCCGGACCAGATCTTGTCGCGGCGTACGCGGGTGCCGGAGTACGGCGCGTGCCAGATGCGGTTGTGCCCGGCGTAGATCGCCACGTGGTAGATGCCGCCACGGCTGGAGAAGAAGACCAGGTCGCCGCGGCGCGCGTTGCTGCGCTTGACGCGCTTGACGTGCCTGGCCTGGGCGGAGGAGGAGTGCGGCAGGTTCTTGCCGACGCGCTTGTACGCCCAGCGCGTCAGCCCGGAACAGTCGAACTTGCGCGGACCCATCGCGCCGTACCGGTAGGGCGAGCCCTGGCGGGTCTTGGCCCAGTCGGCGGCCTTGCCGGCCCGCTCGGCCGATACCAGGGCGGAGGCGTGAGAAGCATTCGGGCTCACGACCGAGCCGGCGAACATGGTCGCCGCCAAGGTCAACACCAGCCCACAGATCGTGAGCAGGCGTGCAGGGGCGAAACGAGAAGCAAGGGCAGGCATGAGTTCCTTCGGTGACCGCCTGCGAAGAGTGACCTGTCGGGTTCGGGCGCCGAAGTTGGCCCGGCCACAGTGCGTGGCTTCACCCCAAGAACGCCCGGTCGGACCGGGCGCTCGCCGTGCTGGGTTCTCCGTTCCTGCCGGATCGACGTCATCGTCGGTGTCACCCGCGTGGTGGCAGGACTCGGCGTCCGCGCGGGCCGCCCTGCACGACATGGCAGGGGCTTGCTGTCCCCCCACCCTGCATCATCGAAACGAGGCTTTCTGCAGGAACCGCTGTTTGCGCGCCGAATGTGATGCATCTGACAACACGGTGCGAGGCGCCGCCGTGACGGAGTGTCGATGCGGCCGCCAGGGACGGTGGCCGTTCTGACCGCGGGCACGCTGGGGCGGTCGCGTACCCTCGCGACGTGGCCCCCGTGGACGTTCCCGAGCAGCTCCGAGAGCTGGACCAGACGCTCAGCAGCATCGAGGCAGTGCTCGACCTAGACCGGATGCGCCGTGATCTGGTCGACCTCAACGAGCAGGCCGCGGCCCCCGACCTGTGGGACGACCCCGAGCGCGCCCAGAAGGTGAACAGCCGCCTGTCGCACATCCAGGGGGACCTGGCCCGGGTGGAGTCCCTGCGTCGCCGCCTCGATGACCTCGGTGTGCTCTTCGAGCTCGCCGCGGGTGAGGACGACGCGGCGACCCTCGCCGAGGCCGAGACCGAGATGACCTCGATCGTCAAGTCGATCGGCGAGCTCGAGGTGCGCACGTTGCTCTCGGGTGAGTACGACGAGCGGGACGCGCTGGTCACCATCCGCGCGGAGGCCGGCGGTGTCGATGCCGCGGACTTCGCAGAGATGCTGCTGCGGATGTACACCCGCTGGGCCGAACGGCATGGCTACCCGACCGAGGTCTACGACACGTCGTACGCCGAAGAGGCCGGCATCAAGTCGGCCACCTTCGCCGTCAAGGCGCCCTACTCCTACGGGACTCTCTCGGTCGAACAGGGCACGCACCGGCTCGTGCGCATCTCACCGTTCGACAACCAGGGCCGGCGCCAGACGTCGTTCGCCGGCGTCGAGGTGGTGCCGGTCGTCGAGCAGAGCGACCACATCGAGATCCCCGACGACGAGATCCGGGTGGACGTCTACCGGTCGAGCGGCCCGGGCGGGCAGGGCGTCAACACGACCGACTCCGCTGTGCGCCTCACGCACATCCCGACCGGCATCGTCGTGTCGTGCCAGAACGAGCGCTCACAGCTGCAGAACCGGGCCTCCGCCATGACCGTGCTGCAGGCCAAGCTGCTCGCCCGTCGCCGCGAGGAAGAGCAGGCGAAGATCAACGCCCTCAAGGGTGACAACTCCGGCTCGTGGGGCAACCAGATGCGCTCCTACGTGCTGCACCCGTACCAGATGGTCAAGGACCTGCGCACCGAGTACGAGACCGGCAACACGAGCGCGGTGCTCGACGGTGAGATCGACGAGTTCATCGAGGCCGGCATCCGCTGGCGGCGCACGGCGGACGCCCCGGCCTGACCGGTCGGCGGTAGGCCGGTAGCCGCTGGCGCTGCGCCGAACGGGTGGAGCATGACGGGGACTTTGCCGGCCCAACCTCGCGCGTTCGGCGGAGTCGAACCGCGCGCAGGTGTCTGGTGCAAACACGGACAAATCTGGACCAGACACCCCATCGGCCATCACTGAACATTCATCGCCATGTGACGCTCCGTATATATGAGGGTCCCCCGACGCCCATTCGGTGACTGTTTGTAGTCCTGCGCGACCGGCCATACCGTGAGGGCAGATCGCAGCGAGCACGGGCCCGGGGGGGCTAAGGGCGGCGCTGCGCAGGGGAAAGCGATGATCCGCGGCCGTGCTGACGGTCACCGATCCGCCCACTGCCGGGCGGAGCGGCCGCGAGGAGCCAATGGTGAGACCGACCCCGTCGGGCACGTCTTCCGAAGAGGGGTCGAGATGGCTGGCAGCAGCGTACGGAGTCGCATGGGGGTCCGGGCCGCGGGTCTGGGGACTGCGGTCCTGCTCACCGTGGCGATGAGCCCATGGGTGGGGGTACCTTCCGCCGGCGCGTTCACCGGCGGGACCGGTGGGGACGGTCACGGGTCGTCCTCGTCGTCACGCAGCAACGACCGCGGTGGCTACGGCGGCGGGTCCGAGGGCGGCGACAAGGGCTCGGGCGGCTACGGCGGCGGGTCCACGGGCGGCGACAAGGGCTCCGGCGGCTACGGCGGCGGGCCCCAGGGCGACGACAAGGGCTCCGAGGGCGCCAAGCCCAGCTCGCGCCCCTCGCACCCGAAGAAGTCCGAGCCCTATCCCTCGGACACGGACGCGCCGAAGCCCAAGCCCTATCCCTCGCACACGGACAAGCCGAAGCCCAAGCCGTACCCGACGCACACGGACAAGCCGAAGCCGTACCCGACGCACACGGACAAGCCGAAGCCGTACCCGACGCACACGGACAAGCCGAAGCCGTACCCGACGCACACGGA
>JAVEDJ010000082.1 GCA_030841025.1 Actinomycetota bacterium
GCATCGTTCGGCGTCAACGTGCCCAAGGCGCTGGGCGACCTCCTGGTGCTCGAGGCGATCAGGGCCACGGGCCCCGACACCGTCACCGTCGACGTCACGACCGTCGGCCGGGACGGGCGCAGCCGCAACCGGGTCAGATCAGTCATTCGGCTCCGGAGTTAACACGGGCTTAGTGCGCCAATGGTGCGCGGATAGCCGCTTCCTGTGGAGGCTGCGCACAGCTCGAGAGGGTCAACCCGCACAAGCAACGGAGCGCCACATGAACACTGAGTTGTCCCACTCGCGACCTATGGGGTTCCTGGGCACCAGCCTGCGACGGCGCCTCGCCGTTGCCGTCGGCGCCGTCATGGTCGCCAGCGTCCTGGCGGCGGGAGCCGCCGGCCCAGCGCGTGCTGCGAAGTCCGATGGCTGCGAAGGCGGCGGCTTCCAGCTGGTCAACCTCTCCACCGGCGCCGCTGTGGCGTCAGGTGACGTAGCGGCAACGATCGCGAGCGCGAGCCTCGGCGACCGCTTCGGGGTGCGTGGCCGTTACATCCAGTTCGATGTACGCGCGGTCGACTTCGCGGTGTTGGACTACGCGTTCACGGGCGCGCCCAACCCCCAGGACATGACCGGAGGGGTCTTCACCCCGGTCTTCGCGAGCAAGGTGCCTGACCATCGCGGGCTGACACTCACCAGCGGGGTGGTCGCGCAGCTCGGCGCAGGCGACCTGGTGATCCAGCGGACCGGACCCGGACTGTCGATGAAGATCCAGGCCAAGGACTGTGCCGCCGGCGGCGTCTTCCAGATGGAGCCCGAGCGCAGTGACCGACAGGGAACCCGCATCGTGCACACGTTGGCCCAGGCCAGTGACCCGCGACTGACGCCGTTCTACTTCGACAACCCGAACTTCAGGGAACGTCAGGGACAGTTCCTCGGGGCCGACTGCACCAGCGTCACCACCGGCCCTCCGAGCAAGTTCTGTGTGAAGGTGAGCACCCGGACCAACATCGGCAACGACTTCTCGCCGGCTTTCGTCGCCCGCGACAGTGCTCAGGTGGCCGAGCGCGTCGACCAGCCCGCCTGCAACACCGCGACCCCTGTCTCGCCCAGCGTCGAGCACTGCGGCGGGGTGTCGATCTGGGACGTTGCCAGCGGCGGCCGGATGGGCTTCGTGACCGGCGAGGATGCCGTCGAGGTCGCGAACCCGCCCACGGACTGCGTGCAGGACTGCCAGGCACAGAACCAGGTTCGCGGACGGCTGGCCGTGCTGGGCTTCCCCTTCCCGGTCCCGGCCGGCAGCCGGCTGACGCCGCGGGAGTCCTCGGCATCGCTACCGCCCGTGGCTGCTCCGACGGCGCCTGCTCCGACGGTGGCCAAGACACCCGCGATCCGGCCCGCGGTTGCCGGCAAGAGCGGCGGGCCGGTGAGCGCGACTGCGCGCTGGCGGACGCCGTCAGCGAGCAACGCAGGCAAGGTCCTTGGTTTCCAGGTCCGGGCTCTGCGGCTGAGCGCCAAGGGCAAGGTCGTGAACACGAAGGTGTCCAAGCGCCTCGGCGCCAAGGCACGGTCCCACGCCATGACGCTCAAGCGCGGCACCTACCGCTTCCAGGTGCGGGTGATCAACGCTGCATCAACCAGCGCCTGGTCTGTCCCTTCGAACAAGGTGCGGGCTCGCTGATCTGACGCGGAGGAGCGCGTCCCTGGTTCATCGAACCGGGGGCGCGCTTCGCTGTCTCCGGCTGTGCGTCAGGATCGGGGCGGATGGGAGGCGGTCATGGCTGAGTACCCCCAACTGCTGCACACCGTCATCGACACCACCGAGGCCCGGGCACTTGCCGAGTTCTACCGGGAGCTCCTGGGGTTGCAGTACCGGCAGGGCGACGAACGTCCTGCGGAGGGTGTCGAGGACGATGTGGACTGGCTCGTGCTCGTGGACCCGAAGGGTGCCCGCAAGCTGGCGTTTCAGCAGGTCGGGCGTCTGGAGCGGACGACGTGGCCCCACCACGAGGTACCCATGCAGATGCACCTCGACTTCACGGTTTCCAGCGTCCACGAGCTGCAGCGGCAGCGGGAGCGCGCTGAGTCGCTCGGAGCGCAACTGCTGCAAGACCGGACGGACGACTCGACCGAGCCCCTCTACGTCTTTGCGGACCCCTCGGGCCATCCGTTCTGCATCTTCGTCGCCACGTAGGGTCGCCGCGCCGACTCGCTCACCAGCTGGTGGGCTTGGCCTTACGCACCAGCCACACGTCGAAGAAGCGGGACAGATCCTGCCCCGACCGTTGTTCGGCGAACGCCCGGAACTGGCCTACGGTGACGTTGCGTCCGCGGTGCGTCTGGTGCCACGACCGCAGTACGTCGAAGAACGTCGCGTCGCCCAGCTTGACCCGCAGCGCTTGCAACGTCATCGCGCCGCGCAGATAGACCGAGGCGGAGAACAGGTTGGCAGCGCTCCCGGGGTTGCCAGGTGGTGGCTTCCAGACCGAGCTCGTCGCCTTCTTCTTGTAGTAGGTGTCGAAGAATCCCTGTGCCGTCTTGCCGCCGGTGTGCTCGCTCCACATCCACGAGGAGAACTCCGCGAAGCCTTCGGCGATCCAGATGTCCCGCCAGCGCTTGAACGTCACTGAGTCGCCGAAGTACATGTGCGCCGCTTCGTGCGCCAGCGTGAGCTCGTCGGGCGGCCTGTCATACACCGGCTTGGTCTGCGTCTCGAGCGCGTAACCCACCTTCGAGGCGTCGTCGACAATTGCCCCGGTGGAGGAGAACGGATAGGGACCGTAGAGCTCGGCGAGGTAGTCGGTCACCGCGGGCAGCTTGGCCAGCACGGCAGAGCTCTTGGCGGTCAGCTTGGGATCGCTGGCGATGTAATACGGCACGCCCCCGGGCGTCGTACCGGTCCGCACGTCGAACCTTCCCGTCGTCACGGTGACGAGGTACGTCGACATGGGCTCGCGGTTGTGCCACCGGAAGGTGGTCCATCGACCCTTCCGGGTCTGTCCGGTCAGGTCGCCGTTGGCGATGGCCGTCACCCCCCTCGGCACCGTCACCCGGAAGTCGTACGTCGCCTTGTCGCGGGGCGTGTCGTTGCACGGGAACCACGACGGCGCGCCTTGCGGCTCACCGACCACGAAGGCGCCGTCCTTGGTAGGGACCCAGCCCTCCACCGAGCCGTCGGGGTCAGTGATGGCGGCCGGGGTTCCGGCGTACCGCACCACGACCGTGAAGGTCTTGTCCTTGGCCACGGCGCGGAACGGGCGCACCACCAGCTCCTGCTTGAGGGCGGCGGGCTGGTGGAACACCGCGCCGACGCCATTGACGGTGACCGTCGAGATGCGCAGGTTGCGACGGAAGTCCAGGTCGAACGACGTCAGTCTCTTCTTCGCCGTGGCCCTGATGATGGTGCGCGCGCGCAGGTGACGACTGGCGGGGTCGTACCGCAGCCGCAGGTCGTAGTGCTTGACGTCGTAGCCTCCGTTGCCCTGCAACGGGAAGTAGCGGTCGCCCGCGCCTCTGGCGCCGTGGGTCGATGCGAGAGCGGGTGCAGCGGTGAGCCCGGTGAGGGCGACCGTTGCCAGGATGGTTCCGGCGAGACTGACGGACACCTGGTGCATGGAGCCTCCTTGTCGCGCGGACGCGTCGACACTATCCGCCCTCGCGCGGCTGGCCGCTGAGGTCGCGAGGTTGCGATCATGGCCTCGTGCGGCGCGACGGGAACCTCGAGGGTGGGCGAAAGGGCGCGCCGTGGAACCCAGAAGCGCTCGCGGCACCGCTGGCTGCGCGAGGATTGGCGCCGTGACCACGCCAGCGGAGGCTGCTGCGCTGCTCGCTGCCCTGGAGAAGCTCGGCAAGCGGGTGCGCGACCTACCCTTGCCGTTGGAGGTCGCCGAGGTCCCGGCCGGTCGCCGGCTGCAGCGCGAGATCGCCGACCAGCTCGACGACTACGTCCTGCCGCGCCTGCGCCGCATCGACGCGCCCGTCCTGGCCGTGATCGGCGGGCCGACCGGTGCCGGCAAGTCGACCCTGGTCAACTCGTTGGTCGGTGCCCGGGTCAGCGCCGCCGGCGTGCTGCGCCCGACCACCCGTTCGGCGATCCTCGCCTATCACCCGACCGACAGCGCCTGGTTCGAGGACCGCCGGATCCTGCCGGGTCTCGACCGCACGACCGGTCCGACAGCCGACCCGGGAAGCCTGCAGGTGGTGCCGAGCCCGAGCATCCCGGCCGGTCTGGCGGTCCTGGACGCGCCGGACATCGACTCGGTGGTCACCGCCAACCGTGCGCTCGCGACCCAGCTGCTCGCCGCTGCCGACATGTGGCTGTTCGTCACGACGGCGGCGCGCTACGCCGACGCCGTCCCCTGGGAGTTCCTGCGGACGGCGGTGACCCGGGGCACGGCGGTGGCGATCGTGCTCGACCGCGTGGCAGTCGAGGCGACCGAGGAGGTGCGCGCGCATCTCGCCACGATGCTGACCGAGCAGGGACTCGGCGGCGCGCCGCTGTTCGTCATTCCGGAGACGATCGCCTACGACGGGCTGTTGCCGCCGGGGACCATCAACACGATTCGCGACTGGCTGCACGGGATCGCCGCCGACGGCGCGGTGCGTGCCGCCGTCGTACGGCACACCCTGGACGGCGCGGTGCGTTCGCTGAGCGCGCGCGTGTTCGGGCTCGCGGCCGCGGCCGACGCGCAGGCGGAGGCGGCCGCGCGGCTGCGGCAGGCGGTCGACGACGCGTACGACGGCGCGCTGGCTCGCGTCGACGAGGGCAGCACCGACGGGTCGCTGCTTCGTGGTGAGGTGCTGGCGCGTTGGCAGGAGTTCGTGGGCACCGGTGAGCTGATGCGCTCGCTGGAGACCAAGATCGGACGCCTGCGCGACCGGGTCACGGCAGCGGTGCAGGGCAAGCCGCAACCGGGCGACGAGCTGGCCGAGGCGCTGGAGACCGGCGTCGAGGCGCTGGTCCGTGCGGCCGCGGACGAGGCTGCGGAGAAGGCCGGCTCGGTGTGGCAGGGCGATCCCGCGGGGGCGGCCCTGCTCGGCGCGGACGACCTGCGGCGCAGCTCTCCGACGTTGGCCGAGGCCACGGCCCGCGCGGTGCGTGACTGGCAGGGTGGCGTCCTCGACCTCGTCCGCGAGCAAGGTCAGGGCAAGCGGACGACGGCGCGCTACCTCGCCTTCGGCGTCAACGGTCTCGGGCTGCTGGTCATGATCGTGGTGTTCGCGCACACCGGTGGCCTGGTGGCCGGCGAGGTGGCCGTCGCCGGCGGCGCCTCGGCACTGAGCCAGAAGATCCTCGAGGCGGTGCTCGGTGACCAGGCAGT
>JAVEDJ010000215.1 GCA_030841025.1 Actinomycetota bacterium
CGATCATCTTCTGGATCTCGCTCGTCCCCTCGCCGATGAGCAGCATCGGCGCCTCGCGGTAGAGGCGCTCGATCTCGTACTCCTTGGAGTAGCCGTACCCGCCGTGGATGCGGAACGCGTCCTGCACCACCTCGGCGCAGTACTCGCTCGCGAGGTACTTGGCCATGCCGGCCTCGACGTCGTTGCGCTGCCCCGCGTCCTTCTTCCGCGCAGCCATCACCATCATGCTGTGCGCGGCCTCGACCTTGGTCGCCATCTCGGCGAGCCGGAACAGCACTGCCTGGTGCTGGGCGATGGGCTTGCCGAACGTCTCACGCTGCTGGGCATAGCGCACGCCCAGCTCGAAGGCGCGCTGCGCGACACCGCAGCCCCGCGACGCCACGTTGACGCGGCCCACCTCGACGCCGTCCATCATCTGGTAGAAACCCTGGCCGGGCTCGCCGCCGAGCAGCCGCGAGGCAGGCACGCGGAACCCGTCGAAGACGGCCTCGGTCGAGTCGACGCCCTTGTAGCCCATCTTCTCGATCTTCCCCGGGATCGTCAGCCCGGGCGCGACCTCCCCGAAGCCCGGCTCCTTCTCGATCAGGAACGTCGACATCTTCTTGTAGACCGACGCCGACTCCTCGACCTCCTGGTCGGTGCGCACCAGCACCGCGAGCAGGTTCGACGTACCACCGTTGGTGATCCACATCTTCTGGCCGGTGATGACGAAGTCGTCGCCGTCACGGACGGCCTTGGTCGTGATGGCACTCACGTCCGAGCCGCAGCCCGGCTCCGACATCGAGAACGACCCCCGGACCTCACCGGTAGCCATCCGCGGCAGCAACGCCTGCTGCTGCTCCTCGGTGCCGTGCTGCCTGAGCATGTAGGCAACGATGAAGTGGGTGTTGACGATGCCGCTGACGCTCATCCAGCCGCGGGCGATCTCCTCGACGACCAACGCGTACGTCAGCAGCGACTCGCCCAGGCCACCGAACTCCTCGGGGATCATCAGTCCGAACAGGCCCATCTGCTTCATGCCCTCGACGATCTCGGAGGGGTAGGCATCATCGTGCTCGAGCTTGGCGACGTGCGGCAGGATCTCCTTGTCCACGAACTCGCGGACGGTCGCAACGATCTCCTGCTGTTCGTCGGTGAGGCCGTCGGTCTGCGCGAGGCGTCCCATCGTCGGTGCTCCTGTCGCGAAGGCGCTTTGTTACCGGTGAGTATGCCTGTCGGCCCCGCCGCCCGCTCAGCCGGTCGGGGCGTCGAACTTCGAGGTCCGCGAGAGGCCGGCCGCCCGCCCCTTGGCCGCGACCACGAGCGCCATCTTGCGCGACGCCTCGTCGATCATCTCCTCGCCCAGCATCACCGCGCCGCGCGTGCCGCCGGCTTCGGACGTGTAGTGGTCGTAGGCATCGAGGATCAGCTCGGCATGGTCGTAGTCGTCCTGCGCCGGCGAGTAGACCTCGTTCGCCGCCTCGACCTGACTGGGGTGCAGGACCCACTTGCCGTCGAAGCCGAGTGCAGCCGACCGGCCGGCCACCCGGCGGAAGCCATCGAGGTCCTTGATCTGCAGGTAGGGCCCGTCGATCGCCTGGAGGTCGTTCGCCCGCGCCGCCATCAGGATGCGCATCAAGATGTAGTGGTAGGCATCGCCGACGTCATAGCCCGGGGGCTGCTCCCCCACCACGAGCGTGCGCATGTTGATCGAGGCCATGAAGTCGGCAGGCCCGAAGATGAGCGTCTCGACGCGTGGCGACGCCGCGGCGATCTCGTCGACCGCGATCAGGCCGGCCGCGTTCTCGATCTGTGCCTCGATGCCGATGCGCCCGACCTCGAGGCCCATCGTCTCCTCGATCTGGCGCAGCAGCAGGTCGAGCCACACCACCTGCTCGGCAGACTGCACCTTCGGCAGCATGACGGCGTCGAGGTCGGCGCCCGCCCCCTCGACAACCGTCACGACGTCGCGGTAGGTCCACCTCGTCGTGAGGTCGTTGACCCGCACGACGCGCGTCTTGCCCGCCCAGTCGCCTTCCTTCAGCGCACCGACGATGTTCGCCCGCGCGCCCTCCTTCGCCAGCGGTGCGACCGAGTCCTCCAGATCGAGGAACACCTGGTCGGCGGGCAGGCCCTGCGCCTTGCCGAGCATCTTCGTGCTGCTGCCTGGGACCGCCAGGCACGAACGACGGGGACGCAACGCCTTGGGCTCGCTCTTGGCCGGTGCAGTCATGGCACGCGAGCCTAACCACGGGTCATTCCAGAGGCGGCGCGGGCTCGACGTCCCGCGGTCGCGACGAGATCACCACACCGATGCCCACCAGCAGCAGCACGGCGGCCGGCAACGCCGCCAACGGAGGTGTCTGGCCGAGGAACACGGCAGCGATGATGGCGGCACCCGGGACCTCGAACAGGATGACCAGCGACAGGACCGTCGGACTCGTCGTGCGCAGCACCCTGTTGTACAACGAGTGCCCGAGCAGCTGCGCTCCCAGTGTCAGCGCGAGCAGCTTGAGCCACGTGTCCCCCGAGTAGCCGACGAGCTGCAGGCCCGCCACGAGGCACGCGACGAGCAGCGCGAAGCCGGCGGTGCCGTAGCACAGCAAGGTGTACGACGCCGTGCTGACCGTCCGGCGCGCCTCGGCGCCGGCAACGGTGTACAGCGCACCGAACACTCCACCAAGCAGCGCCAAGATGTCCCCCACCAGGGCACGTGGTTCCAGCGAGAAGTCGACGCCGGTGAGCACCACGACCGAGATCAGCGCGAGGCCGATGCCCCACCACGCCCGTCGTGGCACGTGGTGCCCCATCCCCTTGGCGATCAGGGCCACCCACACCGGCTGGGTGCAGGCGATCGCCACTGCGGAGGCCACCGACGTGTAACGCACGCTCGGCGTCCACGTGGCGAAGTGCAGAGCAAGGAGCAAGCCCGCGCCCAGCGCCCAACGGCGCTCTCTGCCGGTCATCCGCACCAGCTCGCCGCGGTGCCGCAGCAACGCGTAGGGCCCGATCGCCACCACCGCGAAGACGTTGCGCCACATCGCCACGGCCAGCGCCGGTGCTGCCATCGCGGCCAGCAACGGCCCGGACGTGGAGACCGCCAGGACGACGATCGGCATCAGCAGCATGTCGCCGCGCGGCGGCACAGCCAACGCGCTCGGCGCACCCGAGACGCCACGGTCGGGAGTCCCTGGCTCTTGCACGTCGGTCATTCTCGACTGTGGGACGCTCAGAGGCGTGACTGCGTCCACGCCTGACCGCGACGTCGCGCGGGCACGGGCACTCGTGGAGGAGGCCTGCCGCAAGTCCTCCATGCTGTGGCTGCGCATCGAGTCCGACCAACGCACAGTCGCCGCATGGCACGTGTGGAGGGAAGGGGCGGCGTACGTCGTCAGTGGCGGGCTGGAGCAGGACCTTCCCATGCTGGCCGAGCCCGCGAACGACCGGCTGGTGGTCACGGTGCGCAGCAAGGACACGGGCGGCCGGCTTGTGACCTGGGTGGGCAGCACGTCCCGCGTGCTGCCGGAGGACGAGGAATGGGTCCCGATCGTGGCCGAGCTGCATGCCAAACGGCTCAACTCGCCCGACGGCGAGGCCCAGCCGGCTCGCTGGGCGCGCGAGTCGGTGGTGACGCGGATCGAGCCGACCGGTGAGCTGCTCGAGTCGCCCGGTCATCTCAGGGCCGACTCGCACGCGGCCGAACCCGTCCCCTCTCCAGCGACGACGCGTGGCCCGTTGCCGTTCAAGGTCGGCCGCGCACCGCGTCGGCGCCGCTAGCCTGAGGCATCGTGAGCGGCGCCCAGACGAGAGTCTTCATCGCACGCCTGGCCGACACTGCTGTCTTCGATCCCATCGGAGACCAGGTCGGCCGGGTGCGCGATGTCGTCGTCACGCTCCGCCTGGGCCGCGAGGCACCGCGCGTCCTCGGCCTCGTCGTGGAGGTGCCGGGTCGTCGGCGCATCTTCTTGCCCCTCACCCGGGTCACGTCGATCGACTCCGGTCAGGTCATCACCACCGGGCTGGTCAACATGCGCCGCTTCGAGCAACGCCCGACCGAGACGCTGGTGCTCGGCGAGCTGCTGGACCGCAAGGTGACCCTCGAGGAGGACGGGTCGACGGTCACCGTCGAGGACGTCGCCATGGAGCAGCAGCGCACCCGCGACTGGACGGTCTCCCGGGTCTTCGTGCGGCGCCCCGGCAAGGGCCTGCGGCGCCGCGGTGACGCGCTCACCGTCGACTGGGACCAGGTGAGCGGGTTCTCGCTGTCCGAGGAGGGCCAGGGCGCGGCCAACCTGCTCGCCACGTTCGAGAAGATGAACGTCGCAGACCTGGCTACGGTGCTGCACGAGCTGTCACCCAAGCGCCGCGCCGAGGTGGCAGCTGCCCTCGACGACGAGCGCTTGGCCGACGTCCTCGAGGAGCTCCCCGAGGACGACCAGGTGGAGATCCTCGGAAAGCTCGAGAACGAGCGGGCAGCCGACGTCCTCGAGGCGATGCAGCCCGACGACGCCGCCGACCTGCTGTCCGAGCTGCCCAAGCACGAGGCCGAGAAGCTGCTCGAGCTGATGCAGCCCGACGAGGCCGCGCCGTTGCGCCGGTTGTTGGAGTACTCCGACGACTCTGCCGGCGGCATGATGACGACCGAACCGGTGATCCTGCCGCCGGACGCGACGGTGGCGGAGGCACTCGCGCGGGTCCGCCAGCCTGAGCTGTCCCCCGCCCTCGCCGCGCAGGTGTACGTCTGCCGGCCCCCCATGGAGACGCCGACCGGCCGGTTCATCGGCATCGCGCACATCCAGCGGCTGCTCCGGGAGCCGCCGTCGGCTCTGGTGAGCGGAGTGGTCGACAGTGGCATCGAGCCACTGCAGCCGCACGTTCCGCTGGCGGAGATCACCCATCACCTGGCGACGTACAACCTGGTCGCGGTGCCGGTGGTCGACGAGAACAACCACCTCCTCGGCGCGGTCACGGTCGACGACGTGCTCGACCACCTTCTGCCCGAGGACTGGCGCGAGCGCGACCGCGCCGCGGTGGCTCAGGTCGAGGTTCCGGAGGGAGGCCGCGATGGCTCGTGAGCCGCGGCGCGGCGCCCGCCTCGACCAGCCGCGCGAGCTGCGCCGGTCGCTGCCTACTCCGACGTACGACCCCGAAGCCTTCGGCCGGCTGAGCGAGCGGGTGGCGCGGTTCATCGGGACCGGCCGGTTCCTCGTCTACATGACGGTGTTCGTCATTGCGTGGCTGCTGTGGAACACGCTGGCGGGCCACTGGATCTTTGACAACTACCCCTTCGTGTTCCTGACCTTGATGCTGTCGCTGCAGGCCTCCTACGCAGCACCCCTGATCCTGCTCGCACAGAACCGGCAGGCCGACCGCGACCGCGTGCAGTACGAGCAGGACCGGGGTCGCGCCGAGCGCAACATCGCGGACACCGACTACCTCACCCGCGAGCTGGCAGCGCTGCGCATCGCGGTCGGCGACGTCGCGACCCGCGACTTCCTCCGCTCCGAGCTGCGCCAGCTGCTCGAGGAGCTGGAGGAACGTCGGGAGAGCGGCGACGAGTCGCGCCCGCCCACCACCGCGTGACCGCGGGGCCCGAGCTGTAGCGCGCGATCAACCCGCCGACGGGACGGCGTGGTCGCTGCGGTCGCCGCCGTCACGGGCGGGTGGCACCGCGGGCGACTCGTCCCCGATGAATGCCGCGGCGGCCGGGGCTCCCGGTCCGTCCTCGCCGAGCATGCTGGCGCAGATCTCGGCCAGCGCGGCGGTCTGCTGCTCGTCGAGCCGGTCGAGGGCATAGCTCGCGATCCCCCGCAGATGCGTGGGCGCCGCCCGGCGCAACCGGGCGTAGCCGGCGTCGGTGAGCACCGCGAACAGGCCACGGGCGTCGTCGTCGCAGGCCTCGCGGCGGACCATCCCCTCCCGTTCGAGGCGGTCGACCAGGCGGGTCAGGCCGCTGCGCGAGATCAGCACCCGCTGGGCGAGCTCGGTCATGCGCAGCCGCCGCTCCGGCGACTCGACCAGCTGGACCAGCACGTCGTACGACGCCAACGGCAGCTGATGCTCGGCGAGCAGATCCGCCTCGAGCCGGCGGACCAGCACCGCATGCGCCTGCAGGAACCGGCGCCAGGCCGTGAGCTGCGCGCTGTCAAGTCTCCCCGTGACCGTCACGTCCCAGATCCTACGGGCGAGCAGCGCCTGCTGGCAGCCCTCGTTCCAGAGACACGTAGCATCATGACATGTCCTCCCTGCCCACGAACGAACAGGTCCAGGCGGCGCTCGCCACCGTCAACGACCCCGAGATCCGCCGCCCCATCACCGAACTCGGCATGGTGAAGGCGGTCGAGATCGCGCCGTCGGGGGCCGTACGGGTCGACGTCTACCTGACCGTGGCCGGCTGCCCGATGAAGGACACGATCACCCGGGAGGTCACCGCCGCGGTCGGCGCGATCTCAGGCGTCAGCGGCGTCGAGGTGGTGCTGGACGTGATGTCCGCCGAGCAGCGCCAGCAGCTTCAGGGCCGCCTGCGCTCGGAGTCCGGAACGGTCGCGCGGGAGATCCCGTTCGCCCAGCCGAGCTCGCTGACCCGGGTCTACGCGGTCGCTTCGGGCAAGGGCGGGGTCGGGAAGTCGTCGGTCACGGTCAACCTGGCGGCATCCATGGCCAAGCGGGGCCTGGCGGTGGGCGTCGTGGACGCGGACATCTACGGCCACTCGGTACCGCGGATGCTCGGCGTGACCGGTCGCCCGACGCAGGTCGAGGACATGATCATGCCGCCGGTCGCCCATGACGTGAAGGTCATCTCGATCGGCATGTTCGTCGCCAACAACGCGCCGGTGGTCTGGCGCGGGCCGATGCTGCACCGCGCGCTCGAGCAGTTCCTCGCCGACGTCTACTGGGGAGATCTCGACGTCCTGCTGATGGACCTGCCGCCGGGCACCGGCGACATCGCGATCTCCGTCGCGCAGCTGGTGCCACCGGCCGAGCTGCTCGTGGTGACCACGCCGCAGGAGGCCGCCGCCGAGGTGGCGGAGCGGGCCGGCACCATCGCGCTGCAGACCCACCAGCAGATCACCGGCGTGATCGAGAACATGTCCTGGCTGCCGTGCCCGCACTGTGACGAGCGCGTCGAGGTCTTCGGCAGCGGCGGTGGCCAGCGGGTGGCCGACGGGCTCACCCAGGCCGTCGGCGCGCCGGTGCCGCTGCTCGGTCAGGTACCGATCGACCTGCGGCT
>JAVEDJ010000267.1 GCA_030841025.1 Actinomycetota bacterium
CCCAGGCTCGCGGCGAAGGCGATCGACGCGAAGCCGTCCAAGGTGGCCTTCAGCGCGAGCTTGTCGATGCCGCGGCCGAGCCCGTCCTCCAGCGAGCCGAGAATGGTCAGCGGGCCGACGCAGAACACGAGCGACGCGTCGACGAACCCTTCGACGAACCGGTGCTGCGTGGCACCGCCCCCCTCGTCCGGCCGCACCAACCGGCGCCGGATGGCCTCGCCGACGCCCTCCAGGCGGGCCTCGATGCGCAGCAGCGACCCGACGATGCCACCGACCACGACGGCCCCGAGCACGATGAGAACGGGGGCGCTGGTGCCGACGGCGCGCAGGAGTGCGGGGTCCAACACCGCGGCCGCGCTGGTCGCCGCTACCAGCAGGGTGATCAGACCTAGACCGTCCGTGACCACCGACCGGGTCCGTTCGGGCAGCCGGTGGCCGAGCAGCACCCCGAGTCCAGATCCCGTCAAGACGGTCACGACGTTCAGCGCGGTGCCTGCGCCTCTGACCACGAAAAGCTCCCTGAATGTGTCGAGCACGGAAATGACGTTTGGCATCCTCTCGCGCAGACCACTCATTTCGGCGTACGCTCCGGCCCGCGGCTGTGCGGGGCAGCCTCCTGCACCGGCTGCCCGGGTGGGTGGTTGATCCATCTGCCCCGTTCGTGACCTGGAGGACCGCATGACGCGACCCAGCGTTGCCGTCCGGGACGCCGTCCCTGACGACCTGCCCGACCTTTTGGCGATGTGGGACGAGCTGTGTGACCTCGGCGGCCGGGTGGAGCGCACGACGCCGTCCTCCAGCGAGGACGGGGTCCTGGACCGGTTGCGAAGCGTCAGCGACGACCCCGACTCCCGGATGCTCGTGGCTACCATCGACGGCGACACGGCGGGCATGGTGCTGCTGACCAGGTCGAGCTACGCACCGCTGTTCGACCAGACAGCCGTGCACGTCCACTACCTGCACGTGCGCGACGGCTTCCGGCGCCGCGGCGTGGGCCATGCGCTGCTGGCGGCGGCCGTGGCGATGGCCGACGAGGTCGGTGCCGAGCAGGTGCTCACGAGCGTGCTACCGCACCTGCGCGAGACCCAGCGGTTCTACGCCCGGCTCGGCTTCGGTCCGGTGATGGTCCGGCGCTCGGTGCCGGTCAGCATGCTGCGTCGTCGTCTGGCCGGCGAAGCGCGGCCGTCGCAGGCCGACAACGTGCTGGCGCGACGACGTACCCTGCGCCGCGTCCGCGCCGCAGTCGCACGCGTGAGCGACTAGGGGACCGCCAGGCGGCCACCGGGCAGTTCCGGAGCTGTCCGTCGCCCGCACTACCCTCGCAGGCGTGCGCCTGTTACTGCTCGACGGTCACTCGCTGGCCTACCGGGCGTTCTATGCCCTGCCGGTCGAGAACTTCTCCACCTCCACCGGTCAGCCGACCAATGCGGTCTACGGCTTCACCTCCATGCTGATCAACGTCCTGCGCGACGAGGAGCCGACGCACGTCGCCGTCGCCTTCGACGTGTCGCGCAAGACGTTCCGCTCGGAGATGTTCGCCGACTACAAGGCGAACCGGTCGGCCAGCCCCCACGAGTTCAAGGGTCAGGTCGAGCTCGTCAAGGAGGTGCTGGCGGCCCTGCGCATCCCGAGCCTCGAGGTCGAGGGGTTCGAGGCGGACGACGTGATCGCGACGATCACGGCCCGGGCCGAGCGCGAGGGGTACGACGTGCTCATCTGCACCGGCGACCGCGACGCTCTGCAGCTGGTCAGCGATCACGTCACGGTGCTCTACCCGCGCAAGGGTGTCTCCGACCTGTCGCGCATGACCCCCGAGGCGGTGGCGGACAAGTACGGCCTGACCCCCTCGCAGTACCCCGACTTCGCGGCCTTGCGCGGAGACCCCAGTGACAACCTCCCCAACATCCCGGGAGTCGGGGAGAAGACCGCCACCAAGTGGGTCGTGGAGTTCGGCGACCTCGATGGGCTGGTGGCGCGGGTCGACGAGGTCAAGGGCAAGGCCGGCGACGCACTGCGTGCTCATCTGGCGCAGGTCGTGCAGAACCGCCAGCTCACCGAGCTCGTGCGCGACGTGCCGGTGGAGGCCATGCCGGGTGACCTGGCACGACAGGCCTGGGACCGCGACGAGGTCGCGACGGTCTTCGACGCGTTGCAGTTCCGGGTGCTGCGAGACCGGCTCTACGCCACGCTGTCGACCGCCGAGCCCGAGGCCGAGGAGGGCTTCGACATCGACGGACGGGTGCTGGCTCGTGGCGAGCTGGCCGGCTGGCTCCGCGACCACACGACCGGGTCCGGGCGCACCGGTGTGCACATCTCGGGCTACTGGGGCGCCGGGACGGGTGACGTCACCGGTGTCGCGCTGGCGACGCCCGACGGTGAGGGCGCCTGGTTCGAGCCTGCCGACCTCGACCCCGCCGACGAGACGGCGTTCGCCGACTGGCTGGCCGACCCCACACGGGCCAAGGCGCTGCACGACGCCAAGGGACCGGGACTGGCCTTCGCGGCCCGGGGCTGGATGCTGGCCGGCGTCACCAGCGACACCGCCTTGTCGGCCTATCTCGCCCGTCCCGACCAGCGCAGCTACGACCTGGCCGACCTCGCCCTGCGCTACCTCAAGCGCGAGCTGCGCAGCGAGGGCAAGGACGACGGTCAGCTCTCCTTCGACGGCGCCGACGAGGCAGCGGCCGCACAAGCCGACGTCGTACGCGCCCGTGCCGTTCTCGAGCTGGCCGAGGCGCTCGACACCGACCTCGAGGCCAAGGCGTCCGCCGACTTGCTGCGTGACGTCGAGCTTCCGCTGGTCGAGGTCCTGGCCCGCATGGAGCGCACCGGCATCGCCCTCGACACCGACCACCTCGGCGCCCTCGAGGCGCACTTCGGAGGGGCGGTCAAGGACGCCGCCGACGAGGCCTACGCCGTGATCGGCAAGGAGATCAACCTCGGCTCGCCCAAGCAGCTGCAGGTCGTGCTGTTCGACGACCTCGGCATGCCCAAGACCAAGCGCACCAAGACCGGCTACACCACCGACGCCGACGCGTTGCAGGCCCTGTTCGCCGAGACCGCCCACCCGTTCCTCTCCGCACTGCTGCGGCACCGGGACGCGACCCGGCTCAAGATCACCGTCGACGGCCTGCTCAAGTCCGTGGCCGACGACGGGCGCGTCCATACGACCTTCAACCAGATGATCGCGGCGACCGGGCGCCTCTCCTCGACCGAGCCCAACCTGCAGAACATCCCGATCCGCACCGAGGAGGGGCGCCGCATCCGCGAGGCCTTCGTCGTGGGACCCGGCTTCGAGTCGCTGATGACGGCCGACTACAGCCAGATCGAGATGCGCATCATGGCGCACCTGAGCGAGGACGCCGGCCTCATCGAGGCCTTCCAGTCCGGGGAGGACCTGCATGCGTTCACCGCGTCGCGCGTCTTCGGTGTCGCGCCTGGCGACGTCACCCTCGAGCAGCGCTCCAAGATCAAGGCGATGTCCTATGGACTCGCCTACGGCCTGTCCGCGTTCGGCCTGTCCCGGCAGCTGTCCATCAGCCCGGAGGAGGCCCGTGGCCTGATGGAGGAGTACTTCGCGCGGTTCGGCGGTGTCCGCGACTACCTGCGCGACATCGTCGCCGAGGCCCGGCAGACCGGCTTCACCGAGACCATCATGGGCCGGCGCCGCTATCTCCCCGACCTCACCAGCGACAACCGGCAGCGCCGCGAGATGGCCGAGCGGATGGCCCTCAACGCCCCGATCCAGGGTTCGGCCGCCGACATCATCAAGGTCGCCATGCTCGGGGTCGACCGGTCGCTCGCCGCCGCCGGCCTGCGGTCGCGGGTGCTGCTCCAGGTGCACGACGAGCTGGTCCTGGAGGTGGCCCCGGGGGAGCGCGCCGACCTCGAGGCACTTGTGCGACACGAGATGGGCGCCGCCTACGCCCTGTCGGTGCCGCTGGACGTGTCGGTCGGACTGGGCCGGACCTGGCAGGACGCCGGTCACTGAGGCCGCCGGTAGGTGGCCGACAGAAAACTCAGAGGGTCCGGGGCGAGGGTCGGGGGGACGGTCCACCCCATCGGGGGACAGTCGTCGCGATCCGTGACCTGAAGGCCACTCTCCGAGGTGTTCAGGGTTATTGCCTTCACGGGGGCGTGAGGCCGACCTACGGTCGAGAAAACCGGAGACTGCCGCAGCTTTCCGTTCACGAGGGATCCGTGCATGCGCCCCACGACGAAGATCTTGTTGCCCAAGCTGGCGCTACCGGCCGCCCTGACCCTCGCTGCCGCGATGCTGGTGAGCATCCCGGTCCAGTCGCAGCTGGTGGATGTCGGGCAGCCGCCGCCCCCCGGATCCGCCGACGCCGGACCCATCGACGGTGGGGGACCGGTCGAGCTGGTGCTCCCGCTGCCGATGCGCGAGCCGCACGAGACCCAGTCCCCCGTCCCGGCCGCGGCCGCCGCCGCCGCGGCCGGCGTGACGGCGGTTCCCGCGGTGCAGGTCTTCGGTAGCGGCGGCAGTCGCGGGGACATCCCCGCCAACGTGCTCCGGGCGTACCAGGCCGCGGCGGCGAGCATCAACGCCAGCGACCCTTCCTGCAACCTGCCGTGGACCGTCCTGGCGGGAATCGGCAAGGTCGAGTCCGGGCACGCGCGTGGCGGCTCGCTGGACGCGTCGGGACGCACCACCTCGCCGATCCTCGGCCCGCAGCTGTCGGGGGGGCCGAACATCGCCGCGATCCGCGACACCGACAACGGGCAGTACGACGGCGACACGGCCTGGGACCGTGCGGTCGGGCCCATGCAGTTCATCCCGTCGTCCTGGAGCGGGCACGCTGTGGACGGCAACGCCGACGGCAAGAAGGACCCCAGCAACATCTACGACGCCACGCTGGCGTCCGCCGGCTACCTCTGCACTGGTGACCGGGACCTGGGCATCAGCGCCGACCTGCGCCAGGCCGTCTACGGGTACAACCACTCGTGGGACTACGTCTCCACGGTCCTGGCCTGGGCCAACGCCTATGACGGTGGAGCGGTAGCCGTGGCGCCGACCGTGGTGACCGGCGGCGTGGCCGCCCGGTCGACCTCCACCAAGCCTGCGGGTTCCGCGACCGGCAAGGGCGACCCGACGCCCGCGCCACGCCAGCCTCGCCCCACCGGTCAACCGACCGGCAATCCGACGTCGCCGCTCGCGGCCGAGGCCGCGGCGACTCCTGCCGCCGGCAGCCCCACGCCGAGCCCGTCGGCTCAGGGCAGCTCGCCGGCCGACTCCGCGCCCGCCGCATCCAGCAGCACCTCGGCGGTGGACAACGGTTCCGCCGACCCGACGACGCCGGGGGCGACGGAGCCGGTGTCGCCACCCCCTCCGAGCTCGACGACGCCTCCGCCGCACACGACCCCGCCACCCCCC
>JAVEDJ010000294.1 GCA_030841025.1 Actinomycetota bacterium
TCATCCGCGCGCAAGTACTCCCTGTCGAAGACGGCGTGCCGGGCGATGCGGCGCTGTTCGACCTGGTCGGTGACGCGCGCTTCGTGCTGCTCGGGGAGGCCTCGCACGGCACCCATGAGTTCTATGCGGCGCGGGCACGCATGACCAGGCGGCTGATTGAGGCGAAGGGGTTCGCCGCAGTAGCGGTGGAGGGCGACTGGCCGGATGCCTATCGGGTGAACCGGTACGTCCGAGCCGCCAGCACGGACGAGACGGCCGAGGAGTCGCTGCGCGGATTCATCCGCTTCCCGACCTGGATGTGGCGCAACACCGTCGTGCTGGACTTCGTCGGGTGGCTGCGGGAGCACAACGACCGGGTCGGCCACGACCGGGACGATCGGAGGGAGACCGGCTTCTACGGCCTGGACCTGTACAGCCTGCAGCGGTCCATCCAGGAGGTCATCGCCTACCTGGAACGCATCGACCCGGACGCCGCGGCGCGCGCCCGAGAGCGGTACTCCTGCTTCGACCACGCTTCGGAGAGCCAGGACCCCGGCCAGTCCTACGGCTTCGCGGCCGCGTTCGGCGCCGGGGAGACCTGCGAGCGCGAAGTCGTCGAACAGCTCGCGGACGTGCAACGTCACGCCGTCGAGTACGCACGACGTGACGGGCTGCTTGCCGAGGACGAGGCCTTCTACGCCCAGCAGAACGCGGTCACCGTGAAGAACGCGGAGCAGTACTACCGGTCCATGTTCTCAGGTCGCGCGAACACCTGGAACATGCGTGACCGGCACATGGTCGAGACGCTGGACTCGCTCGACGCGCATCTGAGCCGGCAGCGCGGTGAGCCGGCGAAGATCGTGGTGTGGGCGCACAACTCGCACCTCGGGGACGCCCGCGCCACCGAGATGGGCGCCCGCGGCGAGCTCAACGTGGGACAGCTCGTGCGGGAGCGCCACGCGGGCGAGTGCTGCCTGGTCGGGTTCACCACGTACACCGGGACCGTCACCGCCGCCGATGACTGGGGCGGGGGCGCCGAGCGCAAGTTCGTCCGGCCCGCCTTGCCGGACAGTGTGGAGGAGCTGCTCCACGACACCGGCGAGAAGGCTTTCCTGCTTGGGCTCGGCCCGGCCCAGCCGGCGACCGACGTGCTGCGCGCCGCGCGGCTCGAGCGGGCGATCGGCGTGATCTACCGCCCGCAGACCGAGCGCGAGAGCCACTTCTTCCGGGCCCGCATGGCCGACCAGTTCGACGCGGTCATCCACCTGCAGGAGACACGCGCCCTGGAGCCGCTGGAGCGGACCGCTCGGTGGGAGGAAGGCGAGCTGCCGGATACCTACCCGTTCGCGGTGTGACTGCCTGCAGGGCCTAGGAGGCCACGACGCTGGCGTTCGTCGGAGACCCCGGGAAATAGCCGGAGCGGATCAGGTCTGCGAGTGCGACGAGCTGCAGCCGTCTCCTCAGGTCGCACGGCCAGGTTGTCGCGGACCGCCATCTCGTAGCAACGAGTCTTCGCGCGGGCGCTGGCCGCTGTCATCCCGACACTTGGTCAGTCCGCGCGTACAGCGGACGGCCGGCCGCCAGCACGTCAACCCTGCGCCGCAGCCGGGCCGCGCAGTCGTCGGTCAGGCCCGGCAGCAGCGCGGCGGCGATGATCTCGCCGACCTCCGCGAAGTCGGCGGAGTCGAAGCCGCGGGTGGCCAGGGCGGGCGTACCGATCCTCAGGCCCGAGGTCACCATCGGCGGCCGCGGGTCGTTCGGCACCGCGTTCCGGTTGACCGTGATGCCGATGCCATGCAGCCGGTCCTCGGCCTGCTGTCCGTTCAACGAGGAGGCACGCAGGTCCACCAGGACCAGATGTACGTCGGTGCCGCCGGTGAGGACCCGGACGCCCGCCTCCGTCATGTCCAACCGGGTGAGTCGCTCGGCAAGGATCTGCGCACCGTCGAGCGTGCGACGTTGCCGCTCCCGGAACTCCGGCTGCGCCGCCAGCAGGAACGACACGGCCTTGGCAGCGATCACGTGCTCGAGGGGACCGCCTTGCAGCCCTGGGAACACGGCAGAGTTGATCTTGTTGGCGATGCCCAGGTCGTTGGTGAGCACGGCACCGCCGCGAGGGCCACCCAGGGTCTTGTGCGTCGTGGTGGTCGTGACGTGGGCGTGCTCGACGGGGTTGGGGTGCAGTCCGGCCGCCACCAGGCCGGCGAAGTGCGCCATGTCGACCATCAGCAGCGCACCGACCTCATCGGCGATCCTGCGAAAGTGCCCGAAGTCGAGCTGTCTCGGATAGGCCGACCAGCCCGCGATGATGAGCTTCGGTGAGTGCCGCCGGGCGAGCTCCTCGACCTCAGCCATGTCGACGCGATCGTCGGCGCCGACGTGGTACGGGACCACGTCGAAGGTCTTGCCCGAGTAGGTCACCCGCATCCCGTGCGTCAGGTGGCCACCGTGCGCAAGGTCGAGGCCGAGAATGGTGTCGCCCGGCTGCAGCAGGCCGAAGAGCACCGCCATGTTGGCCTGGGCACCCGAGTGCGGTTGGACGTTGGCGTGCTGTGCGCCGAACAGTGTCTTCAGCCGTTCGATGGCCAGGGACTCGAGGGTGTCGACATGCTCGCAGCCGCCGTAGTAGCGCCGCCCCGGATAGCCCTCGGCGTACTTGTTCGTGGCGACGGACCCCTGCGCCTGCATGACGGCCAGCGGCGCGAAGTTCTCCGACGCGATCATCTCCAGGGTGCTTTCCTGGCGATGCTGTTCCGCCTGGATCGCCGCGAAGACGTCGGGGTCGACGTCTTCGATGCTCCTCAGCAGACCCGATGGGACGGACATGCGGTGTACTCCTGACGTCATGGCGCTGCTGGGACCAAGGCCGGCCTTGCCTAGCGGAAGGCCTAGTACTCGTCGAACAGGTTTCGCAGAACCGCCACCGAGAAGTGCAGGGCGGACACCGGGACTCGCTCGTCGACCCCGTGGAAGAGCGCGGTGAAGTCCAGGTCGTCGGGCAGCAGGAGCGGACTGAAGCCGTAGCAACGAATGCCCAGCCTCGAGATCCACTTTGCGTCGGTGAACGCGGTGCTCATGTAGGGGACGATGACCGCCTCGGGGTCTTCCCGCTGGAGCGCCCGCTGCATGTGCTCGACCAGCGGGACATCCCAGGGCGACTCGACGGCGGGGCCCTGAAAGATGGTCTCCACACTCACTCGGTCGCCCGCCAGCCGGTGGAGCTCACGCGCAAACGCGTCCTCGTGACCCGGCAGGAAGCGCCCGTCGACGGTGGCGGCGGCCCGGCTCGGCACGACATTCGCCTTGTAGCCACCGCTGATGGATGTCGGGTTGCAGGTGTCCTGAGTGCTGGCGCGGATCATCTTGGCCAGCGGCCCGAGCCGGTCCATCAGGTCGTCGATGTCCCCGCCGGGGACGCCCAACAGCTCAGCGACGCGATCGAGGAACAGGCGCACCGTGGGACTGACCTCGCGCGGGAAGTCGTGCTCCGCAATCCGGCTCACCGCTTGGCACACGGCGCTCACGGCGTTGTCGTCGTTCAGCATGCTCCCGTGGCCGGCTCGACCAGATGCATCGAGCCGCGCCCAGAGCGCGCCCTTCTCGGCGGTGGACACCAGGTAGCAACGCCGGTCCGGTGAGAGCCGGTGGCTGAAGCCGCCCACCTCCCCGATCGCGTCCTCACAGCCGGCGAAGAGATCTGGCCGCGTGCCTACGACATGCTCGGCGCCGAACCTGCCGCCCGCCTCCTCGTCGGCGAAGAAGGCCATCACGATGTCGCGGTGCGGCAACAAGCCGTCTGCCCGGTAGGACCGGGCGACGGCGACCATGGCGGCCACCATCCCCTTCATGTCGACGGCCCCGCGCCCCCACACATAGCCGTCCTCGACGAGGCCGCCGAAGGGGTCGACCGACCAGTCCTCGGCCACGGCGGGAACGACGTCCAGGTGTGCGTGCACGAGCAACGGCGGCAACGTGCGATCCGACCCGGGCAGCCGCGCCACGATGCTCGTTCGCTGTGGCTCCGGCTCGAACCACTCGCACGAGATGCCGACCTCGGACAGGGCCGCGGCCACATACTCGGCCGCGGCCCGTTCACCGTGCGTCGGGTTGGAGGTGTTGATCTTCAGCAGGTCACTGCACAGGCCTACGACCTCAGTGTTGGCACGGAAGTCGTGCCGGCCGGGTGCAGCCAAGGTCACAGGTCGCCGCCAGGTCCCACGACGGGCTCCGGCAACACCGCCATGACGTCGACCTCGATGAGGAACCCGTCATACATCAGGCCGGCAACGCGCACCGCCGTACCAACGGGACCTGGATCGGGGAGGTACTGCAGCCGGATCCGGGTCATCTTCTCCCAGTACTGCTGGACCTCGTCGCCGGTGCCCTCGAAGCAGTAGTACGTGTTCATCTTCACGACGTCCTGCCAGGTGGCACCGGCCTCCTCGAGGACGCGGGTGACGTTGTCGAAGACGTTGCGCGTCTGCACCTCGATGTCACCCACTCCCACCACGTTGCCGTGCTCGTCGGCGGAGAGCTGGCCGCCGACGAACAGCAGGTTGCCCACACGCCAGCCCTGAGAGAACGGGGTCGGGACGTGCCAGTCCCAGTGGCCTGCCGGCATGATCCGCTCGCGACGCACGCGCGTCGCGCCGCCAACCGCTCCTGTGGGGTCCTCGACGACAGTCATGGTGCTCTCTCTCCTCCGGTCTGCGATGGACGGCCTCGACCGGGCCACCCGCGAAATGGTTCGACGCCGGGCGCGAGCGCCTGGAGATCCAGCACTAGAGATCCAGCACTGCCACGGCGCGGATCGGCGAGCCGGTGCCGTCACGGATGAGCAAGGGCAGACCGAAGTAGAGGAACCGCTGCCCGGCGACCTGGTCGAGGTTGGTCAGGCCCTCGGTGTTGACGATCCCGTACTCGCCGCACACGACATGGCCGGAGAAGTCGGTGTCGTCGCTGTGGTCGATGGCGACGTTGTCGACACCGATGTTGACGACACCCTGCTCCGCCAGCCACAGAGCCGCATCCCGGGTGAGGCCCGGGTACTTGTCCGTGTAGGCGAGGTCCGGGTAGTGCTGGTCCCCGACACCGGTGTAGAGCAGGACGGTGTCGCCGCGCCTGATCTCCTGACCACTCTTCTCCAGCGCGTCCGCCAGGACCTCTGGCGTGAGCCAGTCGGGGTACTGGATCGCGGAGACGTCGAGACAGATCGCGTCGCCGTAGTAGTACTCCAGCGGTGACTTGTCGATGGTGGGCCCGTTGCGGTCGTACTCGAACACCGCGTCGGCATGGGTTCCGGCGTGCTCGCTGATCAGCAGGTTGTGAGCCTCGAAGCCGAGCTCGGTCTTGTAGATGTCCTTGAACTCGTCGTGCGTCTGGTTGGTGCTGATGAATGTCTTCTGGTGACCGAACCAGACCGGCATACCCTCGAAGATCTCCCTGGTGAGGTCGATCACTCGCATGCGCCGCTTCAGGATCTCGTCGCCGAGCCTGGGGTAGGTGCGTGTCTCCGTGGCGTCGTTGTTGGCAGTAACCGTCATGGCATTCTCCTTGTGATCGATGAACCGCGCTGACCAGTGGCTAAGGCGTTACGGAGTCTCCGGCCACGGCCTGGTCCGCGGCGTCGTCGCTGACCCGCGGCCTGTTGGACACAGTCCGCTGGGTCGCCATGAGCTCCCGAATGCGCTCACCGTCCGTGGCCTCGCTCACCTCGGTCGGGACGACGATGCTCCCCGGTAGCAACCGGACGAGCACCAGGTAGATGACTCCACCGATGACGGCAGAGGAGATGAAGCTGAGGTCGACGCCCCCGACGGCGTTGGCCCAGGGACCGACGTACAGGGTGGTGTTGACGAACAGGAGGCCGATGACAACCGCGGGCAGCCAGGCAGCCATCGCGGCGACGTTCCAGCCGCCCTTGAACCAGTAGGCGCCGCCGTGGACGCGCGGGTGCATGTTGAACACCTGTAGGTCCTGCGCGTAATAGCGCCCTCGCGTCAGGCAGTAGCCGATCACGTTGATCACCAGCCATGGGGCGGTCACCACGATGAGGAGGATCAGGAAGGCTGCGGCGGCACTCACGAGGCTCGACACAAAGGTGCCCACGAACACGGCGATCGTGCCCAGCGCGCCGATGACCAGGGTTGCCGGGACCCGCTTGAGCGACGGGATGATCGACGAGGTGTCCAGCCCGGTTCCGTAGACGCACAGGCCGCCCTGGGCAAAGCTGCCTGCGAGCGCGACCAGGACGATGGGAATGGCGTACCAGGTCGGCGACGCCGCCACCAGTCCAGCCACCCAGTCGGTGGTATCGGCGGGGAACGTCGTGGCCACGTAGATCGCAAAGGTGAGTGCGACCGCGCAACCACCGAACATCCCGAGACCGCCGGCCAGCATGACCTGGCGCTGCGTCCACCGGTTGCCCGAGATGTATCGCGTGTAGTCACCGACGTAGGGCGCATAGGAGATCGGCAGGGATGCTGCAGTGATGGCACTCAGGATCCAGGTCGGCGCATAGCCGCCCAGCAGCAGCTCGGCACCCGTGCCCTGGGTGGTGAAGTCCGGCGCGAGAACGATCACTCCGATCAGGAGCAGCACTCCCATCGAGGGGATGAGGAACCGGTTCGCCGCCACGACGTTCGCGTGACCGTAGACAGCGACGACGAGAGTGGCAGCTGCGAGCAGTGCATAGCCGGCGATGAGCTGAGGCCGACCGGCTGGAGTGCCGAAGACCTTGTTCAGGCCTTCGACCAGCGCCTGTCCCCCGGTCCAGACTGTGAGCGCATAGAACCCGATGGCCGTGAAGATGCCGACCAGGGACCCGACGAGCCGGCCCACCACCCCGAAGTGAGCACCACTGCTCACTGCACTGTTGGTCCCGGTGCGCGTGCTCAGCAGGGCCAGCGGTGCAAACATCGCCGAACCGATGGCCAGACCCACGAGCGTGGAGGTGACTGCACCCCACCACGACAGTCCGAACGCAATCGGCAGGTATCCCAGCACAATGATGCCGAAGCAGAGCTGAGTTCCGAAGAAGACGTAACCAAGCTCTCGTGGGGTCGAGTGCCTCTCGACCTCCGGGATGTAGTCGACGCCACGGGTCTCGATTCGACCGATTTCGTCGACAGCGGTCCCGTGCAGCTGATCTTCGCTGGCGGTCATGCACTTCTCCTTGTTGATGGACCCGGGCGGGTCACTCCCTGCGGATAAGGAACTGCGACCTCTGCTCCGCTGTCAGTGCGCGGCGGCGCAGGAGGAGTCGGCGGACTCTTCGATATGGGCCGCGAAGTCTTCGCGGAACAGCCGAACTGCCGAGGCGACCGGCGGTGTCGGCATGGAGATGAGCGCGCAACGGCTCGGCATGTCAGCGACGAACTCGTCGACGGTTGACAGCTGGTGAAGCATGTCCCAGTTTCCGCGTCCCTTCTGAACCTGTTGGATCAACTTTCCGTAGGCCTGGGTCTTCATCCGGCAGCTCGGGCACTGGCCGCACTGCTCACGCGCGAAGAACGCGGTCAGCTCGGCGACTTCCTCGACGAGGCAACGAGCGTGCGAAAGAACGCGCACAGCGAGGCAACCCGGCTGCGAGCCCGCCTCGCGAATGTCCTCGTTGCGCAGCAGTACGTCGGCGGCTGCGGCCGGCAGGTAGGCGCTCGACGGTCCGCCTGGCTGAATCGCCTTCAGCTCCGGACTGGCGCCGGTCATGCCACCAGCCATGGCGATGAGGTCGGCGAACGTCGTCTCGTCCGGACTGATCTCGTAGACGCCCGGTGCGTCGATGTCGCCGGTGATGGTCACGAGCCGCGACCATGTCTGGGCGCTCGCTTCTCCGTTGTTCCCTGCGGCGAACAGTCTCGGCAGGTTGGCAAGTGTCTCGCAGTTGGACACGAGAGTCGGCCGTCCTGCCACCCCGCTCTCGCTGGGGTACGGCGGCTGCTGTGTCGGCTTGGCTTCACCGCCGTCGATGGCACGGACAGCGGCGGTGGCTTCACCTGCGACGTATGCGACGGGGGCGCGGTGAACGCGCAGCTCCACCCCGGCACCGAGCAGCGGGCCGGCGGCAAGCTCCTGGAGGGCATGCTGGAGGGACTGCAACGCCGCTTCAAGGGTCTCGCTGACATAGAAGTACGCGACGTCGGCTTGAAGCGCAGCAGCGGCGATCAGCGTGCCCTCGATGACGAGGTGGGGGTTGCGTTCGAGAAGCGTGCGGTCCTTCTGGCTTCCGGGCTCGTCCTCTGCTGCGTTGCAGACCACCGCCCGCGGGCCGGGGGCGGCAAGGGTCAGGTTCAGCTTTGTGGCGAAGGGGAAGTGGGCCCCGCCCAGACCGGTCAGGCCGGTCTGCGCCAGCACTTCGCGCAGGGTGTCGAGATCGCTGCGGGCCTGGTCCAGGGCGCGGTAGCCACCTTGCTTCTGGTACGCCGTCAGCGACTCGGTGTCCCCGGGTAGCAGTCGGGGAACGGTGGCGATCACGTGGTCATTCCGTGAGGCTCAGGTCGCCAGGCTTGAAGCCTGCGTCCAGCATGTTGAAGATCTTTCGGGCGATGAACGACGAGCTGCGGTCGATCGCCTCGACCGCCGGGCCGTCGAGCGCGTGCTCGAGCACCCCCTCCGCGTCGGACTCGGAGACCTCGCTGTAGAAGGCTCGCTTGTGCTCGATCAGCAGGTTGGGACCTTGCTCACACGCGGCGAAGCAGATGTAGTCGTTGACCTCGATGTCCGCGTCCTGCTCGTCGACCAGCTTCTGCAGCCGGTCGCGGATGGCTTCTGACCCGCGGAGCTTGCAGTCGATGTTGACGCAGACATGGATGATCCGCTCGTCGGACCCGAAGTCTTCATACATGCGGTTCGTCGCCCTGGTCGTCGGCGTCCCAGCTGAGCACGACCTGTTCCTGATCCCAGCGGGTGAAGTAGCCCCGGTAGGCGGAGACGACCTGGTTCAGGTCACGGGTGTCCCACTCGCGGCCCAGGTAGTTCTCGACCGCCGACGCGTGGATGACCAGTCGGTCCGGCACGTCGAGCTGGACCATGCCTGGCACGTGCACCACGGAGGCGTGGGGGATGTCATCGAGAACGGCGGAGACGATCGCGTCGCACTCCTCGCCGGCCATGAGCTCGATGCCGACGACCGACCGCTGGACCTTGGTACTCATCAGCTACTCGCTCCCACCGTGGTCGGGGTGAAGGACTGCACCGAGACACCGGCCGTCTGCAGCAGCTCGGCGATCCACTCCTGTGTCCTGCCGAGCGCCTCCATGCCGGCGGCGTCTCCTTCAGCCAGCGACGTGGCTGCGTCCACCGCCCTCGGCAACCAGTCCCGCACCCATTCCGCGACGTGCTCCCGATTGCTGTCGCCGTGTGCACGGTCCGTGGCGACCAGCTGGAGGAACTCGGCAGCGCTGTCCCGGTGACGCGCCTTGTCCTCGGCGATGGACTGGCAGACGAATGGCGTCAACGCGTCGCCGGCGCGGATGCTGCGGCTGGTGAGCATTGCGTGCACGACCGAGGTAAGAACGGGCTCGATGACGATGCCGGACAGGACGACTGCCTTGCCCCAGTCGAGCTCTGCGAGCAGCTCCTCGATGAGCCGACGGGTGCCCTGGAGCCGCTCGTCGTCCATCCAGCCCTGCCGTGGGTCGTCGAAGCCCTCGTGCACCTCGCCGTAGGCCAGCCCCAGCCGCGCGTACAGCTGGGCGTGCCGGAGCTCGTCGAACATCATGAACTCCGTCGCACCGGCGATCCAGGACGACAGGGCAAACCGAGTCGCGTGCTGGTGGACGACGCACAGGCCCCAGTCCGGGTACTGGAGCGCGCCGACGACGCTGCGCATCAGGTCAACGTGCTCGGGGTCGACCTGAGCGAGCTGACCCGAGTCCGCCGCGAACTTGAAGGCGGTCGACACGGCCCGCTCGGCCTTGGCCTGGCGCCCGGTGTAGGTGCGGTAGTAGAGCTTGTCCGGCGAGCGGTACGTCGCCCAGTCGCTGGCGCGCAGCACGGTGCTGTCACTGGTCCAGACCTGATGGGACGGACGATCGCCATTGATGTGGTACGGCGCTCCCCACTGCAGCAGCTGGGTGACGTCTTCGTACTCCGTCAGGCGTTTGGGTGCGGGCGGCACCTGTGCCTTCAGCGCCTCCAGGTCGACGCCGTTGTCATGTGCGACACCCTGCTGCGGTGGCTGGGCCTCGCCCGATGCGATGACCTCGACCAGATCACCCTCGTGGACCCCCACATCGGCAAGACGCGCCGATGGGTCGACCACTCCCCCGAGCAGGCTGACCTCACGGCCCTTGGCAGACCGGACCGACCGGACGTGCTCGATCAGCTCGCCGACGGTGGCATCAGGACCTGAGAGGAGGAACGCCTGGGGAGCGCTCTCGCCGAAGACCCTCGTGTAGACCAGCACGGTTTCTCCTTGGTGAGTCGAGACGAGCGGTCAGATCGTGGCGGGGACCGGCATGGCCGGGAAGTAACCTTCCGGCGCCGCGGTGCCACCGAGCGGCGTGCCGTCAGGGCTGATGTTGAGGAACTGGGCGATCCACGTGGGGTCCTTGTCGCCCAGGAGCAGCGCGGAGGGCTCGATGGTCCGCTTGTACTTGCTGGCCTCACGCTCGAAGATCCACTTGCAGCCCTCCGAGCAGAACCAGTAGCGATCCCCCTCGTAGTCGACCGGGAGTGCGACAGCCGTCTTCGGCTCGGGGAAGGTGCAGGGGAAGTGGCAGATGTCGCAGACCATCGGCAGGCTGTCGGCCTGCATGTCAGCGCCGTCTGCCACGGCCCGCCAGTAGTCGCCATGGACGGCGTCGAACGACGGATACTTCTCGTTCAGCCACTCGATGTCCTCGGCCGTCGGCTGGTGCACGTCGAACCAGAGGGAGTTCCGGCTCGCGTAGAGGTCACGCCAGATGGTGTGCGACCCGTGCTCCAGCTCCGCCAGCGCCTGGTCGAGGTGGCGTGGGGGCTTCAGGCCGAACTGCGAGAGCTCCGAGACGTAGCCCTGGATGAAGTCCTCGACGACGTACCGCTGGAACGCTTCCCGGTAGGAGATGGGCTTCACCTTGGGGAAGTAGTCCAGGACCGGCCCGACCACAGCCAGCAGCAGCCGGTGACAACGCCAGAACCACTTGTCGACCCAGTCCTGGATCAGCTCCAGGTTCGTGTCGTCGTTCTGCAGCATCGCGCGCGCGACCGCCTGACCGAGCGCCATGTGCCGGGTCTCGTCACTCTGGATCGTCATGTGGGCCTGGCCGAACCCGAAGTCTCCGTTCGCGACACCGGCCGCCGGGGCAGCGATGAACAGCAGGTTCGTGAACGCTGTCTCGAAGACCAGGTTGGTCCCGATGATCGCCTCGATCGGGTCGGTGGTGATGAGGTCCTCGAAGAACGACCGGTCACCCTGGAAGTACCAGTGCCGCTCGAAGAACGCGATGCGGTCGCGAGGGAGCAGGAAGCCGCTCTTGTGGTGCTTGACGTAGTCGCGCGCCTGGTAGATCGCCTCTTCCGCGTGACGGCGCTCATCCATGGCTTGCACCATCGACGCGATACGGATGGCCGGCGCAGGAGCAAATCGCGCCACGCGCACGTGACCGCGGTAGTTGTAGTACTCGCTGTAGGTCAGTGCAGTGTTGAAGGACTTCATGGCTTCGACCCAGCGGGGATCGACTCGCCCGATGTGGCCGAAGCGCGCGCCGGCGTCGCGCACGGCGTGGAACTTGTCCTCCTTCTCGGCCTGAATTCGGACGTAGTCCTCGAACAGGATCTGGAACGGGTCGTTGAACTTCTTCCAGTCCGGCATCGTGCAGGCGGTGCGCCACTCCTCGGGGATGTACGCATCCTCGCTGACGTACGTCGGGTCCCAGTGCAGCGAGTGGGTGAGGCGCTGGTACTGCTCTGCCGGCTTCATGCGGGGCTCCTTGTCCAGGCTGGCGGCTCTCGCGATCTATGCCGTTCTCTAACGTTGTGAGAGTGCAGTAAGGTCTGGCGCACCGTCAAGGGCCCTCGAGGACTAATTTCACGGGCTGGCCGGATTCGCGCGGAGGGCATGGATCCCTTGAATCCAGGCCGGTTTCGCGCCGAAACACGCAGAGTGCGGCAGCGGTCATCTGCCGGAAACAACCAATCGGGCCAAAGGCCCCGCAACCCGCCTAGAAGGTGCGCGGTGTGTTGATCCAGAGAACGACGGTGGGTACTCGCCCGACATTGCTGAACTGGTGGGGCCGAGGGCTCTCGTAGGCCATCGAGTCGCCCGGGGCCAGCACGAAGTCGTCGGTGCCATCAAGGCGCAGGACAAGCTCCCCCGACATCACGTAGAGGAACTCCTCGCCCTCGTGCGACAACGGGCCATCGCTGCCGGCTCCGGGCTGCACGGTGAACAGCAGCGGTTCCAGGTTGCTGCCCGCAGTGGACATGTCCTCGATGGTCACGCCCTTGTCGCTGTGCAGGACGCGCCGGTCCCCGATGCGGACCAGCGGTGAGTCGGGGGCTTCGTAGGAGCCACTCATCAGCGCGGGCACGGTGGTGTCAAACGCCCTCGCAAGCTTCTGCAGCGATGCGATGGACGGCGAGGCGAGGGAACGCTCAACCGAGCTGATGTACGAAGGGCTCAGGTCGGTGCGCTCGGACACCTGTCGCAACGTGAGGCCGCTGCGTCGCCGCAACGCGCGCACCGTGTCGCCCAAGCCGCGCGGCAGGTGCCCCTCCTCGTGGTGCTTGGGGGCAGGCGTGGGCGTGCTGCTGCGGTCCTCGAAGATCTTCAGGATCCCGGCGGGGTTGACGCCGTCGTGCAGCAGCTGCTGGACCTCACGCAAGCGCTCGATCTCCTCGAGCGAGTACACCCGGTACCCGGACGGCGTTCGCTGCGGCTTGATCAGCTCGTACTTCTCCCACATCCGAAGGGAGGCCGACGTGGTCCCCACCATCGCGGCCGCCTGCTGGATGTAGACACCGCTCACCCCGACAGTGTGCGGGCTTTCGTCGCTCACGGGCGCAGCGTTGGCGCGCGGCGTACGGGTGCTGGCACTCGAAGATCCACGCCGCGAGGGCCCCCGCCGC
The DNA here is from genome assembly GCA_030841025.1 of Actinomycetota bacterium. Lineage (GTDB taxonomy): Bacteria > Actinomycetota > Actinomycetes > JACCUZ01 > JACCUZ01 > BP-173. The sequence continues at coordinate 13,030 of JAVEDJ010000294.1, forward strand.
TTCGGCTGCGCCATGACCACACCATCACCCACCCTCGAAGCGAAAGCTCGCAAGCGCGGCAATGTTACATCTGGGTTAAAGGCTCAGACCGGGTGACGCTCCTGGCCAGCTGACCGGGAATCACGAGCAGCCGTCGGCCAAATCAGGTCAGCCTGGGCTCAGGCGGTGACGCGAACGTCGCGCAGGTCGAGCGACGCCGGCGTGTCGCGCAACCGCTGCTTGATCCGCCGCTCGATGAGGATCGGCAGGTAGGCCGTGACGCGCACCGGCCCCAGCTCGGCGTACGACTCACGCACCATTTGTTCGATGTCAGCCGCAGGAGCGAGATCTGCAAACCGCGGTCGCACGGCGGCGACCAGGTCCTCGACCTCGAGTGCTGCGGGCTCGGGTGTGGACACCGGACGACGTACGTCGACGCTCATGGCGCGACTGTTGCACCTGCGGCCCCGGGCCGCCAAGGGCCGAAACACCTCGTGTGGGCGTGTCGCCCTCCGCTGTTCACCTCTTGTTCACCTTTTGCCTGGCAAAGAGGCCCGGAGTAACCGCAGCATGGACCTCATGCCTCCCTCTTCGTCGATGTGGCCCGTGGAGACCGAGCCCGACCCGCCCCGCTACGCCGACGAGAGCGCCGAGGAGATCGAGGACTCGGTAGCCCCTGCCGAGAACACCGAGGCGGGTGCGGACCGGGGCCCAGAGCGCTTCCTCGATCGCCAGGCCAGCTGGCTGCAGTTCAACGAGCGGGTGCTCGAGCTGGCCGAGGACCCGAACGTCCCGCTCCTCGAACGCGTCCGGTTCACCGCGATCTTCTCCCGCAACCTCGACGAGTTCTTCATGGTGCGCGTGGCCGCCCTCCGCCGCCGGGTCGCAGCCGGCATCACCACGCGAAGTGCCGCGGGCGCGACGCCGCGGGAGCGGCTCGACCATGTGTCGCTGACCGCCCACAAGCTGGTCGAGCGG
>JAVEDJ010000324.1 GCA_030841025.1 Actinomycetota bacterium
GTGCTTCAGCTGCTGGTCTATGCCGGCCTGCAGGTGCCTGTGGGGTTGCTGCTCGACCGGTGGGGCCCGCGGCGGCTGATCGTCTCCGGCACCCTGCTGATGTCCGTGGGTCAGCTCGTGCTGGCCCTGAGCACGAGCGTGGACACCGCCGTGGCCGGCCGCGTTCTGGTGGGCGCGGGCGACGCGATGGTCTTCATCAGCGTCCTACGGCTGGTCAACGCGTGGATGCCACCCTCGCGGGTGCCCCTGCTGACACAGCTGACCGGCATCACCGGGCAGCTCGGCCAGATCCTGAGCGCGGTACCCCTCGTGGCGCTGCTGCACATGCAGGGCTGGACGTCCGCCTTCCTCTCGGCAGCCGCGCTCGGCGTCATCACGGCGATCGTCGTGTGGCTCGTGGTGCAGGACTCCCCCGCCGGGCCGCTGCACCGCCACGACGCCCCCACGTGGCGCAAGGTCGGCGCCGATCTGCGCAGCGCCTGGCGACACCCCGGCACCCGGCTCGGGCTCTGGACCCACTTCACGACGCAGTTCTCCGGCACCGTTTTCGCCCTGCTGTGGGGCTTCCCGTTCCTGGTCTCCGGCGAGGGGCTGTCGCGCGGCACCGCGAGCACGCTGCTGACGATCTTCGTGCTGGCCAGCATGCTCGCCGCCCCCTTTCTCGGAGTGATGGTGCAACGCCACCCGCTGCGCCGCTCCTGGTTGGTGCTGGCCGTGGTGGGGCTCAATGCCGGGATGTGGGCCGTCGTCCTTGCCTGGCCAGGTCGCGCGCCGGCCTGGCTGCTGGTGCTGCTGGTCGTCTCGTTGGCGATGGGCGGCCCTGGCGCGATGATCGCGTTCGACTACGCCCGCACCTTCAACCCACCCAGCCGCCTCGGCACGGCGACCGGCATCATCAACGTCGGGGGCTTCCTCGCGTCCCTGCTGACGATGCTGGCCGTGGGCGTCTTGCTGGACCTGTTCAGCGGCGGCAGGAACGACTACCGCCTCGACGACTTCCGAGCGGCACTGTCCGTGCAGTACGTCGTGTGGTTCATCGGAGTTCTGGGGATCCTTCGGAACCGTCGCAAGGTCCGGGCCCGGCTGGCGCAGGAGGGTGTCGTCGTACCACCCCTCCGGCAGGCCCTGGCGCGCCGACGCACCCAGCGCCGGCCGTGAGCGCCACGCCGCGGCCCCGTCAACTCGCTGCGGCGACGTCCAGCTCGAACCACACCGTCGTGCCATCGGCGCTGTGCTCGGCGCTCCATGCAGTGGAGAGAGCCTCGACGAGCATCAGGCCGCGACCGGAGATGTCGGTCGGGTCGTGCTCGTCCGACCGGCGCGCAGCACCACGGTTTCCCCGGTCCTGCACGAGCACGAGCAGCCGCTCGTCGTCCAGCCGCGCGGTGACCCGCGCCGTGGTACCGGAATGGATCACCGCATTGGTCACCAGCTCAGAGACACACAGCTGAGCGGTCTCGACGAGCGCCTCGTCGACGCCCCACGCCGCCAGCCAGGCTGCCACGGCGCGGCGCGCCAGCGGAGACGCGGACGGGTCGGCGGGGAACTCCTCCGACGCCGTGTGCAACGTCAGGCCTTCGGTGCTCATCAGCGCGAGCATCGTGACGTCGTCGTCGGAGTCGGTCCGGCGCATGAGCTCGGCCAGGCGGGCGCAGAGCTCACGTGGATTACGACGGCGGTGCTCGAGCTCACCGATGTGGCCGCGCAGGAGGCGGACCCCGGCGTCGAAGTCGATGCCGCGGGTCTCGACCAGGCCATCGCTGTAGAAGAGGAACGGCGTGTCCGGCGGCAGGTCGACCGTCGACTCGCGCCACGGCCCCGCTCCCAGCCCCAGCGGCGGCCCGACGGCCACGTCGAGCAGCCGCGGCTCCTGGGCGGGCGGGGCGAACAGTGGCGGTGGGTGACCGGCCAAGGCCAGCCGTAGCTGCCGGCGCTCGGCATCGATCACGCCGTAGGCGACCGTCACGATCTGCTCCGGCACACCAAGGGACGTGACCAGGGTGTCGAGGCGGCTCAGCAGCAGAGCAGGCGAGCAGTCGATCAAGGCGTAGGCGCGCATCGCCGCGCGCACCTGCCCCATCACGATGGCCGCCGGGACACCCTTGCCCATCACGTCGCCGAGCGCCACCACGACGCGGCCGTCGGCGAGCGGCAGGACGTCGTACCAGTCGCCGCCCACATCGACACCGGAACCACCCGGCTCGTAGTAGGCGCCCATCGACAGGCCGTCCAGCTCGGGGATGGAGTCAGGCATCAGGCTCCGCTGCAGCAGCTCCGAGGTGGTGCGCTGCACCTGGAAGGCGAGCGCCCGCCGGAGCGCCTGGGTGACCTGTGCGGCGAACGCGGCGAGGAAGGCCTGCTCGTTCGCATCGAACGGATGGTCGCCACCGAAGGACAGCAGCAGCCCCCCGACCGTGTTCTGGGCAGCCGTCAGCGGCAGTGCCGCCATGCTGCGCGTCCCCAGGGCGGCCTGACGCTCCGCCATGTGGGGGTAGCGCTCGGCCAAGTCCGCGAGCGAGGGGACATAGACCGGTCGCGACGTGCGGACCGCCTCGGCGAGCGGTACGTCGGCGAGCCCCTCGATGCGGCACCAGCGGACCGCCGTGGGGGTGACCGCATCGTCGTCGCTGGCCACGAAGCTCAGCTCGCGCCCTGCCCCGCCACTGGTCGCGAGCCCAGCACGAGCGATGTCGTCGACCTCGAGCGCGGAGGACAGGGTGACCCGGGCCACGTCGTCGGGGGTGATGGCGTCGGCCAGGGCGGCAGTCAGCCGACGAAGATGAACGAGCCGTCCGGCGGCCTCGCCGATCGGCTGCAACCCCGCAGTGCCCGACACGTCATGAAATGTAGCTGCTCATCCCGGTCGACCGGCCAGCCGTGTGCTTGACCTCCGCCTTCCTGGGCATCAGAGCCGCGATGCTTCGTACTCAGTTCTCCTTGCCGCCTGCGGCGTCCAGTCCGCGGACCGCACGCGAACAGCTGCGGCCGCACATCTCGGGCTGGGGCGACGATGACCGCCGGGACTGCGTGCTGGTACTGCTCTCCGAGCTCGTCACGAACGCCGTGCTCCACGCCAGGTCCGAGATCACCGTCCATCTCGATCTCACCGACGACCGGCTGCGAGTACAGGTCGACGACTCGAGTCGCACCCCGCCCGTTCGCCGTCCGACCCGTGACGACGTCCCGGGCGGACGAGGACTACAGCTGCTCGACGTGATGTCCGAGCAATGGGGTGTCCTGACCAGCGGCGCGGGCAAGACCGTGTGGTTCGAGATCTGCTCCTAGTCAGACACCGAAGTCGTGGCGCAGCGGGTAGCTGGACTCGCCGTTCTCGGCCGTACGGGTCGCCAGCACCTGGTGCAGCTGGATGCCGTTGCGCTCGAACGCCAGCCGGGAGCCCGCCATGTACAGACCCCAGACCTTGGCGGTGGCAAGCCCTGCCTCGGCGACGCACTCGTCCCAGTTCTCGACGAGGTTGTCGCACCAGCCCTGCAGGGTCCTGGCGTAGTGCACTCGAAGGTTCTCGTGGTGCTGCACCTCGAGGCCGGCATCCTCCATGGCGCTGACGATGTCGCCGGAGCCGGTGAGCTCGCCGTCGGGGAACACGTAGCGCCCGATGAAGCCGCGACGCGGCAGCCCCGCGTGCTTGTTGTCCGGACGCGTGATGCCGTGATTGAGCAGCCGTCCACCGGGACGCAGCCGCGAGCGCAGGAAGGAGAAGTACGCGCCGTACTGCTTCACGCCGATGTGCTCGATCAGTCCGATGGAGCTGACAGCGTCGAAGTCGCCCTCACGCACGTCTCGGTAGTCCAGATGCCGCACCTCTGCGAGGTCGTCGAGGCCCTCCGCCTTGAGGCGCGCCTGACCCCAGGTCGCCTGCTCACGCGAGAGCGTGACGCCCAGCACCTGTACGCCGTAGTTGCGCGCGGCATGGCGCACCATGCCGCCCCAGCCGCAGCCGACGTCCAGCAGCCGCATGCCGGGCTGCAACCCCAGCTTGCGGGCGACCAGGTCGTACTTGTGCTCCTGCGCCTGCTCGAGCGTGGCCGAATCGGTCGGGTAGCACGCACAGGTGTAGGTCATCGACGGGCCGAGGACCATCTCGTAGAAGCGGTTCGAGACGTCGTAGTGGTAGCTGATGGCGTTGGCATCACGACCCCGGCCGTGCTTGAGGCCCATCTTGGCGAAGGGCCGCACCTCCTGGGGTGGCGGCTCGGGCGGAAGCAGCGTGCGCAGGCCCAGCCCCTGCAGCCACCGCATGGCCTCGCCGGGTGCCGGCCGACGCATGTTCAGCTCGTCGTCGATGAGCCGCAGCACGTCGTAGGGGTCGCCCGGCGGGACGCCGTCGACCTCCAGGTCACCCTGGATGTAGGCACGTGCCAGGCCGAGGGACCCGGGCGCGGTGGCGAGGTACGACGCCGCGCGTGGCGTCGCGAGCCGGATGCCGATCGCGGCGTCCCGCTGGCCGGCCGTGCTGCCGTCGTAGGCGGAGAAGCGCACGGGCGCGTCGGGACCGAACAGACTCGTGAAGATCTCCCCAAGAGTCACCGTCGCACGTCGGGAACTGCGCGGGGTTTCCAGGCGCAGACTCATCGCCGCTTCACCGCCTTTGCATAGAGGTCGAGCAATCTGGCTTGAGGGTCGTAACGCCGCTTGGCGGCGTGGTAGTCGGCGCCGCCGTAGAGCGCCCAGAACTCATCCTCGCCGTAGTAGGCGTCGGAGTAGAGCGACTTATGACCCGCGTGCTCGGCGACGACGCGCTCGATGCGACGGTTGACGTCGCCATCGCGGGCTCCATCGGTGATGGCCACCGTGGACCAGAACCCGACGTTGACGTAGGTCTCGCCCGGCCGCAGCGGGTAGAGCGGCCACGGTGGCGCGTCGTCGTCGTCGGATGCGGCGACAGCAGCCGTGGCACCCGTGTCGCGCAGCTTGATGGGACACAGCCACACCGGCTCGATCGGAACCTCGCGGAGGAACCAGTCCAGGAACTGCGCCGTGCGGTCGAGTGGGATCTCGACGTCCTGCACCACTCGCTCTCGCGGCGGCAGACCCTTGCGCTGCTCCAGCCGGCCGGCCAGATGGAAGCGGTTCTCCAGCCGGATCAGCTTCCAGTAGACGTCGCTGCGCAGCCACCGCTTGGGCCAGAGCCGGCGCAGCCGCGGGTTCTGCGCCCCGAAGGCGCGCGAGCACCAGAACCAGTCGGTGTCCCAGCGCCACAGATAGTCGCGCACCGTGAGGTAGTCGACCTCACGCGACTGGATCGATCGGTAGTAGATGTGCTCGCCGGTGTAGTCGGACGTGAACGGTGCGCTCTCGGCCCACGAGCCCAGGGTGAGATAGGCCTCATCCGCGCCGAAGACCGTGCCGTCCAGGAACTCGACGGGTTCGCCGTCATACTCCCGCTTGTCGACGATGAGACCGATCGCGTCCGTCAAGGACGTGAGGTCGTGGAAGCGCACGTGCCGCAGCCGCACGAACGGCTGAACGGGCTCGAGGTCGATCACCAGTCGCAGGGCGTAGCCCAGAGTGCCGTAGGAGTTGGGCAGCGCGCGGAACAGGTCGCTGTGCTCGCCGTCCGGCCGGGCGACAAGCACCTCCCCCGCCCCCGTGAGCACCTCGACCTCTCGCACGGACTCGTGCGGCAGGCCCATCCGGAACGAGCTCGACTCGATGCCCAGCCCGCTGAACGCGCCACCGATCGTGATGGTCTTGAGCTGCGGCACGACGGCCGGCATCAAGCCGTGCGCCAGCGTCGCATCGAGGAGGTCCTCGTACGTCGTCATGCCCTGGACATCTGCCGTGCGTGCCTGCGGGTCGACCGAGAGGACGCTGTCGAGGCTCGAGACGTCGAGCCCGCGTGCCTGCTGGCGCTCTCGCGGCCGGAAGAGGTTGGAGGTCCGTTTCGCTAGCCGGACCGGAGATCCGGTGGGGATCTCGGCGTACTGCCGAAGGAGCCGTTCCACCGCCTGGACATGCCGGAGGCCTTCGCGCGAGTCCTCGCGCAGGGGAACCGTCGTCATCACCTCACCCATCGCCCAGGTCCGTGCCAAGCCGTGTCTTGTCCGTGTCTTGTCCGCGTCTGTCAATGGAGGCTATTCCGTCGGCTCGCCGCCCCGCGACCGGTCTGGCGATCTCGTCTCAGCCACGCGGTCATGATGCTAGGGGCTCCTAGTTGATGCAGGCAACGATATCGCCCCACATGTCGGTTCGGCGTCGTGTCGCGTCGGTTCGGCGTCGCGCCGGGTCGCGTCAACAGGCGAACAGTCGCATCAGCAGGTGTGCACGCCTGCTGACGCGACGCTCCGGGTGCCAAACGTGGTCAACTGCGGGGCGGATGTCGGAGACAACCGTTCATTCGTCCGGGCTAGGCTCGCTCATCGAGAGGACGGTGCGCGCCATGGCAAGTCACGACCTCGACAAGGCGTACGGCCGGGTCGAGCAGGAGCTCGCAATCCTGCTGCGCCGCGCCCGCTCCTACTCCGAGGACATCGCGCGCGAGCTGCATCCTGGGCTGCACGGGGCGTCGTACGCGCTGCTCGCGCGACTGCAGGACTGCGGTGCCACCCGGGCGTCGGAGCTCTCCAGCTACTTCGGCATCGACAAGGCCGCGGTGAGTCGGCAGCTGCGGCTGCTCGAGGAGCTCGGCTTCGTCAAGCGCGAGCCGGACCAGACGGACGGCCGGGCCCAGCAGCTCGTGCTCACCGCCGCAGGGCGCCGGCGACTCACCCAGGCCCGCGGCGCCCGACGTCGCCTCATGCGGGCGCAGCTGGAGCAGTGGGAACCCGACGACGTCGCCCGGCTCGGGACGCTGATGGGTCGGCTCAACGAGTCACATCTGCAGGCCCTCGGCGGTTCGGGAGCCGGCGGTGGTTCGGGCGTCTCGGCGAAGTCCGGTTAGCTCAAGCATCCCGCCTTGACCGGGGGGATGCAAGGCTCTAGCCTTTACTTCGGGCAGTCGAGGCTATGGACTTGACTTCCAGGAGGTGCGCCGTGCTCGTCATGACCGTCGACCGGCGGCACAGCCGCCAGCAGCAGGACAGGGTCGAGGAGCTGCTCGACTGGCTCGCGAGCGCGCCGGTGATCCGTCCGTTCGAGCGGACCGCCGGCGACGAGGTGCAGGGCGTGCTGGACGACCCGGGCGCGGTCGTCGACCTGACCCTTGCCCTGGTCCGCCGCGGCGACTGGAGCATCGGCATCGGGGTGGGCCCGGTGCACGAGCCGCTGCCCGCCAGCACGCGCGCCGGTTCCGGCCCCGCGTTCGAGCTGGCGCGGGCCGCCGTGAACCGGGCCAAGTCCAGCCCTCAGCTGCTGGCCGTGGCCGCACCCGGCACCGCCGCGGCGGCCGCCGCGCAGGCGGCCCTCGACTTGCTCGCCGCCGTCGTGTCCCGCCGCAGCGACGCGGGGTGGGAGGCTACCGACCTGGTAGCGCGCGGGCTCTCCCAGACGGAGGTGGCCGACCAGCTCGGCATCACCAAGCAGGCGGTCTCGCAGCGGCTGCGGGCGGCGCTCTGGGCTCCCGAGGTGGCCGGCCGCGACCTGGCCCGGCAGCTGCTCGCCGCGGCCGACAGTCCTGTCGGCGGACCAGCCGACCGTCCAGCCTCGTTGGGAGAGCAGCGGTGACCGTCCTCGCCCTTGCCCTGCTGCTCATGACGGCGATCGCGCCGCTGCTCGCCGTACTGCTGCGCCGGCGCTACACCGACCCCACGGTGATCGTCGCGGGGAGCACGGTCGCGCTGCTCGCGCTCGCCGCGCTCGCCGCCGCGTTCGCCGACGACCACGGTGGGTGGCGGCGGGCCGCTGCCCTGGTCCTCGGCGTCGTGGCAGCGACCACGGGAGGCAGCGACGTCGTACGGGCGACGTTCCGGCTGATCCGCGGGGAGCGGCCGGTACGACGGCCTCGCGCGCGTCCGGCCGATGCTGAGGGAGCACCCGGTCCAGCGGACGCGCGCGGTGCCGATGCGCCGACGCAGCGGCTGGCCGTGCCCCCGACCGACACCGAACCGCGCCCGGCAACCCCGCAGTCGACGCCACCTCCCGTGGCGGAGGGGCATGCGGCTGCGGAGGGTGGCCTGCGCTCGGAACCGTCGCTCGAGACGGTGCTGCGGGGCGGAGCCTGGATCGGGTACCTGGAGCGAGCCGCGATCTCGGCGGCGCTGCTCGCCGGTTGGCCCGAGGGGATGGCGCTCGCGCTTGCGGTGAAGGGCGTCGGGCGCTACCCCGAGCTCAAGGACCCGTCAGCCAACGCCACCCACGCGCCCGAGGCGTTCATCATCGGCACCCTCGTCAGCGTGCTCTGGGCGGCGGCCGCCGCCGGCACGGCGAACCTGCTGACCCGATGACTGCCAACCCCAAACTTCAACGCGCCATGTTCTGCTGGCTTGATGCGGTGCCCGGCCGGGTAACTGCGCTCCGGGGGGGTGCCTCTACCGGCAGACCGCGAGGAGAACGCGATGAGCTCCAGCCGTGTCCCGAACATGGCCGACGCCACAGGCGCCGCACGACAGGCCGCGAACAGCGACACCCTCAACACCGCCGCCCGCTTCGGCTTCGTGGCCAAGGGCATCGTCTATGCGCTCATCGGCGTCCTGGCATTTCAGGTCGCCCTCGGTGGCAAGGAACGCACGGACCAGAAGGGCGCGCTGCAGAAGGTCGCGGAGCAGCCGTTCGGCACCCTCGTGCTGTGGGTGATGGCCATCGGCTTCTTCGCCTACGCGCTGTGGCGCTTCAGCGAAGCGGCCTGGGGCCGACGGGACGAGACGGACGAGAAGAAGCGCACCGCCAAGCGCGTGGGGTCCGCCGCCAACGGCCTGGTCTACCTCGCGTTCGGCTTCCTCGCGGTCCGCACCGCCACGGGCAGCTCGTCGACCGAGCAGAGCACCTGGACGGCCAGGGTCCTCAATCACTCCGGGGGCAAGACCCTCGTCATCATCGCGGGCCTGATCGTTGTCGCCATCGCGGTCGGCCTCGCCATCCAGGGCTTCAAGACAAACTTCGACAAGCACCTCGACAAGAGCCGGATGAGCGCCCGCACCCACAACGCTGCCACACGACTCGGGCAGGTCGGTTACGTCGCACGAGGTGCCGTCTTCGCGCTCGTCGGCATCTTCATCATCAAGGCGGCCGTGGATCACCAGCCCGGCAAGGCCCAGGGGTTCGACACGGCGCTGAAGAGCGTCGCCGATGCGCCCTTCGGCAAGTTCCTGCTGATGGCCGCGGCGCTGGGGCTGATCTGCTTCGGTGCCTACTGCCTGGTCGAGGCCCGCTACCGCCGTCTCTAGCGCGCCAGGCCACCCGGGACGCCGGAGCCCCGAGACATGACTCGACGCTCGGCATTCACGGCCTCGTCGCGTAGAAGGCCACGGCGGCCGCCGCGGCGACGTTGAGCGAGTTCACGCCAGCTGCCATCGGGATGCGGACGGCGAAGTCAGCGGATGCGACGGTGGAGGGGCGCAGGCCATCGCCTTCGCTCCCGAAGATCAGCGCCAGCTTGTCCGGTCGCCGGCCGACCAGGTCGTCGAGCGTGACGGAGTCCTCGGCCAGGACCAGGGCGACGGTCGTGAATCCCGCACCGTGCAGCACGTCGATGCCCCCCGGCCAGGGCGAGATGCGGGTCCACGGGACCTGGAACACCGCGCCCATGGACACCTTGACTGACCTGCGGTAGAGCGGGTCAGCACAGCGCGGGGTGACCAGGACGGCGTCCACACCCAGTGCCGCCGCGGCCCGGAACGCGGCGCCGAGGTTCGTGTGGTCGTTGACGTCCTCCAGGACCGCGACGCGGCGGGCGCCGCTCAGGACCTGAGCGACCGTCGGCAGCGGCGCGCGGTCCATCGCGGCGAGTGCTCCGCGGTGGACGTCGTAACCGGTCACCTCGGCCAGCAGGGAACGCGTGCCGACGTACACCGGTGCGTCCTGGGCAACGACGACATCGCGCAGCGGCGGCAGCCACTTGTCCTCGAGCAGCATCGAGCGCATCCGGTAGCCGGCGGCCAGCGCGCGGCGGATCACCTTCTCCCCCTCGGCCATGAACAGGCCGGCCGCGGGCTCGGTGCGACGGCGTAGCTCGACGTCGGTGAGCGACACGTAGTCGCTCAGGCGGGGGTCGGCGGGGTCTGTGACCGGCCACTGGCTCATCGTCCTACCCTCGCCCTGCTCAGCCGCGCACGAGCTGCACGATCGCGACGACTCCCACAAGGACCACGAGCCCACGCAGCAGAGTCGGGGGGATGCGCCGACCGACCCGGGCGCCGATCTGCGCGCCCACGATCGCGCCCAACGCGATCAGACCGGCCGCCACCCACGCGACGTCGGTCACGATGATGAACAGCAGGGCGGTGACGACGTTGACCACGGCCGCGAGCACGTTCTTCGCCGCGTTGATCCGCTGCAGGTCCTCGGCGAGGAACAGGCCGAGCAGCGCGATCAGCAACACCCCCTGGGCGGCGCCGAAGTAGCCACCATAGATGCCGGCGAGGTAGACGCCGACGAACAGAGGTATCCCGCCGTGCTCAGGATGCCGGCTGAGCGATGCGACCCGGGCGGTGAGCCAGGGCTGGATCAGGACCAGGACGCACGACAGCGCGATCAGCACGACGACGATCGACTGGAAGGCACCCTCGGGCAACGTCAGCAGCAGCACGCCACCAGTGATCCCGCCGACCATCGACGCGGCACCGAGCTGGAGCAGCCGGCGCCGCTGACCCCTCAGCTCCGCTCGGTAGCCCAGGGCGCCGCTCACCGATCCCGGCGACAGACCGACCGTGTTCGTGACGTTGGCGAGGACCGGGGAGTAGCCGACGGCGAGCAGCGCCGGGAACGTGATGAGGGTGCCAGAACCGACGATCGTGTTGATCGCGCCCGCGGCCATGCCCGCGAGCAGCACGGCGACCGCCTCGAGCCAGCTCATCGCGCGGACTCTAGGCGAACAAAGCCTCCGTACGAGCGACTGGGTCAGCGCGGGAGATCAAGCGGACGCCGTGCCCGGTCGACGTACGACGGGTGAGATATCCGCATCGGGCTGCGCTGGCGCTGGTCGCCGGCATGGCACTGGTCGCTGCCCCGGTGGGCTCAGCCCAGGCCGAGTCCGCAGCCGACGCACGGTCGGCGGCGCACCGGGCGGCCGCCGACGTCGCGACGCTGCAGCCGCGGGTCGAGCGAGCTCTCACCGCCTACGAACGGACGCTCGCGCAGCTCTCCGACGGGGTCTCCCGGCGGATCTCGGCTACCCAGGACTCGGACGAGGCGACCGCGAGCGCGGCCACCGAGCAGCGCCGGGTCACCCAACGCGTGCGCTTCCTCTACGTGTCGGGTGGTTCCGCGGCCCTGCTCGCAGGGGTGCTGTCCGCACCCAACGCGTCCGACGCGCTGCGGCGGGTCGCCGAGGTGCAGCGGCTGGTCGAGGCCGGCACCGCGGTCGCGGCGGACTCGTCCACGGTCGCCGCAGCTGCCCAGGTGCGGGCCCAGTCGCTGGAGAGCGACACCGACCGCATGGTCGTGACCGCTGCCGACGTGACGCGGCGCTACGACGAGCTGGCCGCGGCCCTCACCGCCGCAGCCGACCGGCTGGCGCGGCTCAGTGACCGCGCGCGCAGCCTCGAGGAGGCAGAGGCTGCAGCGGCGGCGTTGCGAGCCCTGGCCGGCAGCGCCTCGGCAGCGGCGGCGGACCGCGTCGCCTCGGCCACGGCAATGCCAGTCCCCCGCGACTTCCAGAAGCTGTACGTCGCCGGCGCGCGCACGTGCCGTGGTCTGCCGTGGGCCGTGCTCGCCGCGATCGGCCAGGTCGAGTCCGGGCACGGACGCAACTCCGCGACGTCGTACGCCGGTGCCCAGGGACCCATGCAGTTCCTGCCCTCGACGTTCGCCGCCTACGCGGTGGACGGTGACGACGACGGCGACACCGACATCCTCGACCCGGCCGACGCCATCTTCACGGCCGCGCGTTACCTGTGCGCCAACGGCGCGGGTCGCGGCACCGACTCGCTCTACCGCGCCATCTGGCACTACAACCACGCCGACTGGTACGTCCAGCTGGTGCTCAAGCTCGCCGGTCAGCTGGCCGGCCACCAGGGTGATCCCGGCGATCCAGCGAAGAGCGGCTGATCAGACCGGCTGGATCGGCGGGTGCGCGGGCGGTTCGGGCGCGTCGCCGCCACGCCCACCGAGCATGCCGCCGATGCCCTTGAGAGCCTCCCCCAGCTCGCTGGGCACGATCCACACCTTGTTGGCGCTGCCCTGCGCGATCTGGGGCAGCATCTGTAGGTACTGGTAAGCCAACAGCTTCTGGTCGGGGTTGCCGGCGTGGATCGCGTCGAACACCCGCTGGATCGCCTGCGCCTCGCCGTCGGCGCGCAGTACCTGGGCCTGTGCGTCACCTTCGGCCTTGAGGATGGCCGACTGCCGCTCGCCCTCGGCGGTGAGGATCTGCGACTGCTTGAAGCCTTCGGCGGTCAGGATCGTCGCGCGCTTCTCCCGCTCGGCGCGCATCTGCTTCTCCATCGAGTCCTTGACGGAGGCGGGCGGCTCGATGGCCTTGATCTCGACCCGGTTGACGCGGATGCCCCACTTGCCGGTGGCCTCGTCGAGCACACCGCGGAGCTGCGCGTTGATGTGGTCACGGGAGGTGAGCGCTTCCTCCAGGTTGAGGTTGCCGACCACATTGCGCAGGGTCGTGACGGTGAGCTGCTCCACGCCCTGGATGTAGTTGGCAATCTCGTAGGTCGCGGCCTTCGGGTTGGTGACCTGGAAGTACAGAACGGTGTCGATGCCGACCACGAGGTTGTCCTCGGTGATCACCGGCTGCGGGGGGAAGGACACCACCTGCTCACGCAGGTCGATCAGCGGGCGGAGCTTGTCGATGAACGGGACGAGGATGGCCAGTCCGGGATCGAGGGTCCGGGCGTAGCGGCCCAGCCGCTCGACAACGCCGGCCCGGGCCTGCGGGATGATGCGCACCGTCTTACCCAGGGTGACCAGCACGAGCAACGCTAGGACACCGAGAACGACAAGGGTGACTATCGCGTTCACTAGATCTCCGCTTCATAGACGATCGCGGTCGCGCCGTCGATCTGCACTACCTCGATGGGACTGCCCGCCTCGATGACGTGCGACGGGTCATAGGTGCGGGCGGACCACACCTCGCCCTTGAGCTTGATCCGGCCGTTGTGCGCGTCGACTCGCTCGAGCACCAGACCGTGCTCGCCGACGAGGGCGGCGACACCCGTCCGGATCGCGAGCGGGGTGCGCAGGTGGCGGATCGCCACCGGACGTACGACGAAGAGCATCGCGATGGCCACCGCCATCGACACGACAGCCTGCAGGGCGACGCTGTCCGTGAAAGCGGCCGTCACCGCACCGGCGAGGGCACCCGCCGCCAGCATGGCGAACACCAGGTCCAGGCTGGCCACCTCGACGATGCCGAGCACGACCGCGAGACCGAGCCAGAAGGCCCAGTCGTAGTCCTTCATCACAGCCCCCGAACCGGTAGACCCACCGGTGGACTCACCGGACACGTCACCGACGACCTCGCCGACGACATCGCGTGCATCCTAGGAGTCCGGAGCGGATCCGGTGCCCTTATGCGCCGGTTGTCGCTCGTGCTGTCCAACGTTCTCCGACACGTTGCAGTTCCAGCGGGATGCCAAAGGTGGCGCCGAGGTTGGCGGCGGTCAAAGTGCTGCCCACCGGCCCGGCGGCGACGACTCTGCCGCCACGCAGCAGCAGCACGTGCGTAAATCCGGGGGGGATCTCCTCCACGTGGTGGGTGACGAGCACCATCGCCGGTGCGTAGGGATCAGCCGCGATGTCCGCGAGCCGCCGCAGCAGGTCCTCGCGGCCCCCGAGGTCCAGGCCGGCAGCGGGCTCGTCGAGCAGCATCAGCTCCGGGTCGGTCATCAGCGCCCGGGCGATCTGGACCCGCTTGCGCTCGCCCTCCGACAGGGTGCCGAACCGGCGTTCTGCCAGGCCGGCGACGCCCAGGGCATCGAGCAGCTCGTCGGCCCTGGTGGCATCGAGCTCGTCGTAGCGCTCACGCCAGCGACCGACGACGGCGTACGACGCTGTGAGCACCACGTTGCGCACGGACTCCTTGCCCGGCAGCCGATCGGCGAGGGCGGCGCTCGACAGCCCGATGCGCGGCCGCAGCTCGAAGACGTCGACCGCTCCCAGGGTCTCTCCGAGGATCGATGCCTGGCCCCTCGTCGGGTGCAGGTTGGCGGAGGCAACCTGGAGCAACGTGGTCTTGCCGGCGCCGTTGGGTCCGAGCACGACCCATCGCTCACCCTCGTCGATGTCCCAGGAGACGGAGTCGAGCAGGGTGGCACCGTTGCGCCGCACGCTGACGCCGGAGAACTGCAGCACGTCGGACATGCAGCAGAACCTACCGACCCGGCGGTGACCTCCTCGGTGGCACCGCCATCTGGGCACCTACCCTCGAGGACCATGCAGGAGCTCTCCCCCGCAGCGCGGCTGGCGGCGTGGGGCGGTGCGGCACTGACCGGTGACGTGAGCCTCGACGACGCCGCGGACGCCGTCGCGGGCCCCCACGACCCGGGCCACCGCCTCTTCGGACTGGACGCGGAGCAGGGCGGAGTCAACCTGGCCTACGCGCTGGGGCGGCTGCGTGCGGACGGAGCCCGCGCGCTGCGCCTGGTGCTGCCGCGACCGGGCGACGTCGGTGGGCTGCCGGGACCGCCGGCGTTCAACGAGAAGGCGGTCGCCCGTGGGGAGGCGGTCCTGACCGTCGGCGGACCCCCGCAGGCGATCCTGCCCGAGGGACGGGGTGCGTGGACGTTGCATCAGGTCGTCGCCGACAAGCGCACGCCGCTGAGCCTGCGGGACGCCGAGCGGGCCGTGAACCAGGTGATGCGCGAGGCGACGCAGCTGCTGCTGTCGCTCGACGTCGCGCGGTGGGAGCCGGCGGCCGCCGAGGTGCTGTTGCACCAGTCCGCGCGGGCGACCCGGCCGCTGCTGCCGAGCACCACGTCACAGCAGGCCCACCATGTGCTCACCCTCTCGCAGCGGCTGCTCGGGATCGTCGAGGTTGCGCGTCGCAGCGACGGCGCGGCCCTCACGGCGGCGGCGACGGCCGCCCGGGCGCAGGCGCTGCGCGAGCTCGAAGCTGCCGCTCGGCACGGCCTCGAGGCCGCGTGCAGCACACCCGTCGGCTAGCTGCTCAGCGCACAGAGCGGTACAGGTCCAGGGTGCGCGTGGCTACCGCGGCCCAGGAGAACTGCTCGACCGCGCGGCGGCGCCCGGCCTCCCCCATCTCCTTGGCCCGGCCTGGGTCGCTGAGGATCTCGTCGAGCCGGGCGGCGATGTCGGCCTCGAACCGTGAGGGGTCCAGCGGGGTGCCCGTGCCGTCCTCGACCTGCTCGATCGGCACCAGCAGCCCGGTCTCGCCGTCGGTGACGACCTCAGGGATGCCGCCCGTGGCCGTGGCGACCACCGGCACCTCACAGGCCATCGCCTCGAGGTTGACGATGCCCATGGGCTCGTAGATCGAGGGGCAGGCGAACACCGTCGCGTGGGTCAGGATCTGGATGACGTCGGGCTTGGGCAGCATCTCCTGGATCCAGATGACCCCGTCTCGGTCGGCGCGCAACGCGTCGACGAGCATCGTGACCTCGGCGAGGATCTCGTCGGTGTCCGGGGCGCCGGCGCACAGCACGAGCTGCACGGACGGGTCGAGTGAGAGAGCCGCGCGCAGCAGGTGCGGCAGGCCCTTCTGCCGGGTGATGCGTCCGACGAAGACGACCGACGGGCGGTCGGGGTCGATGCCGTGCCGGGTCAGCACGTCGGTCCCGTGATCGGGTTGGTACTCCAGAGTGTCGATCCCGTTGTGCACGACGTGGACCCGTGCCGGGTCGACGTCGGGATAGCACCGCAGTACGTCGTCGCGCATCCCGGCCGACACGGCCACGACGGCGTCGGCGGCCTCGATGGCGGTCTTCTCGGCCCAGGAGGAGAGCGCGTAGCCGCCACCGAGCTGTTCGGCCTTCCATGGCCGGAGCGGTTCGAGGCTGTGCGCG
>JAVEDJ010000330.1 GCA_030841025.1 Actinomycetota bacterium
ACCTGGGCGCCTACGAGTCCCTGCTCGAGGAGGTGCGGCGGCAGGACGTCGGCCTGATGATCATCAAGAGCGTGGCGCGGCGCAACTGGCCGCGGCGCGACGAGCAGCGCTACGCGACGTGGTACGAGCCGTGGGACGAGCAAAGCCTCATCACGGCCGCCGTCTCCTGGGTGCTGTCCCACGAGGAGGCCACCGGCCTCGCGACGCCCGGTGACGTGTCGCTGCTGGCCAAGGTCGTGCAGGCAGAGGCCAACCGCATGACGCGCGCGGACGCGGAGGAGGTGCTGCGCGACGCGCCGGCGTACAGCTCGCCGTTCCTGCAGATGCCGGCCTGACCGTCAGCGGCCGAGGTGGTCGCGACGGCGCAGTGACATGGCCATCTCCACCTCGGTGTCGTTCGGGCGGCCCGGCACCGGCTGCACGGCTCCGGTCCGGCTGAAGCCGTACCTCGCGTAGGCCCGCTCCGCCCGTTCGTTGCCCTCGACGACCCACAGCCGCAGGGCCTTGTCCCCCTGCTCGCGCGCCCAGGCGACCGACGTGTCGATCAGCGACTCGACGACGCCGTGGCCACGTGCCTGCGGAGCGACCCACACTCCCACCAGCTCCGCCCCGGCACTGCCGGGGATGACGACGGCCTTGCCGACCGGCGCGTCCTCGACGGTCGCGACGAAGTGCGGCGTGGTCGCGATGCGGTCCTGCCACAGGTGGTCGGGGTAGGCCTGCGCCTCCTGCAGGGAGGTCAGGAAGGCGTACGGCGCGTCGGCCAGCGAGGCGAGCCGGAGTCGGCGCACGGTCTGCCAGTCCTCGACCCCGGCACGTCGTACGACGACACGGCTCACTCCTCTGCCGCCAGCTCGCGCCCTCGGTCGCGGGCCGCCTCGAGGGCCGAGAGGAACGCAGCCCGAACGCCGTGGTTCTCCAGCTCACGGATGGCGTTGATGGTCGTGCCGGCGGGCGAGGTCACGTTCTCGCGCAAGGTGACCGGGTGCTCCCCCGAGTCGCGCAGCATGACGGCCGAGCCGATGGCCGTCTGCACGATGAGGTCGTGGGCGACGCCCCGGGGCAGGCCTAGCAGGATGCCGGCGTCGATCATAGCCTCGACGAGGTAGAAGAAGTACGCCGGCCCGCTGCCGGACAGCGCTGTCACCGCATCCTGCTGCGACTCGGGCACCCGGATCGTGCGGCCGACCGGTGTGAACACGGCCTCGGTACGGCGTAGGTGCTCCTCGGTCGCGTGCGAGCCGGCCGAGATGGCGCTCATCGCCTCATCGACGAGCACCGGGGTGTTGCTCATCACCCGGACGACCGCGATGCCCTCCACGAGCCGACTCTCGATGAAGGCAGTGGTCGTACCCGCCGCGGCCGAAACGACGAGCCGGTCGGCGGGCACGTGGGGGGCGAGCTCGTCGAGCAGCGCCCCCATGTCCTGCGGCTTGACCGTCAGCAGCAGCGTGTCGGCATCCTTGGCCGCCTCTGCGTTGCTGACCGTGTGGACTGCGTAGCGCTCGCGCAGCAGCTCTGCTCGCTCCGGTCGGCGGGCCGTCACCAGCAGGTCGCCGGGCTGGCGGCCGGCGCGCAACATGCCCGAGAGCAGCGCCTCCCCCATCTTGCCGGCGCCGAGAACTGCGATGCGGTCAGCCATGACGTCCTCCGTCGTGCCGGTCCTGCCCTATGCCCTCGGCCACGTCCCGCGCGGTTCAGCCCTTGGTCGCGACCGCTCTCAGGAAGAACGCAAGGTTCGCAGGTTTCTCGGCCATCCGCCGGACCAGGTAGCCGTACCACTCGTCGCCGTAGGGCACGTAGACCCGCATCTTCTCGCCGGCCGCGGCCAGCCGCTCCTGCTCGTGGGGTCGGATGCCGTAGAGCATCTGGTACTCGTAGCTGCCCTGCTTGCGGGCGTTCCGGCGCACCAGGTCACCGGCGATGGCGATCAGCCGCGGGTCGTGCGTGGCCACCATCGGGTAGCCCCTGCCGGCGAGCAGCACCTTGAGGCAGCGCACGTACGAGCGGTCGACGTCCTGCTTGCTCTGGAACGCCACCGACGCGGGCTCCTTGTAGGCGCCCTTGCACAGCCGTACGCGCGAGCCGGCGTGCGCAAGGTCGCGGCAGTCGGCCTCGGTGCGGTGCAGGTAGGACTGCACCACCGCACCCGTGTCGGGGAAGTCGCGACGCAGTTCGCGCAGGATGCCGAGCGTCGAGTCGGTGGTGGTGTGGTCCTCCATGTCGATGGTGACCGCCGTCCCGGCTGCCTGCGCGGCCTCGCAGACGGCGTACGCGTTGTCGAGCGCGAACCTCTCGCCGTCGCCGGCCAGGGCCTGGCCGACAGCCGAGAGCTTGACCGACACCTCGGCGCCGGCAGTCAGGCCGTCCTCGGCGAGCAGCTTGAGCAGGGTGAGGTAGGCATCGCGAGTGGCTTCGGCCTGACCGCGCTCGACCGTGTCCTCGCCCAGGTGGTCGAGGCTGACCAGCCGGCCGGTGTCGAGCAGAGATCGCGTCGCCGCGACGGCCTCCTCGGCGGTCGCGCCGGCGACGAAGCGGTGCACGACACTGCGGGACACGGGGGCCGTCTCGACCAGACGGCGGACCTTGGTGCTGCGTGACATCGTCAGCAGCGTGCGGCGGAGCACAGGCGGAACCTCCTCAGCGGGCGGCGGCGACCTTCGTCCGCGCCCGGGCCAGGCTAACGCCGTCGCCGCCACAGGTTTCGCGGAGACGTCGCCGGGCAGTTCATGTCGTGGTTGTGGGCCGCCCCGCCGGCGGCGACCGCGGGCAGGAGGACCTGATGAGTGGGGTCGAGACAGGAAAGATCACCACTGACATTCCCGCTCGGATGGACCGGTTGCCCTGGTCGCGCTGGCACTGGCTGGTCGTCATCGGGCTGGGCACGGTGTGGATCCTCGACGGGCTCGAGGTCACCATCGTGGGCGCCCTCGGCGCTCGGCTCACCGAGAAGGGCAGCGGCATCTCGATCACCGAGAGCCAGATCGGTGTGGCCGCTGGTGTCTACGTCGCGGGTGCGTGCCTAGGGGCCCTGTTCTTCGGCTACCTGGCCGACCGCCTCGGTCGCAAGAAGCTCTTTCTGATCACGTTGGCGGTCTACCTCGTGGCCACCGTCGCCACCGCCTTCTCGATGAACCCCATGTACTTCTACGTGTGCCGGTTCTTCACCGGTGCCGGCATCGGCGGTGAGTACGCCGCCATCAACTCGGCCATCGACGAGCTCATCCCGGCCCGGGTGCGCGGGCGGGTCGACCTCATCATCAACGGCTCGTTCTGGTTGGGCACTGCGTTCGGCGCAGTGCTCTCGGTGGTGCTGCTGAACAAGAGCCTGTTCCCGATGGATCTCGGCTGGCGACTCGCCTTCGGTCTGGGCGCGGTGCTCAGCCTGGTGATCCTGCTGGTCCGCCGCCACGTGCCGGAGAGCCCCCGCTGGATGTTCATCCACGGCAGGGAGGAGCAGGCCGAGGAGCTCGTCCAGGACATCGAGGAGCAGGTCGAGGACGACACCGACGAGCGGCTCGAGACGGTCGACGAGACCATCACGGTCCGGCAGCGCACCAGCATCGGCTTCGGGACCATCGCCAAGACGATGGTGACGATGTACCCCAAGCGCTCCGTCCTGGGCCTGTCGCTGTTCATCGGGCAGGCGTTCCTCTACAACGCGGTGTTCTTCA
Organism: Actinomycetota bacterium; assembly: GCA_030841025.1. Classification (GTDB taxonomy): domain Bacteria; phylum Actinomycetota; class Actinomycetes; order JACCUZ01; family JACCUZ01; genus BP-173. The sequence goes on from JAVEDJ010000330.1 coordinate 3,675, forward strand.
CCTACGCCCTGGTGCTCACAAAAATCCTCAAGGTGTCCGACTCCACCGCTCCCTGGTTCCTCATCCCGCTGGCGTTCGGCAACTTCCTCGGCCCCCTGCTGCTCGGCAAGTTCTTCGACACCGTCGGCCGGCGGGTGATGATCACCCTGTCCTACGTCGGCTCGGGGTTGCTGCTCGTGCTGACCGGCGTGCTGTTCAACAACGGCTCGCTGAGCGCCACGACGCTCACGGCGATGTGGTGCCTGGTGTTCTTCTTCGCGTCAGCCGGGGCGAGCGCCGCCTACCTCACGGTCAGCGAGATCTTCCCGATGGAGACCCGTGCCATGGCGATCGCGTTCTTCTACGCGATAGGCACCGGCCTGGGCGGCATCATCGGACCGATCTACTTCGGCAAGCTCATCGAGTCCGGGCGCGACGCGGTGGCCCACGGGTACTTCATCGGTGCCGCCCTGATGATCGCGGCGGGGCTGGTCGAGCTGGTGCTCGGTGTGGACGCCGCGCAGCGCTCGCTCGAGGACATCGCGGCGCCGTTGACCGCGCAGGACGCCGACGAGGAGTCCGACGGGCAGTCCGACGGACGCGGCCATCACGGCCCCGGCTCGCAGCGGTCAGACGAGTACGCAAGCTCACGCCGCCGCTACCACTAGAGCCGGCCGCAGCTCCGACCCGTCACGGCGTACGACGGCGCAGCGTGGCCGCGCCGAGGGCCAGCGCCAGCACGATCGCGCCACCCACGATGGCAAGGTCGCGCCACACCTCGCCCTGCACGGTCGGGGAAGACGACACGATGCGCATGGCATCGACGGCGTACGACAGCGGGAGGACGTCCGACACCGCCTGCAGCACGTCGTTCATCCGGTCCCGGGGCACGAGCAACCCGCACAGCAGGAACTGCGGCAGCACGACTGCCGGCAGGAACTGCACGGCCTGGAACTCCGTCGAGGCGAACGCGCTGACCAGCAGCCCGAGGGCCATCCCGAGCAAGGCATCGAGCAGGGCGACCACGACGATCAGCCACGCCGGCCCGACGACGTCCAGGCCCAGCACGAGCAACGAGAGCGCGCTGGCAACCACGGCCTGCACCACCGCGAGCAGGCCGAACGCGAGGGCGTAACCCATCAGGAAGTCCAGCTTGCCGATCGGCATGGTCAGCAGCCGCTCGAGGGTCCCCGACGTACGTTCCCGCAGGGTCGCGACGGAGGTCACCAGGAACATCACCACGAACGGGAAGATCCCGAGCAGCGGCGCCCCGATCTGGTCGAAGGTCCCGGTCCCGTCGTAGATCCATGCCAGCAACGAGATGAGCACGCACGGCACGACCAGCAGCAGGGCCAGGGTGCGGTGGTCGTGGCGCAGCTGCGCGAGCACGCGACGGGCCGTGGCGAGCGTGCAGCGCAGGCTCATGACGGGACCTCCTCGGTCGTGGTGCGTGCGCGCTCGTCGACCAGCGCGAGAAAGGCAGACTCCACGTCATGGGTCTGGGTGCGCTCCAAGAGCGCCTGCGGGGTGTCATCGGCCAGCGCCCGGCCGTCGCGCATCAGCAGCAGTCGTTGGCAGCGCTCGGCCTCGTCCATGACGTGGCTGCTGATCAGCAGCGTCACGCCTTGGCTGGCGAGCCGTCCGAAGAGCTGCCACAGGTCACGGCGCAGCACCGGGTCCAGGCCCACCGTGGGCTCGTCGAGCACCAGCAGCTCGGGCGTCCCGAGCAGGGCGCCGGCGAGGGACACCCGGGCGCGCTCACCACCGGACAGTGCGCCGGCCACCGAGTCGGCCTGGCTGGACAGGCCGACCTGGTCCACGACGCGGCGTACGTCGGCGTCGGCGGCGCCCAGGATCGCGGCGAAGTAGCGCAGGTTCTCGGTGACGGTCAGGTCGCCGTAGACCGACGGCGCCTGCGTGACGTAACCGACCCGCGAGCGCAGCGGCGCACTGCCGGCAGGCAGACCCAGCACCTCGACGCGCCCGCCCGACACCACCTGGACACCGACGATCGCGCGCATCAGCGTCGTCTTGCCGCAGCCACTCGGACCGAGCAGCCCCATCACCAGCCCGCGAGGGACCTCGAACGAGAGGCCATCGAGCACGGCACGGCCGCCGCGGTGGACGCGGAGGTCCTGGGCCGCCACGGCGGCGGGTCCGGGGCTGTTATTCACCATGTGTTGAATATCGTCCCGGACCGACCGAGCGGTCAAGCCCCGGCGGCTAGGTCGTCCTCTTGCGCAGCTGCCGGTTCTCCTTGGGCTCCCGCTTGCCCTTCGCGGCCTCGACCTGGGCGATGAGCTCGCGCTTCACCTCGGCGAGGGCCGGGGTCAGGTCGGAGTTCGCGGCCTTCGCGACCAGCGGCGGGTATCCGGGCACGTCGGCCCGCAGCGTGACCTGCTGCTCCTTGCTGCCCCGGTGCTTCACCGAGATCTCCAGATCCACGTCGTCCGGGTCCCACCCGGCCAGGTGCGGCTGCAGGGCGCTGAGCGCGTCGAGCACCCGCTGCCGGTCGGCGTCCCCGAACCCGGCGCCCAGCCGAAGCATGGCGTCGAGGGCGTCGCTGCGCGGCTGGTCGGTCTCGCTCATCGCGCACCTCGTCTCTGGAAGGAGAGGTTCACCCGACGGTAGCCCTCCTGCAGGCGACTGGCTGCGTCGCAGATCGGTCGGGGACCGCGGTCAGCCGCCGGTGAGGTAGTGCTGCAGGGTCGGCGCGACGAGGGCGACGATCTCCTCGTCGGTCGCGGTGGCCAGCGGCGGCACGCCGATGACGTAGCGCAGCAGCACCACCCCCACCAGCTGGGCAGCAGCCGTCGCCACGCGCAGCTGCGCGTCAGGAGCATCCACCGCCGAGGCGACCCGGCGCAGCATCGAGCTGGCGACGAACTCGCGCAGCATCTGAGCGCCCCGCTCACTGGTCGTCGCCGAGCGCAGCAACGCCAGCATCGGCTCCCGGAAGGCGGGATCGGACCACAGCCCGAGGAACAACCGCGCGAACCGCTCACCCAGCTGGTCGCGATCACCGGCGAGTACGTCGGGCAACACCTCGCCCGGGTCGACCGGCAGCGCCATCGCCGCGATGAACACCTGCTCCTTGGAGCCGAAGTAGTGATGCACCAGGGCGGGATCGACCGAGGCGGCACGGGCGATGCCGCGCACGCTCGCGCCGTCGTACCCCCGGTCGGCGAACTCGGTGCGCGCCGCGTCGAGGATCTCTCCGCGGGTGTCGGCCGACCCCGGCCGCCGGCCAGGGCCGCGCCGGGCCGGGCTCGGCCCGGCCGCTGTCACGGCCGCGCCAGCACGGTGTAGGTCACGAACGGCTCATCGATGACGTCGGTGCCGAGGTCGGCGCGGATCGCCTCGAGCTCTTCGGCGACCACGGCCGGGGCGTGGTCACCGAGGGCGAAGACGTAGGACTGGGTCAACAGGTTGCGCCCGTAGTCCTCGAGGCTCATCCGACGGCTCCAAGGGATCTCGACCGTCGCGACATGGCACTGCCACGGTGATCCACGCAGCAGCTCCGCCGCCCACGACTCGTCGGCGCGCGGCGGCTTCTCGCACACCTGGAAAAGCCGCTGCGTGTGCTCGGCGAACCACCGCACGGTCGGGTCGTGCCGGTTCCACCAGATCGCCAGCACGCCACCGGGCTTGAGCACCCGCAGCGCCTCGGGGATGGACCGGTCGGGATCGGTCCAGTGGAAGGCCTGCGCGTAGGACACGAGGTCGAACATCTCGTCCGGCAGCGGCAACGCGTTGCCGTCGCCGACCACGGCGCGCACGCGTGAGGTCGATCGCGACCGCAGCACCGCGAGCACCTCCGGCCCCGGGTCGACAGCGACGACGTTCGCGCCCCGGCCGGCAAGAGCGCGGGTCGCGATGCCGGTGCCGGCGCCGACGTCGAGGACGTCCGCGCGCAGCAACGGCTGACCCATCGCCGACTCCAGCGCGTCGAACAGCTGCGCGGGGTAGTCCGGGCGGTAGGCGTCGTAGTCGCGGGCCACGAGGTCGAACAGCTGGCGGCTCACGTCGCTGCCTCGGCCGCCAGGTTGAACCGGGCGAACGCCAAACCCTCGGCCAGGTCAGCCTCGCGCTCGTCACGGTTGACCGCGCGCCGGGTGTTGATCTCGAGGACCACGCAGCCGGCGTAGCCCCGCGCCGCCAGGCGTTCCAGCACCTCGGCGCAGGGCTGACTGCCGCGGCCGGGGACCAGGTGCTCGTCCTTGTTCGACCCCGCACCGTCGGCCAGGTGGACGTGCGCCAGCCGGTCCCCGAGCGCGTCGCAGACCGCCAGGGCGTCCGACCCAGACACCGCGGTGTGGGACAGGTCCAGGGTGGTGGCCGGCACGTCCAGCTCGAGCAGGTCCCAGTGCGGCAGGTAGGCCGCCACCTCACGGCCGCGCGCCCGCCACGGGAACATGTTCTCGACCGCGAAGACCACGCCGGACTCGTCCTGCATGCGAGCCAGCCCGGTGACGAACTCGCGGGCGTACTCACGCTGCCAACGAAAGGGCGGGTGTACGACGACGGTGGGCGCCGCGAGCTTCTCGGCCGCCTCCCTGGCCCGCTGCAGCTTGGTCCAGGGGTCGGTGGTCCACACCCGCTGCGTCAGCAGCAGGCACGGCGCGTGGATGGCGAGGATCGGCATCGCGAACCGGTCCGACAGCGCCCGCAGCGCGTCGGGGTCCTGGCTGACGGGATCGGTCCACACCATGACCTCGACGCCGTCGAAGCCCAGATCGGCGGCCATCTCGAAGGCCGTCGTGCACGTCTCGGGATAGCAGGAGGCGGTCGACAACGCGACCTTGGCACCCGGAACCCTCACCACCGCGGCCACCGCGCCAGGTTAACCACCCGACGCAATCGCCGCGGGCTAGCTTCCCTCGATCCAGTCCAGCCGGCGCAGGATGATGCCTTCGCGCAAGGCCCACGGACAGATCGTGAGGGTCTCCAGGCCGAACAGGTCCATCGTGGCCTGCGCGACCAGCGCGCCGGCGAGCAACTGAGGTGCCCGGGCCGGCGACACGCCAGGCAGCTGGGCGCGCTGTGCGGTCGACATCTCCGCCAGGCGCGGCACCCACACGTCGAGGTCGGCGGCGCTCAAGGTGCGCGCCACCATCAGGCCTTCCGAGCTCGGCGGCGAACCCGTGATGCGGGCCAGCTGTCGGAACGTCTTGGACGTCGCCACGGCATGGTCGGGCGCTCCGCCCGCGCGGAACGGCCGCAGGATCCGGCCGAGCTCGGTCCGGATGTACTTGCGCAGCGCCTTGACGTCGTCCTTGGTGGGCGGGTCTCCGGGCAGCCGGTCGCGGGTCAACCGTCCGGCGCCCAGCGGCAGCGACTCGGTGAGCGCCGGCTCCTCGTCGATGCCGAGAGCGATCTCGAGCGACCCCCCGCCGATGTCGAGGACCAAGAGCCGCCCGGCAGACCAGCCGAACCACCGTCGTACGGCGAGAAACGTCAGCCGTGCCTCGTCGCGCCCCGTGAGCACCTCGAGATCGACACCGGTTTCCCGATGCACCCGCTCGAGCAGCCCCGGCCCGTTGGGTGCCTCACGCAGAGCCGACGTCGCGAACGCCATCATGTCCTCGGTGCCCTGGCCCTCCGCAACGGTGAGCGACGACTTGATCGCCGAGACCAGAGCATCGGCGCCGGCGTCGTCGATGTTGCCGTCGTCGCTCAGGTGTTCGGCCAGGTGCAAGTCACTCTTGTACGACGACGCGGGCAACGGCCGGGCGCCACGGTGCGCGTCGACCACCAGCAGGTGCACGGTGTTCGATCCCACGTCCAGCACAGCGAGGCGCATGGCGCCCATCTTCGTGGATGGCCTGCCGAACCGGGCGGCACGTCCCGGTCATTCCTGCTTCGGCCGTATCTCCCCGGTGTCGGCGATGCCGGCGCCACCCGACGAACGTAGGGTGGGCGGGTGCCAGAGGTTCCTCTTGACTTCCCCCGTGCCTGGGTCGAGTTCCCCGACCCCGCCGACCCTGCCCAGGTCTTCCGCTGCGACCTCACCTGGTTGACCTCGCGGTGGACGTGCATCTTCGGCAACGGCTGCAAGGGCATCTACGCCGACCAGCCGGAAGGCATCGGCTGCTGCACCCTGGGCGCGCACTTCTCGGACAAGGACGACGAGAAGCGCGTCCGGAAGTTCGTCAAGGAGCTGACGCCCGAGACGTGGCAGCACTTCGACCCGAAGCACTGGGTCGAGAAGGACGAGGACGGCGACCGCAAGACCCGCGTCGTGGACGGCGCCTGCATCTTCGCCAACCGCCCCGGCTTCCCCGGCGGTGAAGGCTGTGCCCTGCACGGCCTCGCGCTGCGCACCGGTCGGCACTTCATCGAGACCAAGCCCGACGTCTGCTGGCAGCTGCCGATCCGGCGCACTTACGACCACGTGACCCGCCCGGACGAGACCGAGGTCCTGGTCGTCACCATCGCGGAGTACGACCGTCGCGGATGGGGTCCCGGCGGGCACGACCTCGACTGGTACTGCAGCGGCAACACCGAGGCGCATGTCGCCACCGAGCCGGTCTACGTCAGCAACCAGGCCGAGCTGACCGAGCTGCTCGGGCCCCAGGCCTACGCCGAGCTGGTCACGCAATGCGAAGCGCACCTGGCCTCGCGCAGCAAGCTGGCGCTGCACCCGGCGGACCCCAAGCCACGACGCAGATAGGAAGCCCGATGGCTGTGACGATCCGCAGGTACGACGCCTCTCGGGATCGCGCAGCCGTCAGGGCGCTGGACCGCTCGTACACCACGAACACGGTGTACGACGTGTCACGTGACGCGCACTCGATCACCCTGGTGGAACGGGACCTGTCGACGCCGTTGACGCGGACGCCCCCCATCGACGACGAGCTGGACGACGACAAGCCGAGCTGGGACGTGGCCTGGGTCGCGATACCGGCGTCGCCGGGCAGCTCCGGGCTGCTGGGCTTCGCCGCGTCGTCGTACCAGCGCTGGAACCGGCGCATGGCCGTCCAGCACCTGTACGTCGACGCCGACGCCCGCCGGCTGGGGATCGCCAGTGCCCTGATCGGTCACGTGGGCGCCGACGCCAGCGCCCACGGCGCCATACATGTGTGGCTCGAGACGTCGAACCTGAACTATCCGGCGATCGCGGCCTACCGCCGGATGGGGTTCGTGCTCTGCGGGCTGGACCTGTGCATGTTCGACGGGACCGAGTCCTCGGGTGAGGTCGCCGTCTACATGAGCCGCAGCCTGCAGCGCTGAGCCACCCGGCCCTCGACGAGCGACCTTCGTCCGCGACACGCCGGCGTGTCGGGCCCCGAAGGTCGCTCGCCGGGGTCGGGGCGCGCCTCGCGGGCTTTGTCCGGGGCGCCGCCTAGCCTGCGGACATGGCCAGCAGATCGGCGCTGAGCGCCGCCCGTGAGCGTCCCGCCTTCCGTTGCGGTGAGTGCGGCTGGACCACTGGCAAGTGGGTCGGCCGGTGCGGTGAGTGCCAGGCCTGGGGCACGGTGCTCGACGTCAGCGCACCCCCGGTGCGTACGACGGCGGCGGGCCCGGTCAGTGCGCCCGCTCGCCCCATCGCCGACGTCGACGTCCAGGCGGCGCGCGCTCGTCCTACCGGTGTCGACGAGCTCGACCGGGTGCTCGGCGGTGGCCTGGTTCCCGGCGGGGTCGTGCTGCTGGCGGGTGAGCCCGGCGTCGGGAAGTCGACGCTGCTGCTCGACGTGGCGGCTCGCTCCGCCGATCAGGGTCGGGTGCTCTACGTCACCGGTGAGGAGTCCGCGGCGCAGGTGCGGCTGCGTGCCGACCGCATCGGCGCGTTGCGCGACGACCTCTACCTCGCGGCCGAGACCGACCTCGCCGCCGTCCTCGGTCACATCGACGACGTCAAACCCGACCTGCTGGTCCTCGACTCCGTGCAGAGCTTTGCCAGCGCCGAGATCGACGGCTCACCGGGCAATGTCAGCCAGGTGCGCGAGGTCGCCGCCGCGCTGATCAAGGTGGCCAAGGACCGCGGGATAGCGACCGTGCTCGTCGGCCACGTCACCAAGGAGGGGTCCATCGCCGGGCCCCGTCTGCTCGAGCACGTGGTCGACGTGGTGCTGCACTTCGAGGGCGACCGGCACTCCCGGCTGCGCATGGTGCGCGGCATCAAGAACCGGTTCGGTCCCTCCGACGAGGTCGGGTGCTTCGACCTGGCCGACGACGGCATCACCGGGCTGGCCGACCCCTCGGGCCTGTTCCTGTCCCAGCGCACCGAGGCGGTGCCCGGCACCTGCGTCACGGTCACGGTCGAGGGCAAGCGACCGCTGGTGGCCGAGGTGCAGGCGCTGCTGGCCCCCTCCACGCTCGCCACGCCGCGGCGCACCACCAGTGGGCTCGACTCCGGCCGGGTCGCGATGGTGCTCGCCGTGCTGCAGCGGCGTTTCAAGGTCAACGTCGGTACGGCTGACGTCTACGCCGCCAGCGTCGGCGGGGTCCGCCTCACCGAGCCGGCGACCGACCTCGCGGTAGCTCTCGCGCTGGCCGGGGGCGCGCAGGAGTCGGCGCTGGCCACCGGGTTGGTGGCGATCGGCGAGGTCGGGCTGGCGGGCGAGATCCGCCGGGTGACGGGGTTGCAACGGCGGCTGGCCGAGGCGGCCCGGCTGGGCTTCACCCATGCACTGGTCCCACCCGATCCGGGCAAGGTGCCGCCGGGCATCGAGGCGGTCGAGGTGTCCGACCTCGGGCGCGCGCTGCGCGTGGCCTTCCCGGGCGCCGACGTCATCCCCTTCGCCAACCGCCGCCGCTGACCCGCGACAGGTAAACCGTTGCCGTCTCGTGACCGGTGCGTGCCACTGGCCAACACCGGCCGCGCAGATAGACTCGACGCGTTCAGCCCAACGGGAGAGCGAGTCGGGAGCAGCACGTGGCAGTCACCGAGCGCTTCGACGACTCCTTGCGCACCACGTTGGCCGCCATCGCTCCTGGAACCGCGCTGCGCGACGGGCTCGAGCGCATCCTGCGCGGCGGCACCGGGGCCTTGATCGTGCTCGGCTACGACAAGGTCGTCGAGACGCTTTGCACCGGTGGCTTCGTCCTGGACGTGGAGTTCAGCGCGACCCGGCTGCGTGAGCTCGCCAAGATGGACGGCGCGATCGTCGTCGACAAGGACTGCACCAAGATCGTGCGCGCGGCCGTGCAGCTGGTTCCTGAGCCGACGATCCCGACCGACGAGTCCGGCACCCGGCACCGCACCGCCGACCGCGTCAACAAGCAGACCGAGCTGCCGGTCATCTCGGTCAGCCAGTCGATGAGCATCATCGCGATCTACGTCGCCGGGCAGCGCTACGTCATCGAGGACTCCACCCAGATCCTGTCCCGTGCCAACCAGGCCCTGGCCACCCTCGAGCGCTACAAGCTGCGCCTCGACGAGGTCTCGGGCACGCTCTCGGCGTTGGAGATCGAGGACCTCGTGACGGTGCGCGACGTGTCGGCCGTCGCACAGCGGCTCGAGATGGTGCGCCGCATCGCCGGCGAGATCGAGAGCTATGTCGTCGAGCTCGGCACCGACGGCCGGCTGCTGACGCTGCAGCTCGACGAGCTGATCGCCGGGGTCGAGCCGGACCGTGAGCTCATCGCCCGCGACTACCTGCCGGCCACCACCGGCCGCCGGGCCCGCACGGTCGAGCAGGTGCTCGGCGAGCTCGACCAGCTCGACGCACTCGAGCTGCTCGACCTCAACTCCGTCGCGCGGGCCTTCGGCTACGGCAGCAGCGAGAGCCTGGACGTGGCCGTCAGCCCCCGGGGCTACCGCCTGCTGGCCCGGGTGCCACGGTTGCCCGGCCTGGTGGTCGACCGGCTCGTCGAGCACTTCGGCAGCCTGCAGAAGCTGCTCGCCGCGAGCATCGACGACCTGCAGGCGGTCGAGGGTGTGGGCGAGTCGCGGGCCCGCTCGGTGCGCGAAGGCCTCTCCCGGCTGGCCGAGTCGTCCATCCTCGAGCGCTACGTCTAAGCCGCAGTCCGAGATCGTCAGCTCGGCGGGTCAGGCAGGGACGAGACCGGCGAGCGCACGCAGCGAGACGACGAAGACGGGTTCCCCACGGGCGTTGCGTCGTACCTCCAGGACGTACGACGGCAGGGCGCGCGAGGTCGGGTAGGTGTCGTCGAGCGGGCTGAGCTCGTCCGGTGTCAGGACCGCCAGCACGCCGTCGACGGCGAGGCCCAGCATGCCGTCGGCATCCGCAACCAGGACCAGCACGTCACCGACATCGCGGGCGTCGGCCTCGGTGCGGAGGTCCACCAGAGGGAGCGGGTGCCCGCGCAAGGTCAGCAATGCGGTCACGGGGGCCCGGGCACCGGGCAGCGGCTCCACACCGACGGCGCGTGCCACCTCGCGTACGTCGGTGAGCCGGCCGGCCATCTCACGGCCACCCATCATGAAGGTCACGTAGCCGCTCATGACGCGTTCCTGCGGGCGGCGGTCGAGTCCTCGTCGGTCACCAGCTCGCTCGCGGCCCGCGCCAGCCGCTCGCAGACCTCGGCCAGCTCGGTGACAGAGCGACCGCCCAGCAGCTCTTGCAGGATCGGCGCCGGCACCGACGGCAGCGAGCGGGCGGCGGCACGGTAGGAGACGGCCGCCGCGGCGTGCTCCCCGAGCCGAGCGAGGGCACCCGCGAGCAGGAAGTGCGCGTGCCCGGCGGTCGGGGCGAGGTAGACGGCCTTGCGCAGCGGCTCCACCGACTGCGAGTCCAGGCCGAGCACCGACCGGGCGTGGCCCAGCAGCACGTAGGCCTCGGCGAGCAGGGGCTCGGCCGCGACGGCGAGCTCGGCGAGCCGGACGGCGTCGCGGTAGTCGCCCGCCGCGAGCGCCTCGCGCGCGTCCGTGACCTGGTCCGGTGCGGCGGGTGGGCTGCCCAGCTCGGCGGCTGCCGTGGCGTCCTCGTCCGCCGCGGTGGGGCGGCGCTCCACCGGACCGCCAGCTCGCGATCGTCGGCGGGGCACGACGACTGTGGGATCGAGGCCCGATCGACCCGGTCCGCCGGTGAGGGCAATGGGCATTCGGCCGGCGGCCTGGGCGCCGGCAAGGCTGCCGCGTCGATAGAAGAACGCCTCGCCGAGCGGCACGAGGGTGAACGCGTCACTGACCTGCCAGAGCGTCTCGGAGTGCCCGAGCAGCAGATAGCCGCCATCGAGCAGCACGTCATGGAAGGAGCCGATGACCGCGCGCGTGGTCGCACGGGAGAAGTAGATGGTGACGTTGCGGCACACGATCAGGTCGACCTCACCGGGGGCGAACGGCGGCCGCTCCGTCACGAGGTTGTGCCGGCGCAGCTCCACCATGCGCCGTACGTCGTCGCGCACCACCAGCGCCGGTGGCTGGCCAGGAACGAACCAGCGATCACGTTCGACCGGCGGTACGGCCTGCAGGCTTCGCCCGCTGTACGTCGCCCGGGCGGCGACGTCCAAGGCCGCCGCGGAGACGTCTGTGGCGATGATCCGCGCCGCGGGGCGGTCCTCGGGCTGAGCGCCCGACGGTGCCAGGTCGTGCACCAGCATCGCCAGCGTGTAAGCCTCCTCGCCCGTCGAGCAGCCCGCGCTCCAGATGGTGAGGGGGCGGTCGCGCTGCGCGGTACGGCGCAGCAGGTCGGGCAGCACCCGATGCCGAAGGGCCTCGATCTGCGGTGGGTTGCGCAAGAAGTAGGTCTCCTGGACGGTGACGCGGTCGATCAGCCGCTGCCGCTCGTCGGCCCCGCCCTGACGCGCCAGCGCGCCCAGGTAGTCGGTGACCGTGGGGGCACCGGTCGCGGCGAGGCGCTCCGCGACCACGGCGGCGAGCCCGGCCCGGCGGTTCTCGTCGAACACCAGTCCCGCGGC
>JAVEDJ010000339.1 GCA_030841025.1 Actinomycetota bacterium
GGGTCGTGCTACCTGAACAACGCGGCGGCCGCCGGGCAACGGTTGCGCGACAGCGGCATCGAGCGGGTCGCAGTGCTCGACCTCGACGCGCACCACGGCAACGGGACGCAGTCGATCTTCTACGACCGGGCGGACGTGTTCTACGGCTCGCTGCACGTGGATCCGGGTGCCGGCTGGTTCCCGCACTTCGTCGGGTTCGCCGACGAGCGCGGACGGGGCGAGGGGGAGGGGACGACGTACAACCGGCCGCTGCCGCCGGGCACCGGCGACGGAGGCTGGCTCGCCGCTCTCGACGAGGTGATCGCGCGCGTGCAGGCGTTCGGGCCGGTGGTGCTGGTCGTGTCGCTGGGGGTGGACGCCGCCGGTGTCGATCCCGAGAGTCCGCTGGAGGTCAGCACCGACGGCTTCCGCCGAGCGGGGGAGCGGCTGGCCGCGCTCGGACTGCCGACCGTGCTGGTGCACGAGGGCGGCTACCAGCTGGAACGACTGGGCATAGACACGGTCGCAGTGCTGAGCGCGTTCGGCACCTGAGCGGCCCCGCGCGGCGCCTCAGCGAGGCGCCGCGGCGCGGATGGGTAGGCTCCGGACGCAGTCTCAAGGGTCGACGATGATCACGTGAGGGGTGCTGGCCGTGCCGAAGTACGTCTACGACTTCACCGAGGGCAACAGGGACCTGAAGGACCTGCTCGGTGGCAAGGGCGCGAACCTCGCCGAGATGACCAACCTCGGTCTGCCGGTCCCGCCTGGGTTCACCATCACGACCGAGGCGTGCAACACCTATCTCGAGACCGGTGACGAGCCCACCGAGCTGCGCGACGAGGTGTCCGAGCACCTGGGCGCGCTCGAGAAGGAGATGGGCCGCAAGCTCGGCCAGCCCGACGACCCGCTGCTGGTCTCCGTCCGCTCCGGCGCCAAGTTCTCGATGCCAGGCATGATGGAGACGGTCCTCAACATCGGCCTCAACGACGAGTCGGTGCAGGGCCTGGCCAAGCAGGCCGGCAGCGAGCGCTTCGCGTGGGACTCCTACCGCCGGCTCATCCAGATGTTCGGCAAGACGGTGCTGGACATCGACGGCGACCACTTCGAGGAGGCACTCGAGGCGGCGAAGCAGGCCAAGGGCACCGACAGTGACCTCGACCTGGACGAGAACGACCTGCGGGCTCTGGTCGACACGTTCAAGGGGATCGTGCGCGACCAGGCGGGCCGCGAGTTCCCGACCGACCCGCGCGAGCAGATGGACTTCGCCGTACGGGCCGTCTTCGACTCGTGGAACGCGCCGCGCGCGATCCTCTACCGCCGCCAGGAGCGCATCCCGGCCGACCTCGGCACGGCCGTCAACGTGGTGGCGATGGTGTTCGGCAACCTCGGCATGGACTCGGGCACCGGTGTGGCCTTCACCCGGGACCCGGGCTCGGGGCAGCAGGGCATCTACGGCGACTACCTGCAGAACGCGCAGGGCGAGGACGTGGTCGCGGGAGTCCGCAACACGCTGCCGCTCGAGCAGCTCGAGGAGATCGACAAGCCGGCGTTCGACCAGCTGCTGGAGATCATGAAGACGCTGGAGGACCACTACCGCGACCTGTGCGACATCGAGTTCACCATCGAGCGCAACAAGCTGTGGATGCTGCAGACGCGGGTCGGGAAACGTACGGCGGGTGCGGCGTTCCGCATTGCCACGCAGCTGATCGACCAGGGCCTGATCGACATCGACGAGGCCGTCTCGCGGGTCACCGGTGACCAGCTCGCGCAGCTGATGTTCCCGCGGTTCGATGCCGACGCCGACAAGGAGCAGATCGCCAAGGGCATGAACGCCTCGCCTGGCGCGGCGGTCGGCAAGGCGGTGTTCGACTCCGACCGCGCCGAGCAGATGGCCAACAGCGGCGAGGCCGTGATCCTGGTACGCCGCGAGACCAACCCGGACGACCTCAACGGCATGATCGCCGCGCAGGGCGTCCTGACCAGCCGCGGTGGCAAGACCTCGCACGCGGCCGTCGTGGCCCGCGGCATGGGCAAGACCTGTGTGTGCGGCGCCGAGGAGCTCGACGTCGACCTCAAGAACCGGAAGTTCACCGCCCGGGACGGGACGGTCGTCGAGGAGGGCGACGTCATCTCCATCGACGGCACGTCGGGGGCGGTCTACCTCGGCGAGGTCCCGGTGCAGCCGTCGGAGGTGGTGCAGTACTTCGAGGGCGAGATCGACCCGGACTCCGACGAGGCGTCCGACCTCGTCAAGGCCGTGCACCGCGTCATCAGCCATGCCGACGAGAAGCGGCAGCTCAAGGTGCGGGCCAACGCCGACACCCCCGAGGACTCGGAACGGGCTCGCCGCTTCGGCGCGCAGGGCATCGGCCTGTGCCGCACCGAGCACATGTTCCTCGGCGAGCGCCGCCAGCACGTCGAGCGGCTCATCCTGGCCGAGGGCGACGACGAGCGGCACGCCGCGCTCGATGCGCTCGAGCCGCTGCAGCGCGAGGACTTCGTCGGCATCTTCACCGCGATGGACGGTCTGCCGGTGACCGTGCGGCTGCTCGACCCCCCGCTGCACGAGTTCCTCCCCGACCTCACCGACCTGTCCGTCAAGGTGTCCCTGGCGGAGGCGGGAGTCGGCGCCGACAAGGGCGGCTCCGACGACGTCGAGCGTGACGGCAAGCTGCTGGACGCCGTCCGTCGCCTGCACGAGGCCAACCCCATGCTCGGGCTGCGCGGCGTCCGCCTCGGTCTCGTCGTACCGGGCCTGTTCGGCATGCAGGTCAAGGCGATCGCCGAGGCCGCTGCGCAGCTCAAGGCCGAGGGCAAGGACCCACGGGTGGAGATCATGGTGCCGTTGGTCGGTGCCGTGCAGGAGCTGGAGAACATCCGCGACGAGGCCCGCGGCATCCTCGCCGAGGTGCAGGAGAGCACCGGCCAGGACCTCGGCGCGCTCGTCGGCACGATGATCGAGGTGCCCCGCGCCGCGCTCACCGCCGGCCAGATCGCCGAGGCGGCCGAGTTCTTCTCCTTCGGCACCAACGATCTCACCCAGATGGGCTGGGGCTTCTCCCGCGACGACGTCGAGGCGGCCTTCTTCAGTCGCTACCTCGAGCTGGGCATCTTCGGTGTGTCCCCGTTCGAGTCCCTCGACCGGGAGGGCGTCGGCCGGCTGGTGCGCATCGCCACCGAGGAGGGTCGGGCCGCCCGCCCGGACCTGCACGTCGGCGTCTGCGGCGAGCACGGCGGCGACCCCGACTCCATCCACTTCTTCGCCGAGGTCGGGCTCGACTACGTCTCCTGCTCGCCGTTCCGCGTCCCCGTCGCTCGGCTCGAGGCCGGCCGCGCGGCCATCGTCGGCGCAGGCAGCGACAGCCGGTGACCGCGCGTTGACCTTGCTCCGGATGGCCGTCAAGACCGTGACGGCCGTGGTTCTCGTTGCCCTGGCGGCCGTGCTGTTCGCGGCGGGCCGGGTGTGGTGGGTCGCGCGGCAGGACGACCGCCGGGTGTCGGACGTCATCGTGGTCCTCGGTGCCGCCCAGTTCGACGGGCGGCCCTCGTCGGTCTTCACCGCGCGACTGGTGCACGCGCGCAACCTCTACCGGGACGACGTCGCGCCGCGCATCGTGACCGTCGGTGGCAACCGGGTCGGCGACCGCTTCACCGAGGCGGACGCGGGCAAGCGTTGGCTCGCTCAGCACGGTGTCCCCGCTCGCCGCATCACCGCGGTGGGCTCCGGCCATGACACGCTGAGCAGCGTGCGGGCGGTCGCAGCCGCGATGCAGCAACGCAAGTGGTCGACCGCGGTGGTCGTCACCGACCCGTGGCACTCGTTGCGCACGGGTTCGATGGCCCATGACGCGGGAATCGATGCGGCCATGTCCCCGACGCGCCGCGGTCCCGCCGTACGCACTCGCGAGGTCGAGGTCCGCTACGTGCTGCGGGAGTCGTTCGGCTACCTCTACTACAAGGGCTTCCATCGCAGCGTCGACGCGGGACCGAACGCGCTATGACCGCCGACCCCGCGAAGCCGGCGAGCCCCGCGAACCCCGCACGCCCCGCCCGCCATACCCGGCCGGATCGCCCCGGCTACGACGCGCACGACGGCGAGCGCTGGGTGGACGAGCCGGTCAAGCGCCCGGGGCGCAGCGCCTACGAACGTGACCGGGCCCGGGTACTGCACTCCGCCGGGCTGCGCCGTCTCGCCGCCACCACGCAGGTCGTCGTACCCGGCGAGAGCGACTTCCCGCGCACGCGCCTGACCCACTCCCTCGAGTGCGCCCAGGTGGGGCGCGGCCTGGGGAAGGTGCTCGGCTGCGACCCCGACCTGGTGGAGACCGCGTGCCTGGCCCACGACCTCGGCCACCCGCCGTTCGGCCACAACGGGGAGTCCGCGCTCGCCGAGATCGCGGCGGACGCCGGCGGCTTCGAGGGCAACGCGCAGAGCCTGCGCATCCTCACCCGCCTCGAGCCCAAGTCGTTCTCGCCCGAGGGCCGCAGCGCGGGGCTCAACCTCACCCGCGCATCGCTGGACGCGGCCTGCAAGTACCCGTGGGGCGCCGACACCGATCGGGTGAAGTACGGCGTCTACGCCGACGACCTCGACGTCTTCCGCTGGCTGCGCGCGGGGGCACCGGAGGGCCGGCGGTGCCTCGAGGCGCAGGTCATGGACTGGTCCGACGACATCGCCTACTCCGTGCACGACCTGGAGGACGCGATCCACGGCGGGCACCTGCGCGTGGAGGTCCTCACCGACGCGGGGGAGCGGGCGGCGCTGACCGCGCTGACCGCCGACCGCTGGCCGGACGCGACGCCCGACGAGGTCGCCGAGGCGCTCGACCGGCTGGTGTCCCAGCCGTTCTGGCCCACGGCGTACGACGGAAGCCATCGGGCGCTGGCCGCCCTGAAGAACGCCACCAGCCAGCTGATCGGACGGTTCTGCCAGGCGGCCGAGGAGGCGACCCGGGAGATGTTCGGCGGTGGCCAGCTCACGCGGTACGACGCCGACCTCGTCGTCCCCCGGGCGACCCGCCTGGAGTGCGAGGTGCTCAAGGCCGTGACGGCGCGCTACGTCATGGAGCGGGAACCCGCCACCAGCCGCTACGCCGAGCAGCGCGAGGTCGTGCACGACCTGGTCGACGCGTTGCTCAAGCGGGCGCCGGAGGGTCTCGACCCGATCGCCCGCGGTGCCTGGCTGGAGGCCGGCGACGATGCCGGCCGCCTCCGCGCGGTGCTCGACCACGTCGCCTCCCTGACCGACCCCTCGGCGATGGCTAGCCACGCCGCGCTGCGGGAAGGATGAGCACCATGGCGACGCATGTGATCGTGGGCGCGAGCCTCGCCGGGGCCAAGGCTGCCGAGGCGATGCGCGAGCACGGGTTCGAGGGGCGCATCGTGCTGGTCGGCGACGAGCGCGAACGTCCCTACGAGCGCCCGCCGCTGTCCAAGGGCTTCCTCAAGGGTGACGAGGCCAAGGACAAGGTCTACGTGCACCCGGAGAGGTGGTACGCCGACCACGACGTCGAGCTGCGGCTGGCCGTCACCGTCACCGGCCTGCACCGGACGCGCAAGGAGATCGAGCTTGCCGGTGGCGAGCGGGTCGGCTACGACCGGCTGCTGCTGGTCACCGGCTCGTCGCCGCGCAAGCTGACGGTGCCCGGCGCCGACCTCGCGGGCGTGCACTACCTGCGCCGGCTTGGCGACTCCGAGCGGCTGCGCGAGGTCTTCGGCCGCGGTGGCGCGCTGGTGGTCGTCGGTGGGGGCTGGATCGGGCTCGAGGTCGCGGCAGCCGCGCGCCACCACGGTGTCGAGGTCACGCTGATCGAGCCGCAGCCCGCTCCGCTGCACGCGGCGCTGGGTCGCGAGGTCGGCGAGATCTTCGCGGCTATGCATCGCGGGCACGGCGTCGACGTGCGCACCGGCTCAGGAGTCACCACCATCGAGGGCGCCGACGGCAAGGTGACGGGGGTCCAGACCACCACCGGCCAGCTGGTCGCCGCGGACGCCGTCGTCGTCGGGGTCGGCGTCACGCCGAACGTCCGGCTGGGGGAGGCGGCTGGGCTGGAGGTCGACAACGGCATCGTGGTCGACGAGCGGCTGCAGACCTCGGACGGCGCCATCTGGGCGGCCGGCGACGTCGCCAACGCCTTCCACCCGCTGCTCGACCAACAGGTCCGGGTCGAGCACTGGGCCAACGCCAGCAACCAGGGCACGGCAGCCGGTGCCGCGATGGCCGCGGAGGCCGACGGAAAGACCACCGAGCCCTACACCAAGCTGCCCTACTTCTTCACCGACCAGTACGACCTGTCCATGGAGTACCACGGCCACGTCGGCCGCGGGGGCTACGACGACGTGGTGCTGCGAGGCGACCCGGCGTCGGGGTCGCCGTGGCTGGCCTTCTGGCTGCGCCAGGGACGGGTCATGGCCGGCATGAACGTCAACGACTGGGACGCCGCCGACGCCATCAAGGCCCTGGTGCGCTCCCGTGCGGTTGTCGACCGCGATCAGCTGGCCGATCCGTCTACCCCCCTCCCCACCCCCTCCCCACCGCGTTGATCATGCAGCGAGGCACAGCCCGCCCCGCCTGGGGACGGCCGCGCCGTCGTACGCCGCACCGCACGTAGACTGCCCGCCGTGCCAGGCCGGATCCGTGACGAGGACGTCCTGCTCGTCAAGGAGCGGGCCGACCTCGCCGAGGTGGTCGGCGACTACGTGACCCTCCGGTCGGCCGGCGGCGGCAACTTCAAGGGCCTGTGCCCCTTCCACGACGAGAAGAGCCCGTCCTTCTCCGTGCGCCCCAGCGTCGGCAGCTTCCACTGCTTCGGCTGCAACGAGGGCGGCGACGTCATCTCGTTCGTGATGAAGCTCGACCACCTCTCCTTCGCCGAGACCGTGGAGCGCCTCGCCGCCCGCTACAACATCTCGCTGCGCTACGAGGAGGGCGGCGCCGCGCCCAACCGGCAGGCCGGCCAGCGCAGCCGGCTCATCGAAGCGCACAAGGTCGCCGCGCAGTACTACGCAGAGCAGCTCGCCACACCCGCCGCCGCGCCGGCCCGCGAGTTCCTCACCCAGCGCGGTTTCGACCAGGCGGCCGCGGAGCACTTCGGGGTCGGCTTCGCACCCAAGGACTGGGACGCGCTCACCCGGCACCTGCGTGGCCGCGGGTTCACCCAGGAGGAGCTCGTCGCGGGTGGTCTGTCGAACAACGGGCAACGCGGCCCGATCGACCGCTTCAAGGGCCGGCTGCTCTGGCCGATCCGCGACATCACCGGCGACGTCATCGGCTTCGGCGCGCGGCGCATCTTCGACGACGACCGCATCGAGGCCAAGTACGTCAACACTCCCGAGACGCCGATCTACAAGAAGTCCACCGTGCTCTACGGCGTCGACCTGGCGAAGAAGGACATCGCGCGACGCATGCAGGCCGTGGTCGTCGAGGGCTACACCGACGTGATGGCCTGCCACCTCGCAGGTGTCGAGACGGCGATCGCCACCTGCGGTACGTCGTTCGGCGAGGACCACATCAAGGTGCTGCGCCGGCTGCTGATGGACCAGAACGAGTTTCGTGGTGAGGTCGTCTTCACCTTCGACGGCGACTCGGCCGGGCAGAAGGCGGCAGAGCGGGCGTTCGAGTTCGACCAGCGCTTCACCACCCAGACCTTCGTCGCGGTGGAGCCGACCGGCGCCGACCCGTGCGAGCTGCGCCAGGCCAAGGGTGACCTGGCCGTGCGCGACCTGATCGCCAACCGGGTGCCGCTGTTCCAGTTCGCGATCCGCACCGGCATCCTTGCGCGCAAGGACATCCACCTCGACACCCCCGAGGGCCGCACGCGCGCCCTCGAGCAGGCCATCCCGATCGTCGCCCGCATCCGCGACCAGTCCCTGCGCGATGACTACGCGCGGCAGCTCGCCGGCTGGGTCGGCGTCCCCGAGCCGCTCGAGGTCGTCAACCGGGTGCGCAGCTACCGCAAGCCTGCGGACCGCCCACGGCCGTCGCAGGAACAACCAGTGACGACTAACCAGCCCAGTGTGACGACTCGACCCGATCGGCGGGATCCGGCGCTGGCCATGGAACGCGGGGCACTCAAGGTCGTCCTGCAGGTGCCGCGGTTGGCCGAGGAGTTCGACGCGCTCGACCGCAGTGTGTTCACGGCGCCCGCCTACGCCGCCGTACGCGATGCGGTGGCCGCCGCCGGCGGCGTCACGTACGCCGCGGCGGGTGGCGCCGCGTGGGTGGAACGCGTCGAATCGATGGCCGCCGACGACGACGTACGACGCCTCGCGCGCGAGCTCGCGGTCGAGCCCATGCCGAGTGACGAAACCGCCCAACAGCGTTATGCCGTCGAGGTTCTTGCGCGTCTGGAAGAGCTCGCTGTGACACGCACCATCGCCGACGTGAAGTCGCGGTTGCAGCGCATCAACCCGGTGGAGCAGACGGCGGAGTACAACCGGCTCTTCGCCGAGCTGATCAGCCTCGAGGCGCATCGTCGCGAGCTGCGCAACAAGGCCATCGGCACGCTCTAATGGTTTGACCTTCCCTTGCTGTACAGCGGGGATCGCGCGTCCTGCCCGACGGATTTCGTCGGGTCCGACTATTCCGCAGCGATTTGCCCGACCACGGGGCACACTGACTTGCGTGGCAGCAATCGTTGTACTACCGGAAGCCGTGAGCGACGTCGTGGCGCGGCTGCGCGATGGCGGGGACGGCACCGGGCTCATCCCGGCCCAGACCGTCGCCTCCGAGGCCAACGCGTCGGGTCTTGCGCCCGAGAACATCGACGACATCGTCAAGCAGCTGGCCGACTCGGGGGTCGAGGTTGTGCTGGA
>JAVEDJ010000344.1 GCA_030841025.1 Actinomycetota bacterium
CACGAGCGGCACGTTCAACCAGCGCGGCCGCCCACGCGTCCACCAGCTTGGCGCCGGTGGTGGCGCTCCGCGCGGGCACGTCGACCTGGAACGTCGTGAGATCGACTCCGAGGTGGTCCATCCGCTCGGTGACCCGCTCGGTGATCTCCGCCAGCGCACGCGTGTAGTCCCCCTCGGAGGGCGCGCCGGAGTGGAACGGGTAGAAGTCGCCGTCCTGTGCGAACTCCTCCATGAACGAGACACCGCTGCCCTTGACGGTGTCGGCCACCAGGACCCCCGGTCGCGGGTCCTGCTCGAGCGCTGTCACGGCGTCGGCGACGGCGGTGAGGTCGTGGCCGTTGCACCGCCGGACGGCCCAGCCGAAGGCGCTGAACTTGGCCTCCAGGTCGCCGAGGTCGGACACCCGCCGGACCCAGGTGTCGCTCTGGATCTTGTTATGGTCGACGATGACGGTCAGCTCGGACAGGCCGCGGTTCGCGGCACCCTGCAGGGCCTCCCAGTTCTGGCCCTCCTGCAGCTCGCCGTCCCCGGTCATCACGTAGACCGGCCGGGACGTGCCGAGAAGACGGTCCGCCTCGATCATGCCCTTCGCCTTGGAGATGCCCATCCCCAGCGAACCCGTGTTCGCCTCGACCCACGGCGTGCGCACGTCGGGGTGGCCGGGCAGCCCGTCCAGCCGGCGCAGCCGGTGGACGAGCGCGGGGTCCAGGCGGCGAGTGGCCGTCAGCACGGCGTAGACGCCGGGGGCGTCGTGCCCCTTGGAGGAGAAGAACGTGCCGGCCAGCTCGGCGGCACTGTCGCCGCCGTACACGTCGAGGCGCGTGAGGTAGACCCAGCTGACGATGTCCAGCGCGGAGAAGCTGGAGCCCAGGTGACCGGAGCCGGCCTGCATGACCATCGAGAGGGTGTTGAGGCGGGCGAGGTCGGCGAACGCCGCCGCGCGCTCCTCGGGCGTGCCTTTCTCCGAGTGCCAGGTCGACTCGAAGACCTCGGGTGGCACGAAGGTCAGGGCAGGCACGTCAGCGCTCCGTGGGTGTGTGCGGGGGCGGCGTCCCCTCGGGGACGAGGTCGGGCTCCTGCAGGTCCGCCAGGCCCAGATCGAGCAGGCGTTCCAGCAGCAGCCAGTCGGTCTCATGGTTGAGGTCGAAGCCGTCGTACGACTCCGTGACCCACGGCCTGATCTGATGGCCCGCGATCGAGCCGAGCTCGTCGACGGTCCGGGTCCAGGCCACCTCGAGACTAGCGTTCTGGACCAGGACCGGCGGCAGCGCCTGATAGGGGGTGCTGTGCCAGGGAGGCCGGGCGCCGTCGTCGTCCAGCAAGGGCGTCATGCGCTCACCGCGCCCGTCCAGCACCCACATCTTGGCGGGATGCTCCGAGACCGGTTCCACGGCCCGGAGCGAATCGGCGGCCGGGTCGGAGAGGAGAGCGGACACCGCGGCTGCGATGGACGTGGCGGGGCGCAGGGGGCTGGTCGGCCGCAGGATCGCGAACGCGTCAACCGCCCTGCCGTCTGCCCGCAGAGCCGCCAGAGCGTGCTGGACCCAGTCGATGTCCGGCGAGGCGTCCTGCGCCATTGCCGGTGGCCGCAGGAACGGCACACTGGCTCCGTAGCGTCGCGCGACCGCAGCGATGTCCGGGTCGTCGGTCGACACCACCACGTCGGAGAAGGCGCCGGACCGCACGGCGCCGCTGATCGTGTACGCGAGGAGCGGGTGACCGCGCAGCTCGCGCACGTTCTTGCCGACGATCCGCTTGCTGCCGCCGCGTGCAGGCACGAGAGCGACGACCGTGGGGGTCATCGCGGCGAGGCGAAGGCCGCCGCGGGGTCGTGCAGGACCGACACCGTCTTCCAGTCGGAGTAGACATCGAGCGCCTCGGTGCCCGCCTCGCGGAATCCGTTCCCGGACTGCTTGAAGCCACCGAAGGGCATGTGCGGCTCGCTGCCGTAGGTCGGGCCGTTGACCACGACCATGCCCGCCTTCGCCCGCTCGACGAACACCTGGCCACGGTCGACGCTGCGGGTCCACACCGCGGCGGTGAGGCCGTACGGCGTGTCGTCGGCGCGGTCGAG
Source organism: Actinomycetota bacterium (assembly GCA_030841025.1). Lineage (GTDB taxonomy): Bacteria > Actinomycetota > Actinomycetes > JACCUZ01 > JACCUZ01 > BP-173. Next base: position 2,075 of record JAVEDJ010000344.1, read on the forward strand.
CGCCTCGGCGAAGCTCGAGACCCGGAAGAGCGCGCTGATCGGCCCGAACAGCTCCTCACGGCCGGCAATCACGTCGTCGGCGGGCTCCTCCAGGAGGGTCGGCGCCAGGTAGTAGCCGTTCGCGAGGCGGCCATGGGTCAGGCGATGCCCACCCGCGAGGATCCGGACGCCGGCCGAGCGGGCCTGCTCCACCGCCTCGAGGATGAACGTCAGCTGCCGCTCACTGACGACCGGGCCGAGGTCGCAGTCGTCGTCGCTGCCGACCTTGAGCGCCGCGGTCCGCTCCAGCAGGCGCTCCTTGAACGCGTCGTAGACCGCATCCATGACGATGAAGCGGCTGCCGGCGGCGCAACGTTGGCCGGCGTTGCTGAACGCGGAGAGGACCGCGGCAGCTGCAGCTCGATCGAGGTCTGCGTCGTCGCAGACCACGAGCGGGTTCTTGCCGCCGAGCTCGAGGCAGGTCTTGACCAACCGGCTCCCGGTGGCCGCGGCGATCCGGCGGCCGACGGCCGCGGAGCCCGTGAAGCTGAGCACGTCCACGTCGGCGTCGGCCAGCGCGGCACCGGCCACGTCGCCGTGACCGTGCACCAGCTGCAGCACGCCGGCCGGCACGCCGGCCTCATGGGCGATCTCGACGAAGCGGGTCGCGCTGAGGGGAGTGTGCTCCGACGGCTTGAGCACCGCGGAGTTGCCGCAGAGCAGGGCCGGGAACACCTTCCAGGCATAGTTCGGCAGCGGGGTGTTCGCCGCGGCGATCAGCGCGGCCACCCCGATGGGCGAGCGCACCAGTGACACCGACTTATGGGGGACGCCGCTGGTGGTGGTCCGGCCGTAGAAGCGCCGGCCCTCGCCAGCCACGAAGTAGCCCATCTCCACCGCACCGCCGAGCTCACCAGCTGCGTCGCGCCGCGGCTTGCCGGTCTCGCTGACGACCAGGTCGACCAGCTCGTCGGCGTGCGCCTCCAACGCCTGGGTGAACCGGCGCAGCACGAGCCCCCGGTCGACGACGGTGCGTGCGGCCCATTCCCGCTGCGCGGCCCGCGCGCCGCTGACCGCGTCGGTGACATCGCGTGCGTCGGAGAGCGCGAACGTTCCGATCGGCAGGCCGGTCGCCGGCGACCGCCGCTCGCCCATCCCCGACGAGCCCGCCCGTGGCTTGCCGTCGATGATGTTCGGCGCGTCTGGCAGGACACCAGTGCTCTCACCAGGCTGTGAAGCCACCATCCACCTTCAGCTCGATACCGGTGACGTACGACGAGGCGTCGGACGCCAGGAACAACAGCGGCTGCACGAGCTCATCGGGCCGTGCCAGTCGGCCGAGCGGCACCCGCGCCGAGAACTTCCGCACGAACTCCGGGTCCTGGCCACCCGCAACACCACCGGGGCTCAGCGTGTTGACGCGCACGCCCTGGCTCGCCAGATGCGTCGCGAAGTAGCGGGTGAGGTTGACCAAGCCGGCCTTCGAGGCGCCGTACGCCGGTGGCTTCAGGAACGGTGGCTCCATCGGCACGTGGTCGTACATGCGAGGGTCGGGCGAGACGCTCGCGTAGAGCGACCCGATGTTCACGATGCTGCCGCCCCCGGCGGCCGCCATCGCCGCGCCGAAGACCTGCATCGCCTGGAAGGCACCGAGCACGTTGACCTCGAGCACCCGCCGGAACGTGTCGGCGGAGACGTCCTGGAGGAGCGTGCCTTCGCCCGGCCGCGGCGGGACGTCGACACCTGCGTTGTTGACCAGCACGTCAGGGGAACCCCACCGCCCTAGAACGTGGGTCGCGGCGGCGTCGAGGTCCTCGCGGGAGGTGACGTCTGCGGTGACCACGTCCAGGTTGTCGCCGTACGTTGAGCCGAGCTCGACCAGCACCGGATCCTGCTCCGTGCCTTCGAGGGTCAGCGCAGCAACCCGGTAGCCCGCGTCGAGCAGCCCCCCGGTCCACACCGGCCCGAGGTTTCCGGCTGCGCCGGTGACGACTGCAACCGGGGCGGGCGACCGGCTCACCGTGCGGGCTGTTCGGCCAGCTGGTCGAAGGAGAATGCCTCGTCCTCGCCGACGTCGACCTGCAGCCGTCGGCCGAGCAGGTCGTCGAGGTGGTACGGGAAGAGCGCGTCGCCGGGCGACTTCATGGTGATGTCAGCCGCGGTGAGCACAGTGCC
>JAVEDJ010000401.1 GCA_030841025.1 Actinomycetota bacterium
GACCCGAGCACAGCGCTGGCCTAGACTCGGCCCCGCGTGTCGCCCCGACCGGTGAGCGGCGCGCGACGATGCCGGAGTGGCGCAGTGGTAGCGCAACCGCCTTGTAAGCGGTAGGTCGTCGGTTCGATCCCGACCTCCGGCTCCACGGACGATCCACATCCAGCTGCCAGGCCGCGCCGGCACGCGGCGTAGCGGACCAGCACCCGCGCGAGCTGTGTCGCCGGACGCAGCCACCACCGATGGCTCCATCGTGAAGGACTCGTCCGCGCCATCGAGGGTGTCCTCCCACACTGCTCGTAGCCGTCGAGCCAGGTGAGAAATGTCGTCGCGTCGACCTCGATCTCGGCCATCGCCCGAAACTACCGAAGCCGGCCGCGCTTATCATTCGACGCGATGTCATCCCTGCCATCCGACCGGGCATCATCCCCGCACGGCCGCGAGCGCGCGCGCATGATCCTCGACGAGCTCGTGCCGGACGTACGCGACCGCGTGAAGGTGCTCGGGCCGATCGAGGGCGAGGCCCTGATCGCACGGCTGGAACAGCACCACCTCGACATCGTCGAGCCGCTCGAGCACCTCTACGGCGATGGCACCGACCTCGCGATCCTGGCCCGCGCCGTGGTCGACGTCGTCGTGGACGCCGCCCTCGCGAGGCCCGAGGCACTGCGGCTGCTGGATCGGCGCCGCGAGATCGATCATGGCTGGTTCCAGCGCTCGCGCATGGTCGGGTATGTCTGCTACGCCGACCGGTTCGCGGGCGACCTGCCGAGCGTCCGGGAACGACTCGACTATCTCGCCGAGCTCGGCGTCACCTACCTGCACCTGATGCCGCTGCTGAAGCCGAGGGCCGGGCCGAGCGACGGTGGCTACGCCGTCGCCGACTACCGCGAGGTCGACCCGCGGCTGGGCACCATGGACGACCTGGAGCAGCTGGCCGGCGACCTGCACCACCGCGGGATGTCGATGTGCATCGACCTGGTGCTCAACCACACCGCGGCCGAGCACCCGTGGGCGCAGGCCGCCTTGGCGGGCGACCCGACCTACCGCCGCTTCTACCGCGTCTTCCCGGACCGCACGCAGCCGGACGCCTTCGAGCGGACCCTGCCCGAGGTCTTCCCCGACACGTCTCCGGGCAGCTTCACCCACGTCGAGGGGCTGGGCTGGGTGTGGACGACCTTCGAGAGCTTCCAGTGGGACCTGGACTGGACCAACCCCGATGTCTTCGCCGCGATGCTCGACACGGTGTTGTTCCTCGCCAACAAGGGCGTCGATGTGCTGCGTCTCGACGCCGCTCCGTTCCTGTGGAAGCGCGAGGGCACCGACTCGCAGAACCAGACCGAGGCGCACCTCATCGTCCAGGCACTGAGGGGACTCGTCACCGTGGCGGCGCCCGGGCTCGCCTTCAAGGTGGAGGCCATCGTCGCGCCCGACCAGCTCGTCACCTATCTCGGTGCGCACGAGGGATACCGCCCCGAGGGCCACCTCGCCTACAACAACCAGCTGATGGTGATGCTCTGGTCGTCGCTGGCCAGCCGCGACACCCGGCTCGCCGCCGCCGCGCTCCGCCGCCTGAAGAGCATCCCGCCGGGCACGGCGTGGATGACCTACCTGCGCGGCCACGACGACATCGGGTGGGCGGTGTCCGACGAGGATGCCTGGAGCGTCGGCCTCGATCCGGCGAGCCATCGCGCGTTCCTCAGCGACTTCTTCAGCGGGAGCCACCCGGGATCGTTCGCGCGGGGCGAGGTTTTCCAGCACAACCCAGGCACAGGTGACCGCCGCATCTCCGGCACCGCGGCCGCGCTCAGCGGCCTCGACGCGGCGCGTGCCGCGGGCGACGAGGAGCAGGTCGAGAGCGCACTACGACGACTCCTGCTGATGTACTCCGTCGTCTACTCCTTCGGCGGCATCCCGTTGCTCTACATGGGCGATGAGCTCGGCCTGCCCAACGACCCGCACTGGGCCGACGACGAGGAGCACCGCACCGACAACAGGTGGATGCACCGGCCGCCGATGGACTGGGACGCGGCCGAGCGCCGACACGACGCGACGTCGGTCGAGGGACGCATCTTTTCCGGCATCCGGGGGATGGCAACGACGCGGGCGCGGCTGCTCGCGCTGCGGGCCGGCGCCGACACGACCGTGCTGGACTCCGGCAACACCCACGTGCTCGCCTACGCGCGACGGCATGAGCGCGGGGCGACCTTCCTGGGCCTGGCCAACTTTTCCGACGATCCCGTCGAGGTCGGCGCCGACGTACTCACGGAGGTGTTCCGACGCAGACCGGTGGAGCGGCTCGGCAGCCCGGGCGTCAGCCTCACCGGCCCCGGTGTGCGGCTGCCGGCATGGGGCTGGGTCTGGCTGTCCGATCACTGACCGGCGCCCTGGACAGCACGCCGACGCTGCGTACGGTGTCGGCATGATGAGCGGCCACCTCCCCGACGGCAAGGTTCTCGCCTACGGCACGGCCACCGCGTCGTACCAGGTCGAAGGGTCCACGAACGCCGACGGACGTGGGCCCTCGATCTGGGACACGTTCGCCGCGAAGCCCGGCACCATCGTGGACGGCAGCGACGGCTCGGTCGCCTGCGGTTCCTACGAGCGGCTCGACGACGACCTCGCACTGCTCGGCGAGCTGGGCGTCGCGTTCTACCGCTTCTCGATCGCGTGGCCGCGCATCCAGCCCGACGGCCAGGGACGCATCGAGCCCCGCGGGTTCGACTACTACGACCGGCTGGTGGACGGACTGTTGGACCGTGGCGTCGCACCGATGGCCACGCTCTACCACTGGGACCTGCCGCAGCCGCTCGAGGACGCCGGCGGCTGGCCGGCCCGCGACACGGCGCTGCGCTTCGCCGACTACGCGACAACGGTGCACGAGCGGCTCGGTGACCGGGTGCAGCTCTGGGCAACGCTCAACGAGCCGTGGTGCTCGGCCTTCCTCGGGTACGCCGCGGGCAAGCATGCACCCGGTCGGGAGGACGGCGACGCGGCCTACCGGGCCGCGCACCATCTGCTGCTGGGTCACGGGCTGGCGGCCAAGCGGCTCCACGAGTCCGGCGCGGAAGGGGTCGGCATCGTGCTCAACCTGACGCCGGTGTGGCCGGAGACCGACGAGGCCAACGGAGCGGCACGGGTCGTGGATGCCATCCACAACCGGGTCTGGCTCGACCCGCTCGTCCACGGGCGGTACGCCGACGACCTGCTCGACCTCGCCGCCCCGCTTCGCGACGACGACGTGGTCCGTGACGGAGATCTCGCGACGGTCGCCGGCTCGCTGGACTGGCTGGGCGTCAACTACTACACGCCGGCTCGCGTGGCCGTCGCGGACCCGGACGCAGGTGACGAGGGCGGTCTCGGGCAGATGACCCAGGCCTACCCGGGGCTGGCGGACGCAGCCTTCCGTCCACGGGCACCGCGCACGGAGATGGGCTGGGAGATAGAGCCGGCCGGACTGGAGGACCTGCTCGTCCAGACCGCGGGGCGGGTCCCCGGGGTTCCGCTGCTGGTGACGGAGAACGGCGCCGCCTTCGGCGACGACGAGCGGGACGCCGACGGGGCGATCGTCGACCCGGACCGCATCGACTACCTGGACACACACATCGCGGCCGTGGAACGCGCCCGGCAGGGGGGTGCGGACGTCCGGGCGTACATCGCCTGGACGCTGCTGGACAACTTCGAGTGGGCCGAGGGCTACACCAAGAAGTTCGGCCTGGTGGAGGTCGATCCCGAGACGCTGCGGCGGATCCCGAAGGCCTCCTACCGGTGGTATGCCGACCACATCCGCGCCACACCTTAGCGCCGATAGCGGACAAAAGGCGCGCCGGTCATTTGTTACGGGCGGATTGCCCAATCGTTATGGACACACTTCGCTCGATGGGGTTGCGGTATCCGTCCGTGAACGCTTCCATTCGGGGCGGGAC
>JAVEDJ010000414.1 GCA_030841025.1 Actinomycetota bacterium
CGGCGTGCTCACCGGGGGAGTGAGCGAGGCGGAGCTGACCGAGGCCGGCGCGGTCGCGGTCTACGAGGATGCGGCGACCCTGCTGCGGGACCTGGAGCAGAGTCCCCTGACCCGTGCCTGGCAGGGGTTGCCGCGCCGGTCGTGACGTTGGGTGCCGCTACGGCCGTGGGGAGTGGCGGGTCCAGCCGCGTTCATCGCGGCGGGCGCCCTGCGCCGCTGCGCAGCGCCGGCACACCTGCTGTACGGCGTCGGCCGCACCGCCGCTCTCGGGCCGGACGTCGGCCCAGCTGACGTGCGCGAAGCGGGCCAGTCGCGATCGGCTCAGGGCCAGGCCGCAGGCCGTCTGGTTCATGCCCGGCTCCCAGGCGTGCACCTCACCGGCGGGCAGCCGGACGCCTTCCTCGTCAGACCAGCTGCCGGTGGCCGCGACCCTGGCCGCCATTCGTCTCGGCATGGTGCGGCGATGCCCGGCCGACACCTCACGAAACACCTCGTGCGAACGCCGTGGCCGACGGTTTGTGTCGCCGCGACGGGGGACACCGAGACGTGTGCCTTCGACCTCGAGTCCCGATCGTGCCGACGTCGACCTGCCCGATCTGTTGCGGCGAACTGCCCGTGAGCGCTTCGGCTGGGCAGACCTTCGACCGGGGCAGCTGCAGGCCCTGCAGAGCGTGGTCCGCGGGAGGGACACCCTGGTGGTGATGCCGACCGGTGGCGGCAAGTCGGCTGTCTACCAGGTGGCCGCGCTCCTGCTGGACGGCCCGACGGTCGTGGTGTCGCCGTTGATCGCGTTGCAGCGAGACCAGGTGATGTCGTTGCTCGGCATCGAGGGGGCCGCGGCGCGCAGCATCGACTCGACGCACACCAAGGAACAGGTCGAGGAGACGTACGCCGCACTACGGGACGGCTCGGTCGAGTTTGTCTTCGTGACGCCGGAACAGCTGCAGAACGGCGAGCTGATCGCCCGCCTACGGGAGTCGCAGCCCTCCCTCTTCGTCGTGGACGAGGCCCATTGCGTCTCGGCATGGGGCCATGACTTCCGTCCCGACTACATGCGACTCGGTGAGGTCATCGACCGGCTCGGACACCCGGTGGTCGTTGCCCTGACGGCGACGGCATCGCCGCCGGTCCAGGATGAAATCGTGCACTCTCTGCACCTGCAGAACGCCGCTGTCGTCGTACAAGGCTTCGACCGACCCAACCTGGACCTGCAGGTGGAACGGCACATCGACGACGACCGCAAACGCGAGGCAGTGGTGCTGCGGGCAGCCGCGGAGGCGAAGCCCGGTCTGGTGTACACGGCTACCCGGAAGGACACCGAGTGGTACGCCGGCGAGTTGGACGCCATCGGTCTACGGGCCGCGGCTTACCACGCCGGCCTGCGGAAGGCGGAACGCCAGGACGTGCACGACCGCTTCGTCACCGGAGACCTCGACATCGTTGTCGCCACCACGGCGTTCGGCATGGGGATCGACAAACCCGATGTTCGGTTCGTCATGCACGCGCAGGTGCCCGAGTCGCCGGACGGCTACTACCAAGAGATCGGCCGAGCGGGCCGCGACGGCTCACCGGCGACCGCCCTGTTGTTCTATCGGGAACAGGACCTCGGACTGCGCCGCTTCTTCGCCTCCGGTCTGCCCAGCGAACAGGACCTCCAACGGGTTGCGACGCTGCTCCATCTGCACAGCGACGGCGCTGTGGACCTGCACGAGCTGCAGGCGGCCACGGGTTTCGAGCCGACAAAGCTGGCTCGCCTGCTCAACCTGCTCGAGCAGGTGCAGGCAGTGCGCACCGTGGGGGACGGCCGGCTGGAGTGGGCTGCGGACTCCGATCCATCTCGCGCGGCGCAGGATGCGCTGGAGGTTGCGCGCGCGCGACAGCGGCTGCAGAGGTCGCGCGTCGAGATGATGCGCGGCTACGCCGAGACACCTGGGTGCCGGCGCGAGTACCTGCTGGGGTACTTCGGCGAGCGGGTCGACGTCCCGTGCGGAGCCTGCGACAACTGCCATGGGGGCGTGCCCGCACAGCGGCCACCAACGGGAAGGAGACCCGACGAGGAGCAGGCGGATCCCTTCCCAGTCAATGGCCACGTCCGACACAAGGCGTGGGGTGAGGGTGTCGTCATGTCGGTCAACCGGGATCCGAGCGACGCGGAGCCGAGCACGGTGACCGTGCTCTTTGGCTCGGTCGGCTACAAGACACTCGCCATGGACATCGTCAAGGAGAAGGGCCTCTTGGCGCTGGTCGACTGATCGGCACGTGGTGATGCGCGGCGCAGTGGCCATATGGTCGGCGGATGGACTACCGCCCTCTTGGTCGCACCGGTATGCAGGTCAGCCCGCTCTGCCTGGGAGCGATGATGTTCGGCGCCTGGGGGGAACCCGACCACGACACGTCGATCGGGATCATCCACCGCGCGCTGGACGCCGGCATCAACTTCATCGACACCGCGGATGTCTACTCCCAGGGCGAGTCGGAGGTCATCGTCGGCAAGGCGCTTGCTGGCGGTCGGCGAGACAACGTGATCCTCGCGACCAAGTTCCATGGCCAGATGGGAGTGCCGGCAAGTGCACCCATGGGTCAACCGGGCGGCGACCCGAACCGACGCGGCAACTCGCGTCGCTGGATAGTTCAGGAGGTCGAGAACAGCCTGCGCCGGCTCGGCACGGACTGGATCGACCTCTACCAAGTGCACCGCCCGGACCCGGACACCGACATCGACGAGACACTCTCCGCACTCACCGACCTGCAGCGCCAGGGCAAGATCCGGGCGTTCGGCTCATCGACGTTCCCTGCGCATGATGTCGTCGAGGCGCAATGGACGGCAGCGAAGCGGGGGTTGAGTCGCTTCGTGACGGAGCAGCCTCCCTACTCCATTCTCGTGCGCGGTGTCGAAGCGCAGCTGTTGCCGGTCGCGCAGCAGTACGGCATGGGCGTGATCCCGTGGAGCCCGCTCGCCGGAGGCTGGCTCACCGGCAAGTACCGCAAGGGCCAGGCCACGCCGACCTCGCGGCGCGCCGGCCGGGTGCCCGCACGCTACGACCTCTCGAAGCCTGGCAACCAGGCCAAGCTCGACGCCGCCGAAGCCCTTGCAGTCCTGGCCGACGAGGTTGGGATCTCGCTGGTGCACATGGCTCTCGCGTTCGTGTTGCAGCACCCGGCGGTCACCGCGCCCATCATCGGTCCGCGCACGATGGAGCACCTCGAGTCGCAGCTCGGCGCGACGGACGTCGTACTCAGCGACGACGTGCTGGACCGGATCGACGCCCTCGTGCCGCCCGGCGTGACGCTCTCGCGTTACGACGAGGGCTATGAACCGCCAGCGCTGCGCGACCCGTTCCTGCGACGCCGCCGCGTCTAAGGCGCGGCGATCGTTCGTTGGAGGGCTCGCACAAGATCGGTTGACGATTCTTGGCGCTGCCGAGCAGGCGCCAAGGGGCGCTGCGCGCCAGGATCTTGGGAACACCCGAGCACCCACGTCTAAGGAGTGCCTTGTCCGGTTATCCGGTTGAGCTAAACCGTCCCCTTGTCCTGGCGGACTTCGTCCCGACGGCCCGCGCCCGTGACGTCGTTCTGGTGATCGCAGGAGCAGGTCTTGTCGGGCTCGCGGCGCAGGTGTCCTTACCGCTGCCGGGTACTCCGGTTCCCGTCAGCGGGCAGACCTTCGCTGCACTGCTCGTCGGGGCCGGCCTCGGCTGGCGTCGCGGGGTGGCGAGCCTCGGCTTCTACCTTGTGGCTGGCCTGGCAGGAGTGCCGTGGTACGCCGGTCATGGTGCCGGCTGGGGTGGCGCATCCTTCGGCTATGTCCTGGGTTTCGTCCTGGCGGCAGGCGTCGTCGGCTATCTGGCTGGCCGCGGCGGAGACCGCACCCCTGTGCGCGCCGTAGCAACCATGTCGATCGGCACCCTTCTCATCTATCTGGTCGGAGTGCCCTGGCTGATGGTGGATCTGGACGTCGGCCTGGGCGAGGCAGTCCGGCTTGGCGTGCGGCCGTTCTTGTTCGGCGACGCGGCCAAGGTGCTGCTCGCCGCCGGCCTGCTTCCGGGGGCGTGGGCCCTGTTGCGTCGCTTGGGGTGAGTGCCGCGAGAGCTTTGGGCCCCGACCCTTGCGCTTCTATGTATGCTTGCCTAGCAGTCCTACGTAGAGGTGACGGACGAGAGGCGGGCCTGGATGCGTATCGACAAGGACCTGGTCGCCGCGTCGGCAACGCCCTTGGTGCTGGGGATCCTCGCCGATGGGGAGTCGTACGGCTACGCGATCCTCAAGAGGGTCAACGAGCTCTCCGGAGGTCGCATGACCTGGACGGACGGCATGCTCTACCCGCTGCTCCACCGGCTGGAGCGCCTCTCCTACGTGGAGGCGAGCTGGCAGGTAGCGCCCAGCGGCCGGCGGCGCAAGCACTACGCGATCACCCCGGCCGGCGCGTCCGCCCTGGCCGAGCGCCGCCAGCAGTGGGCCGTGGTCAGCGGGACGCTGGAGCGGGTGTGGGCACAGGCCGGTGCGTTGATCGGACCGGTGCCGACGCCGCTGACGGGACAGGGACGGTGACAGCACTGGCGGGGGGCCCGGACGCCGAGCTGGAGGCGCGGATCGGCCAGTGGCGGGGTCACCTGCAGCGCCGTCGCGCGATCAGCCCCGGTGATGTCGATGAGCTGGAGGGCCATCTGCGCGACCAGGTCGCCGAGCTCGAAGGCGCGGGCCTACACGGCGACGAGGCGTTCCTCGTGGCCGTCAAGCGGATGGGCAGCCTCGACGAGGTGTCCCGAGAGTTCGCGCTCGAGCACTCCGAGCGACTGTGGAAGCAGCTCGTCCTCGGCCTCGGGACGCCGGGGACGTCGACCGCGCCGTCGAGCCGCGAGCTGCCGATGGTGCTGGGCCTGGCCGGAGCATCGGCCTTGGCGGTCAAGGTGCCGGCACTGCTCGGCCTGGACCTGAGCACGGACGGCGGTTTCTACGCCCGCAACATCGGCCTGTTCGTGCTGCCTTTCCTGGCCGGCTACTTCGCCTGGAAGCGTCAGATGGGCCTGCCGAGATCGCTGCGACTGCTGGTGCCGCCGTTCCTGCTTGGCGCGGTCGTCGCCAACGGCTACCCGTTCGCCCGGGGCGGTTCCACCGAGGTCCTCACCGCGATCCACCTGCCGATCATGCTGTGGTCGGCGGTGGGCCTGGCCTACGTCGGCGGGGAGTGGCGCTCGCACCCTCGGCGCATGGACTTCGTCCGGTTCACCGGCGAGTGGGTTGTCTACTACGCCCTCCTCGCCCTCGGGGGCGGCGTACTCGTCGGGCTCACGACAGCGGGGTTCGACGCGATCGCGCTGGACGTGTCCTGGTTCATCGAGGAGTGGGTCCTGCCCTGCGGGGCCGTGGGCGCCGTCCTCGTGGCCGCCTGGCTGGTGGAGGCGAAGCAGGGCGTTGTCGAGAACATCGCCCCAGTTCTCACCCGCGTGTTCACGCCGCTGACCGTCGTCATGCTGCTGGCGTTCCTGGTGGCGGCCCTCGCCACGGACAGTGCTGTGGACCGGGACCTGCTCATCCTGGTCGACCTGATCCTCGTGCTCGTGCTCGGGCTCCTGCTCTACGCGATCTCCGCGCGAGACCCCCAGGCACCCCCCGACGGCTTCGACCGTCTGCAGGTGCTGCTGGTGATCAGCGCACTTCTCCTCGACGTCCTCATGCTCACCGCGATGCTCGGCCGGATCGCCGACTTCGGCGTCAGCCCGAACAGGCTGGCCGCCCTCGGGCTCAACATCGTCCTGCTGGTCAACCTCGCCTGGGCCGCCTGGCTCAGCGTCGGCTTCCTACGCCACCGCCGCCCGCTGCACGACCTCGAGCGCTGGCAGACCACATACCTGCCCATCTACGCCGGGTGGGCTGCGGTGGTCGTCGTCGCCTTCCCACCTGCATTCCGCTTCGCCTGACGGCGATCAACCGCGCACAGGCGACGCTGGAACTGGGGGCTAGCTCGGCACCGACGGTGACAGTCCGGTGAGTACGGCGGTGGCGCCGAGCAGCAGTATCCCGAACAGGAACTCGACGGCGACGCATGCACCAATCGCGCGCATCCGCCTGGCACCGTCGGCAGAGCTGGCCGCTCTGAGTCTGCGGAGCAGCACGAAGTGGTTCAGCCCACCGAACCCCAGGATCCACACGAACAGCCACATCTTCGTCACGAGGGTCTGGCCGTACGAAGTCGTGTTGAGCGCTCCTAGGTCATCGAGCACGGCCAACGCGTTCAACACGCCGGTGGCGGCCGTTGCGAGCACGGCCAGGAACGCCAGCCGGGAAAAGCGTGCCAGTGTCGGGGAGAACAGGTGTAGCTGGCTGCGTGTGTTGCGAGTCCCGAGCGCGACAGGCAGAGCGGTCGCGAGCACGCAGATGCCGACGAGCCAGAGTGCGCTGCTCACGAGGTGCGCGAAGTTGACGGGGACGGCGAGTATCGGAGATGAGCCGGCCGCGGCGTGACTCGCCATCGCGATCGACGCCAGGATCGCCGCGCCGAACACCGTCCAGCCGGCCCAGAAGGTGCGGTCATCGGGAGGCAGGGCACGTTCGCCGTCGGCCCGGGCGAGGCGGCCGCGTAGCTGTCCGCGAAGCGCGACGAGCATCGCCAGGGTGAGCAGGAGCCGCAGAGCCGTCCACCCGCCGAACCCGGTGGACAGGGTGTCGAGGACGTCGGCCCCCCGCACCGATCCACCGTGACGCCGGGCGGCGTCGCGGACCTGGGCGTAAAGGATCAGCAGGGAGCCGAGGATCAGCCCGGCAAAGGCCGCGTCACCCTGGTGCCCGAGACGGCGCGCCATGAGCTCGTGCCCGCGACGCCACTTTGCGTCGGTGGCCGCAGCGAACCCACGGTGGAGCACCGAGACGTAGACGGGACCGATGCCGAACAGGAATGCCGCACCGGCGAACGTGATGAGCCGCCCCGCGGCGAGCATGGCGTCCATGCTGCGCTAGGCCGCCGAGCGGGTGGCGTGCACGGCCCTGGCTGTGCCGTTGACAGTGCTCACCGCTTGCCGGGCTTCGCGGCCCTGGAGGCTGCAGTCTCGTTCGTGGCACGGGTGCGGATGCGGACAAGGTAGGCCGCGCCGAGGGCGCCGAGCGTTCCGGCGCCGAGAACCCACAGGCCGGTCGACGATCCGCCGTCGCTCGTGACGGCCTTTCCGGCCGCGGGGGACGTTGCGCCCGTGGCCGGCTCGAGGGCCGTGGAGGTCGGGTCAGCTGCGGGCGGCGCGGAGGCGCCCGCGCGCGGGCTGGCGCACCCGGGGTCGCCGTTGACCGTGAACTTGGCCTGTACGTCGGAGGAGTGCCCGTCCTCGCCCGACAGCACGGCCACGGCGACGGACCACTCCCCGGGCTGGCCCCCGTCCAGCTCGACCAGCAGGTCCTGGCCGTCAACAGTGACGTCGCTGGTGACATCGCGGCCGCATCCATCGCGGACGAGCGCGACGGTGCTGCGCGCCGGGGTCTCGGTGAACTGCAGTCGGACCTGGGCGGGAGGCTCGGCCAGCGTGGAGCCCGCCCTCGGGGTGCTGCCACGTAGCTCGGCGTGTGCGAGGGCCGGTGCCGCGCCCGCGAGCGCGACCAGCGTCATGGCGAGGGCGACCGCGGCCAGCCGGACCGCGCGGTGGGCTGGTGAGGGGTGCGCCGGCCGGCCGGCACGAGGGCTGAGGAAGTGCATGACCAGATCATCGCGAACCCCCGGCAGGTCCCGCTGGAAATCCCACCAAACGGGCCCAGGAACACCGCCATGCAGGCGTAGGCCGTGAAGCGGCTGCTTCCGGGCCACCCAGAACGGTTCCAGCATGCGACGGCCACCGGACGGTGACTAGGTGCCAAGAACCCCCCCAAGATTGGTGTGACAAACCACCCGACCCACGGACACAACGGTCGCTGACCAGGCATTTTACGTTCTTTTAACGGTCGACCCGGAGCGTACGC
>JAVEDJ010000057.1 GCA_030841025.1 Actinomycetota bacterium
GGCGATCATGGGGTAGGCACCGGAGCTGGGCGGTAGGACTGAGCTGGCAGTACGACGCGAGAGGCGGGCGTGATGGCGGAGAACCGGTCGACGGTCGAGGTGGACGGGCGCCGGCTGTCCGTCTCGAACCTCGACAAGGTGCTCTACCCCAGCGACGGCTTCACCAAGGGCGAGGTCATCGACTACTACGCCCGGATCGCGCCAGTGCTGCTGCCGCACGTCGAGCACCGGCCGGCGTCCTTCATCCGCTATCCCGACGGTGTCGAGAGCAAGGGCTTCTTCGCCAAGAACGCGCCGAAGGGCACGCCCGAATGGGTCCGCACCGTCCGGCTCCCCGCCCCTGGCAGCAGCAAGGACCGTGAGGAGCTCGACTACGTCGTCGTCGACGAGCTCCCGACACTCGTGTGGGCCGCCAACCTCGCCGCCGTCGAGCTGCACGTGCCGCAGTGGACGGTAGGCCCGCGCGGCGCCGTACGCGACCCCGACCTGCTCGTCGTCGACCTCGACCCGGGCTCGCCGGCGACCATCGTGGAGTGCTCGCGGGTCGCCGGCCTGGTGCGTGACTACCTCGAGGCCGACGGGCTGCACCCGCTCGCCAAGACGAGCGGCTCCAAGGGGATGCAGGTCTACGCGGCGATCACGCCGGCCAACGACCGGCGTACCTCCGACTACGCGCACGACATGGCCAAGGCGTTGGAGAAGGAGCACCCGGATCTCGTGCTCTCGCGGATGACCAAGTCGTTGCGCGGCGGCAAGGTGTTCATCGACTGGAGCCAGAACAACGCCGCCAAGACGACGGTGGCGCCCTACTCGCTGCGCGCGCGGGAGCAGCCGTGGGTGTCGACTCCGGTGACGTGGGACGAGGTGACGGCCTGCCGTCGGCCCGCCGACCTGCAGTTCCGCGCCGAGCAGGTGCTCGAGCGCGTCGAGGAGCAGGGCGACCTGTTCGCGCCGTTGCTGGAGACCGGGCCTCCGCTGCCGTGAGCCGTCGTGCCCGGTGAGCGATGATGGCGCCATGGTGACCTGCCACCTCTGCGGGCGCAGCGAGGACGAGCAGCCGCTGACGTGGATGACGTCGGTCGAGCGGGGCGTGACGCGCTACTACTGCGACCAGTGCAGCCGCGAGCACGTGCGGGCCATCGAAGGCAAGCTCGACAGCGACTGGTGGTGAGCCCGGTCAGCCGAAGCCGGGAAGCCAGCTCTCGAGCTCGTCACGCCAGGCTGCCTCGGCGCGCAGCTGGCAGAACACGCCGATCGCGCCCATCGTGACGCGGTGGATCAGCAGGTACTCCGGGGGCAGGTTGAGCTGCAGACCGGTGCTGTACGCCGGTGACCGCGGGTCGGCCACCCGCGTCGCCTGCGCCCGCAGCCAGGCGCGGTCGAAGCGGAACACGTCGGCACGCACCGGGTCGAGGATGGGCGCCAGGTAGTCCAGCAGGCGCTCCGGGTCGAGGTTGATCGAGCGCTTGACAAAGCCCTCCTCGCGCAGACCCGCCAGCACCGCCTCGGCATCACCGTCGACCGCGAGCTGCAGCAGCCGCCCGATGGGCTCGGGCAGGCCCAGCGCGAGCCGGTTGACGGCACCGAAGTCGAGTACGACGAGCCGCCCGTCGTCGAGCAGCCGGAAGTTGCCCGGGTGCGGGTCGGCGTGCAGCAGCCCGGCCCGCTCGGGCCCGGAGAACAGGAAGCGGGCCAGCAGCAGCCCGGCGCGGTTGCGCTGCTCCTGGGTGCCCTTGGCGATGATGCGGGAGAGCGGTGTGCCGTCGACCCACTCCGAGACAAGGACCTGTCCGGACTGGTCGATCACCTGCGGGATGACGAAGTCGGGGTCCTCGGCGTAGGCGTCGTGGAACGCGGTCTGGCTGCGCGCCTCGAGCTCGTAGTCGAGCTCCTCGGCGACGCGGGCCTTCAGCTCCGCGACCAGCGGCTTGACGTCGAGGCCGGGCACCAGCAGCGAGATGAGCCGGCCCATGCGGCCGATCTGGTTGAGGTCGGCGAGCAGGGCCTCGCCGGCTCCGGGGTACTGCACCTTGACGGCGACCTCCCGCCCGTCGGCCCAGACCGCCCGGTGCACCTGCCCGATCGACGCGGCGGCCGCCGGCTTGTCGTCGAAGGACGCGAAGAGCGTGCGCCAGTCCGGGCCGAGCTCGCGGGCCAGGACCGCGTGGACGGTGCGCGACGGCAGGGGAGGAGCGGCTTCCTGGAGCCGGGTGAGGGTCTCGCGGTAGGGGCCCGCCAGGTTCTCGGGCAGAGCGGCCTCGAAGACCGACATCGCCTGGCCGAACTTCATGGCGCCGCCCTTGAGCTCGCCGAGCACGCGGAAAAGCTGCTCGGCGGTGCGGGCCTGTACCTCGGCGGCGACGATCTCGGCGGGGCGCCCGCCGATGCGCTTGCCGAAGCCGATCGTGGCCCGCCCGGCGTAGCCGATGGGCAGGCCGGCCAGCTTGACCGTGCGGGTCACGGCTCGGCGCGGCAGGTCGGTCACCTGCCCATCATCGCTGACGAGCGCCCGCAGCGGGGCGCCGCCGTCGCCCGGGTGCCCGTTCCGGTCTGCCGCCGGGGTCGTGCACCGCGCCGGCGGGACCTGCTCAGCGGCTCAGTGGGGCGACCAGGCGCACCCGCAGTGGGGGTGCACCGACCAGCCGCGGCGTCGTACCCTGCCGTCGGTCTGGGACATCTCGATCGTGCCGTCGACCGCGGGCGGTGCCGGATCGCCGTCGAGCAGCGCGAGCACCTGGGTCGCCGCCTGGGCAGCCACGGCAGTGGCCAGGACCACGTCACAGGGCGCGTCGAGCTGACGGGAGGTCCCGGTCAGCTGTGCGGCCACGCTCGGCCAGGCAGGGTCGCGGTCAGCGCGGTGCAGGTCGTGACAGCGGTGGCACGACGACCGACCGGGCAGCACGAGGGGTCCGACGATGCCGGTGCCGTCACGGACGCCCGCGAACAGATGCACCACGCCACGCCGTAGCAACCGGTCAGGCAAGTGCGGCTCGACCAGCCCCACCGGCGCCAGCACGATGAGGTCCGCCTCGTGGCGCCGTCGAGGAATGCTGCTGCGCACGGCCGGTGCGACCCGCTTGGCGGACCGCAATGCGGCGTCCTGACGGGGTAGGCCGACGTCGGCCGCGGCAGCACCGGCCGGCGCGGTGTCCCGCGCGGTCGTGGTAGCCGGATCATCCACCAGCAGCGCACCGACCCCTGCCGCGGCGAGCAGCGTCGCGATCGAGGCGCCGACCCGGCCCGCGCCGCGGACGCCGACCACGCTGGTGCGGCGCCGCGCCAGCACGGCTGCGCCACCGTCGGTGCCGCGTCGTACGACGGACTGCGCGGCCAGGTCCGGTGCCAGGCGCTCGCGCTCGTGGTGGCTCAGACCGGCGAGGAAACCCCGCTTCGCTCCGTCAGCAATGCCGCGCATTTCCTCAAGAAGGTCTGGAGCGTACTCCCCAATGACAGGCACAAAAGCGCTTGCCTCATGCAGCGCACGCTCGCGATCGATTCCCGC
>JAVEDJ010000088.1 GCA_030841025.1 Actinomycetota bacterium
GGCGGCGTCGGCGGCCTCCTGGCTGATCGTGCCGCAGAACGCCTCGTAGTCGATGAGCCCGGTCTCGAGGGTGATCTCGGGGTTCTTGCCGCAGACGGGACACTCGGGATCCTTGCGGACCCGGACGATGCGGTACTCCATCTCGAGAGCGTAGTAGACGGTGTGCCGGCCGACGAGCGGGTCGCCGATGCCGGTGATGAGCTTGATTGCCTCGTTGACCTGGATCGAGCCGATGCTGGCGCACAGCACGCCCAGCACGCCACCCTCGGCGCAGCTCGGCACCATGCCGGGGGGCGGGGGTTCCGGGTAGAGGCACCGGTAGCACGGCCCGTTCTCCGCCCAGAAGACGCTGGCCTGACCGTCGAACCGGTAGATGGAGCCCCAGACGTACGGCTTATTCAGCAGCACGGCCGCGTCGTTGACCAGGTAGCGCGTCGCGAAGTTGTCAGTGCCGTCGACGATCAGGTCGTACGGCGCGAAGACGTCCATCACGTTCGTCGAGTCGAGGCGCTCCTCGTGCAGCACCACCTCGACGAAGGGGTTGGCCTCCTCGATCGACTCCTTGGCGCTCTGCGCCTTGGACTTCCCGATGTCGGACTGGCCGTGGATGATCTGGCGCTGCAGGTTCGACTCGTCGACGACGTCGAAGTCGACGATGCCCAGGGTGCCGACACCGGCAGCCGCCAGGTAGAGCAGCGCGGGCGAGCCGAGACCGCCGGCACCCACGACGAGGACCTTGGCGTTCTTGAGGCGCTTCTGGCCCGTCATGCCGACGTCGGGGATGATCAGGTGTCGCGAGTACCTGCGTACCTCGTCGACGGTGAGCTCGTCGGCAGGCTCGACAAGGGCGGGCAAAGACACGGTTCTCCTCCATGGGCCGGACTACAGGCCGGGCGTCTGGCCGGTCGTCTGCATGAGTCAACCCGTCGGCAGCGGGACGGATTCCCTGCTGCCAGCATATGGACATGCCTGCCCAGCGCCCCGTGATCGGGATCACGTCCTACGTCGAGCAGGCCCGCTGGGGCGTCTGGGACCAGCCGGCGGTGGTCCTGCCCCTGGCCTACGTCGCAGCGCTCGAAGCTGCCGGCGCGCGGCCCGTCGTACTGCCCCCATCAGTGGTGGGTGCGGCCGAGGTGGTGCAGCGCCTGGACGGGGTGGTGTTCGCCGGTGGCGCCGACCTGGACCCGGCGACCTACCACCAAGCCGCCCACCCCGAGACGACCGGGGTGCGTCCCGACCGTGATGCCGGAGAGCTGCCGCTGTTGCGGGCAGCTCTGGACGCAGACCTCCCGGTGCTCGGCATCTGCCGAGGCATGCAGCTGCTGGCGGTGGCGCACGGCGGGACGCTGGTGCAGCACCTGCCCGACGTGGTCGGGCACGAGGGCCACCGTCCGTCGCCGGGCGTCTACGGGTTGCACGAGGTGCGGTTGGCTGCCGGGACCCTGGCGCACTCGCTGCTGGGCGACCGGGTCAGCGTCCCGTCCTACCACCACCAGGGGGTCGACTCCCCCGGCTCGCTGACCGTGACCGGGTGGGCAGCAGACGACGACCTGCCCGAAGTCGTCGAGGACCCGGCCCGTCGCTTCGCGATCGGCGTCCTGTGGCATCCCGAGGCCAGCCAGGACCCCCGCCTGTTCGACGCCCTCGTCGCCGCCACGCACTGACCACCTCCCCAAGATCAGCCTCACGGTGCTCAGACTGCGGGTGCACTGCTCGATCCGGCACCCAGAAGCCGATCATGTCGTGGTCTGTGGATGACGCAGCGGGCCAGACGTCTCCGGCCGCGACGCTTCTCGGGTGGACCTAGCAGACATCGCCGCCCAGCAGGAGGGGGTGTTCAGCCGCGCCCAGGCGCGGGCCGCGGGCTACTCCGCGTTCCGGATCCGCCACCGCATTCAAAGCGGTGACTGGGTGGAGCTGTTCGACGGCCGGGTGCTGAGGTCGTCGCACACGACCCTCAGCACCACCAGCTGGGATCACGCCGCACTGCTCGCGACAGGACATCGGAGCGTCCTGGCCGGGCCCTCCGCCAGCCGCTGGTGGGGCGTCGACGTTCCGTGGCCGCAGCCGTTCGTGATCGTGCAGGTCACCAGCAGGCGTGAACCATCCGGCATCACCGTGCTGCGCGATCCACCGGCAGACGAGGACGTGGTCCTGCGCGATGGCGTCATGATCACGTCACGCCCCCGCACGGTGGTCGACTGTCTCCGAGTCCTGCCCATGCGCACCGGTAGCGATCTGCTCGACCGCGTGCTGCAGCAACGATGGATCACCTTTGAGGACCTGGTCTTCCGGACGCACGAGCTCACGGGCCGTCGAGGAGTGCCCAAGCTGGTCGGCCAGATCAGGACGGCGCGGCCCGGAACTCGCTCGGAAGCCGAGCGACTGATGGTCCGGCTGCTGAGGCGGGCGGGGATCACTGGCTGGCGGGCGAACTTCCCCCTCGACGGCGTCGGCGTGCTCGACCTCGCCTTTCTCACCCGGCGCGTAGCGATCGAGATCGACGGCCGTGCCTGGCACTCCGCCGGCGATCGCTTTCAGGCCGATCGTCGCCGGCAGAACCGGCTCGTCCTGCAGGGCTGGACGGTGCTGCGCTTCACTTGGGAGGACCTGACCTGCCGGCCGCACCAGGTGATCGCCCAGGTCCGGGCGGCACTCGCATGAAGATCGCCACCCCCGTGTCGCATCAGCGACTCGAGTGCACCCTCGAGCACGGACATCGCGATCTTGCGCGGCAGCGGCCGTAGCTACGATGCGTGCCATGGGCCGCAAGACGGTCGGCGCCGTCGACGAGGTGTTCGCGTCAGCCCCGGACCTGGCGCAGGAGTCGCCGCTGCCGGCGCACGTGCGCATCGAGCACTGGTTGACCTCCGTGATCGGCGGCGGCGACCTCTCCCCTGGCAGCAAGCTGCCGCGCGAGGAGCAGCTGGCTGCAACGCTCGGCGTCAGCCGCATGACGCTGAGGCAGTCGCTCGCGACCCTGGAAGGGCTCGGCACCATCGTGCGCAAGCCGGGCCGGCTGGGTGGCACGTTCGTCGCCGAGCCGAAGATCGTGTGCGACCTCACGGGGCTGGCCGGCTTCACCGAGCAGATGCGCCGGGCGCACGTACGGGCCGGCGCACGTGTGGTCAGTGCGAGCACGACGACCGCGGGACGTACGGCGGCGCGGGCGCTGGGCCTGGACCGGGGCGGCCTCGTGCACGAGATCGTCCGGGTGCGGTCGGCCAACCGTGAGCCGCTGGCGCTGGAACAGGCCTGCTTCCCCGCAGCCCTGTTCCCCGACCTGCTCGAGCACCGGCTGACCGGCTCGCTGTACAGCCTGCTCACCAAGAGCTACGACCACGCGCCGCACACGGCCACCGAGTTCCTGGAGCCGGTCATCGCGGGCCCGGAGGAGGCGGCCCTGCTCTCGGTCGAGCAGGGCAGCCCGCTGATGCTGATCGAGCGGACGGCGTTCACCGCGTCCGGCGTCGCCGTCGAGTTCGCGCGCGACGTCTTCCGCGCCGACCGCACCCGCATCACGATCCGCACCGGGCTCGGCCCCTCCGCGCGCAGCCAGCTGGCAGCCGACGGCCAGGTCCCATCCAGCGGTTGAGCACCCCTGCACGTCCGAGCTCCCCGCCGTTACCCGTCGGCGTGCACCTTGGTGTTCTGCGGGTCGAGCAACGGCTGGTCCACGACGACGCCTGACACCCACTCGCCGAAGACGTTGACCGACGCCGCGGCGCCGGCGGGCGAGGCGTCGACCGGCAGGTAGGCGTAGGCAATGGATTTCCCGACCGTATAGCCGAATCCACCTGAGGTCACCCGCCCACACACCTGCCCGTCGATGCGCACCGGCTCGCTGCCCAGCGCCACGACCCGTGGGTCGTCGAGGGTCAGACAGCGCAGCCGCCGGGACACGCCCTGCTCCTTCACCGCACGCAGCGCATCGGCCCCCTCGAAGCCCCCCGGCTTGTCCAGCTCGACGCAGAAG
Organism: Actinomycetota bacterium; assembly: GCA_030841025.1. GTDB lineage: Bacteria > Actinomycetota > Actinomycetes > JACCUZ01 > JACCUZ01 > BP-173. The sequence goes on from JAVEDJ010000088.1 coordinate 3,977, forward strand.
CCGAGCCCCGCCTCGTAGGGGTTGGTCTCCGGGGTCACATCCGTGCTCCAGACGCGATAGCCCTTCTCCAGTCGCAGGCTCTCGATCGCGCGGTAGCCGCCGGCCACCAGCCCGTGCCCTTCCCCGGCCTCCCACAACGTCGACCACAGCGCGGCGCCGTACTCCACCGACGCATAGAGCTCCCACCCCAGCTCGCCGGTGAACGTGATGCGCAGGGCCCGCACCGGGACGTCGCCCACCGAGATCTCCTGCGCCGTCATGTACGGGAACGCATCGTTGCGCAGATCCGCACCGGTCACCGTGCGCAGGATCTCGCGACTGCGCGGGCCCCACAGCGCGTAGCAGACGTACTGGCCGGTCACGTCGTCGATGCGTACGGCAGCGGACCGCCGACGCGCCTGCCGCCGCAGCCACGACATGTCGTGCGACCCGAACGCCGTGCCGGTGACCACCATGAAGGCGTCGTCCTCGACCCGGGTCACGGTGAAGTCGGACTCGATGCCGCCCCGCCGGTTCAGCGCCTGGGTGTAGGTCACGTCACCCACTGCACGAGCAACGCGGTTGTCGCACACCCACTCGAGCAGCTCCGCCGCGTCAGGTCCGGTCACCATCATCTTGGCGAAGGACGACTCGTCGAACAGGCCCGCGCGCTCACGGGTTCCCTGGTGCTCCGCGCCGACCGCCGGGGACCAGAGCCGACCCGCCCACCCCCGCGGGCGCACCGACTCGTCGCCGAGCGCCGCGTTGCTCGCGTAGAAGTTCACGCGTTCCCAGCCGGACTTCTCACCGAACGACGCTCCGTGCCGCGCATGCCAGTCGTAGGCGGGGGCGGTGCGCAGCGGTCGGCCGGCCGTGCGCTCGTGCCCCGGGTAGACGATGTCGTAGTAGGTCTCATAGGTCTCGAGCGTGCGCTTGAGCGTGTACGACGGCGAGCGGTACTGCTTGCCGAAGCGCCGCACGTCCATGTGCCACACGTCGAGACCGGGATCGCCCGAGACGATCCACTCGGCCATCACCTTGCCGATGCCGCCGGCCCCGGCGATGCCGTGGGCGCAGAAGCCGGCCGCGACGAAGAAGCCGTCGACCTCGGTCTCGCCCAGCAGGAACTCGTTGTCCGGTGTGAAGGCCTCCGGCCCGTTGATGACCTTGCGCAGGCCGACGTCGCCCATCGCCGGCACCCGCACCTGCGAGTTGGCGGTGATCTCCTCGAAGCGCTCCCAGTTCTCGGGCAGCAGCCGCCCGTTGAAGTCGCTGGGGATGCGGTCGTACGACGTCGCGTCCGCCGTCCACGGCTCGGCGTCCCGTTCGTAGCCACCCATCACCAGGCCGTCGACCTCCTGGCGGTAGTAGACCAGCAGGTCCGGGTCGCGCAGCGTCGGCAGCGGCCGGTCGCGTCGTTCGAGAAACGCTTCGGTGACGACGTACTGGTGCGACATCGGTACCAGCGGCACTCGCACGTCGAGCATCCGGCCGATCTCCGCGGCGAACATGCCACCGCAGTTGACGACGGTCGCGCACTCGATCGATCCCCTGTCGGTGTGAACGCGCGCCACACGACCCTTCTCGGTATCGATGCCGGTGACTCGCGTGTGCTGGTGCACCTGCACGCCGGCGCTACGGGCCAGCGCGGCCAGGGCGTTGCAGAGCTGCGACGGGTCGATGTAGCCGTCGGACGGAAGATAGGCGCCGCCGACGACACCCGTCAGGTCCAGCAACGGGAACAGGTCCTTGGCCTCAGCTGGCGAGATCTCGTGCAACGACAGGTCGAAGGTCTCGGCCCAGCTGATCTGCCGGCGGATCTCCTCCATCCGCTCCACCGACGACGCCAAACGGATACCGCCACACTCCACCCAACCCGGGGCCAGCTCCGTCTGTTCAAGGCTGCGATAGAGCTCGATGGAGTACATGTTCATCCGGGTCAGCGTCGGGTCCGCCCGCAGCTGCCCGACGAGCCCCGCGCTGTGGAACGTCGACCCGCTGGTCAGCTCGGCCCGGTCGACGAGGACGACGTCGGTCTGGCCGAGCTGGGCCAGGTGGTAGGCCACACTGGCTCCGCCGACGCCGCCACCGATGATGACGACGCTCGCCGATGCGGGCAGTGCACGGTCAGCGGCCACAGGCCATCCCCGGCCAGGAGTTCACGGCGGGAGCCTAGCCGCGTCGTTGATTTACGGTCTAGACCGTTTGATCGCCGGGCGGTAGGTTCGCGCGCGTGACCGGCCCTCACGAGGATCCGGCGTCCACATCCGCACCGGCCCTCATCGTGGAGCAGCTGTACGACGCGCTCACGCACCTGCCGTGTCTCGCCGATGAACCGCGCACGGTGGAGCCGCTGGAAGGCGGCCTGACCAACTTCAACTTCAAGGTGACGACACCCGTGAGGACCGCGGTGGTGCGAGTCTCGAGCACGGACGGCGACCTGCTCTCCATCGACCGTGACGCCGAGCACACCAACTCACACCGGGCAGCCGCGTCAGGCGCCGCGCCAGCCGTGCTCGGCTACCTGCCCGACCGCCATGTCCTGGTCGTCGACTGGGTGGAGGGCCGGACGCTCGTGCCCGCCGACCTGCGCGACGAGCGCCATCTGGTGCGTGCCGCCGAGGTGTGCCGGACCCTGCACCACGGTCCCCGCTTCGTCGGTGACTTCGACATGTTCGGTGTCCAACGCGACTACCTCACGATCGTGCAGGACAGAGGATTCCGACTCCCGGCTGGCTACCTCGAGCTGATGCCCCAGGCCGCGCGGATCGCCGCGGCACTTGCCGTGCCGCGGCAACAGACCGTCCCCTGCAACAACGACCTGCTGGCCGCCAACTTCATCGACGACGGCGACCGGCTCTGGGTCATCGACTGGGAGTACGCCGGCAACAACGACGCATGCTTCGAGCTGGGCAACATCTGGAGCGAGTCGAACCTCTCCCTCGACCACCTCGAGCTGCTGGTCGACAGCTACTACGGCATCCATCTCCGGAACAAGGTCGCCCGCGCGCGGCTGCTCGGCCTGATGTCCAAGTACGGCTGGACGCTGTGGGCGTCGATCCAAGACGGCGTGAGCCCCTTGGACTTCGACTTCTGGTCATGGGGCATGGAGAAGTACGAGCGAGCCGTCGAGGAGTTCGGCGGACCGGAGTTCCCTCGTCTTCTCGACGACGCATGCCGCAGCGACTAGGAATCGAAGACCTGCACCACGTCCGGGTCGATGCTGTGCTTGGGGCCCTTGAACCATTTCTTGGCCGACGCCTCCCACCAGATCGCCAGGACCAGCAGGGCACCCAGAGTGACGATGGGGGCGTAGTTGACGAACTTCCAGTCGAAGGCGTCGCTGAACGGCTTGCCCGCCGGAACGACAGGCAGCATGAGGTACAGCGAGACGATGACGATCTCGGCCACCGCGATGGGATTCATCCACTTGTACTTCGACCCGTTGTTCCAGCTGCCCGCCTCGAAGTCGTCACCCTGCCGCCAGCGCAGGTAGATCGGGATCGCAAACGCGAGGTACAGCCCGATCACGGCGATGGACGTCACGGCATAGAAGGCAACGGGGAGGATGAGCGGGTCGTCCGGAGTACCGATGTTGACCTCGATGAGCGCCGGCGCAGTCACGATCGCGCAGCAGACCGCCACGAGCATCACAGCGTTCGCGGGAACCCGCTTCGACGTCAGCTTCTGCCAGTGCCTCGAGCCCGGCATAGCCCCGTCGCGGCTGAACGCAAACGTCATGCGCGATGCCGAGGTCATGCACGAGGTCGCACAGAAGATCTGCGCGGACGCCGAGATGAACAGCACCAGCGCCGCCCACTTGTTGCCCATCGCCTGGGTGAAGATGTACGCGACGCCGCCGGCCCCGACCCCCGCGTTGTCGGGGTTCCCGTCCTTGCTGTCCGGGATCGCGAACACGACGCACAAGAGCAGGAGGTAGCCGCCGAGCGCTGAGTAGAGGATCGACCGCCAGATGCCCTTGGCTGCTGCCATCGACGCCGAGGAGGTCTCCTCGGACAGATGCGCGGAGGCATCGAAGCCGGTGATCGTGTACTGGGTCAGGAGGAAGCCGAACGGCACGACGGCGAGCCAGAAACCGAGGCTCGACGTGCTGCCACCGGAGTAGCCCGAGTTGTTGAAGCGCTCCGTGAACACGTAGCTGAACGACTGGTGCTGGTCGGGAACGAGCACGAGAATCAGCACGATCGCGGCGGCGCCGATGACATGCCACCACACCGAGACGTTGTTCATGACGGCCATCAGGTGGCTGCTGAAGATGTTGAGCACCGACACCACGATCAGCACGAGCAGGAAGATGAAGAAGACGCGGGTCAGCGAGTAGCTGCCGGCGTACGACTCGGAGTACGTGCTGAGTGTCAGGTCGATGAAGGTGGCGCATCCGTAGGAGACCCCGGCGGTGACGGCGACAAGGCCGATCAGGTTCAACCAGCCGGTGAAGAATCCGGCCCTGGGTCCGCCGAGCTTCGAGGCCCACCAGTAGATGCCGCCCGAGGTCGGGTAGGCAGACACCAGCTCCGACATGGTGAAGCCGATGAGCAGGATGAAGGCGCTCAGGATCGGCCAGGTCCAGGAGATCGAGATCGGCCCACCGTTGTTGAATCCCGCGCCGAAGTTCGTGAAGCAGCCGGCGAGGATGGAGATGATGGAGAACGAGATCGCAAAGTTGGAGAAACCCGACCAGCTGCGATGGAGTTCCTGCTTGTAACCGAGCTCCGCCAGACGGCGCTCGTCATCACCGAGCTCAGTGACATCGGCCACGGAATGCCTCCAGAACCAACACGGTCCGTCCCCACCGCCGGACATGGACGTGGCAACTTCTCGCCGGACCTGGACGCTACTGCACGCGATCATTACGGTCTAGACCCATAAATCGCGCAGTGCGACAGGCGGTGGGGCGGCTCGCTAGTGTCCGGGTCGACACCTCGCAGAAAACAGGGGCACCGATGAAGCAGCCTGCTCCCCCGCTGACCGTTGAACAGCTGCGTGACAAGGTCGGCACCGGCGACATCGACACGGTCGTGGTCGCGTTCCCCGACATGCAGGGGCGTCTGCAGGGCAAGCGGATACACGCCCAGTTCTTCCTCGACACGGTGCTCGAGCACGGCACCGAGGGCTGCAACTACCTGCTCGCGGTCGATGTCGACATGAACACGGTCGACGGCTACGCCATCAGCTCCTGGGAGCGCGGTTACGGCGACATGGAGTTCGTGCCCGACCTGGCAACACTGCGCCCGGTGCCGTGGATGCCGGGCAGCGCGATGGTCCTGTGCGACCTCACCTGGCTGGACGACGCTCATTCCCCCGTCCTGGAGAGCCCCCGACAGATCCTGCGCAACCAGGCCGAGCGGGCAGCAGCCAACGGCCTGACCGCACTGGCGGGCACCGAGCTGGAGTTCATGGTCTTCAACGACACCTACGAGCAGGCCTGGGACAGCGGCTACCGCAACCTCGACCCGGTCAACCAGTACAACGTCGACTACTCACTGCTCGGCACCAGCCGAGTCGAGCCGCTGCTACGAGACATCCGCAACGGGATGTTCGCGGCCGGCCTGGTGGTCGAGTCGGCCAAGGGCGAGTGCAACCTCGGCCAGCACGAGATCGCGTTCCGTTACGACGAGGTGGTCCGGACGGCCGACCACCACTCGATCTACAAGAACGGCGCGAAGGAGATCGCCGCCCAGCACGGGAAGGCACTCACCTTCATGGCGAAGTATGACCGGCGCGAGGGCAACTCCTGCCACATCCACATGAGCATGCGCGGTTCCGACGGCAGCATCGTCTTCGACGAGGGCGATGGTCCGACCAGGATGTTCCAGCAGTTCGTCGCGGGCATCCAGGACACCATGTGTGAGCTGACGCTGCTCTACGCGCCGAACGTCAACTCCTACAAGCGGTTCCAGCCGGGCAGCTTTGCCCCCACCTCGACAGCATGGGGTTTCGACAACCGCTCGTGCTCGTTGCGCGTGGTGGGGCATGGGGCGGGTCTGCGCCTGGAGAACCGGCTGCCCGGCGGTGACGTGAACCCCTACCTGGCGATGGCAGCAATGCTCGGCAGCGGGCTGCGCGGCGTCGAGCTCGAGCTGGAACTGGAGCCGGCCTTCGAGGGCAACGCCTACGAGTCCGCCCACCCGCGGGTGCCGACGTCACTGCGGGATGCGCGCGACCTGTTCGCCAAGTCACAGGTCGCCCGCGAGATGCTGGGCGACGCGGTGGTCGACCACTACACCAACACGGCTGACGTCGAGCTGGCCGCGTTCGGTGCGGCAGTCACCGACTGGGAGCGCTACCGCAACTTCGAGAGGATGTGACGTGTCGACCCAGACCCATGACGTCCTTGACCCGTCGACCGAGCAGCGCATCGCCTCGATCCCTCTGACGTCGGTCGAGGAGACCGACGCGGCGATCGAGCGGTCGCACGCGGCCTTCCAGGACTGGCGGCAGGTAGCCCCCGCAGACCGTGGCCGGTTGCTGCGGCGGTTCGCGGCCGTGGTCGACGGGGCCCGTGAGGAACTGGCAGCTCTCGAGGTGCACAACTCCGGTCACCCGGTCTCGAGCGCCCGGTGGGAGGCCGGCAACGTCCGTGACGTCCTGGACTACTACTCCGCCGGCCCCGAGCGCCTGTTCGGCCGGCAGATCCCCGTTGCCGGGGGGCTGGACGTCACGTTCAAGGAGCCGCTCGGCGTCGTCGGCATCATCGTGCCCTGGAACTTCCCGATGCCCATCGCCGGCTGGGGCCTCGCGCCCGCGCTCGCCGCCGGCAACACGGTGGTCCTCAAGCCCGCCGAGCTGACGCCCATGACCGCGATGCGGCTCGGCGAGCTGGCGCTCGAGGCAGGCCTGCCCGACGGCGTCCTCACGGTCCTGCCGGGGAAGGGCTCCGTGGTGGGCGACCGCTTCGTGACCCACCCGGCCGTACGCAAGATCTGCTTCACGGGCTCGACGGAGGTCGGTACGCGCATCATGGCGCGCGCGGCGGCGCAGGTGAAACGCGTGACGCTGGAGCTCGGTGGCAAGAGCGCCAACATCGTGTTCGGTGACGCCGACGTCGAGAAGGCCGCGGCCTCGGCGCCGTACGGCGTGTTCGACAACGCCGGCCAGGACTGCTGCGCGCGCAGCCGCATCCTCGTGCAGCGCAGTGTCTACGACCGCTTCCTCGAGCTGCTGGAGCCGGCCGTCTCCGGGGTCAAGGTGATCGCGCCGAGCCGTGACGAGTCCGAGATGGGACCGCTGATCAGCGCCGCACAACGCGACCGCGTGGCGGCGTACGTCGACGACCCGGACGCGAAAGTCGATGTCGCGTTCCGCGGCACGGTTCCGGAGGGGCCCGGCTACTGGTACCCCCCTACGGTCGTGCTGCCGCGCTCGACCACCGACCCGATCTGGCAGGAAGAGGTGTTCGGCCCCGTGGTCGCCGTCCTGCCCTTCGCGGACGAGGCCGACGCGGTACGCATGGCCAACGACACGCAGTACGGCCTGTCCGGCTCGATCTGGACGCGCGACGTCGGGCGCGCCCTGCGCGTCGCCCGCGGCGTCGAGGCGGGCAATCTGTCGGTCAACTCCCACTCGTCCGTGCGCTACTCGACCCCGTTCGGTGGGTTCAAGCGCTCCGGCCTGGGCCGCGAGCTAGGCCCCGACGCCCTGGACTCCTTCACCGACGTCAAGAACGTCTTCATCAGCACGGAGGACTGAGCACATGACAGGTAGGCGGCTCGAAGGCCGGACGGCGATCGTCACGGGGGGCGGCAGTGGCATCGGCCTCGCGACGGCCCGGCGCTTCGCCGACGAGGGAGCAAACGTGGTCGTTGTCGACGTCGACGACGACAGCGGCAAGCGGTCCGCCGAGGCGGTCGGAGGTCGCTACGTCGGGTGCGACGTCACCGACCCTGAGCAGGTCGAGGCGATGGTTGCCGAGGCGCATGCGACCTACGGGAGCGTCGACGTCGCGTTCAACAACGCCGGCATCTCGCCCCCCGATGACGACTCCATCCTCGACACCGGCCTGGAGGCGTGGCGACGGGTGCAGGAGGTCAACCTCACGAGCGTCTTCCTGTGCTGCAAGGCAGTGCTGCCCTACATGCGCCAGCAGGGTCGGGGCTCGATCATCAACACCGCGTCGTTCGTCGCGGTCATGGGTGCCGCGACCTCACAGATCTCGTACACGGCCAGCAAGGGCGGCGTGCTCGCGATGAGCCGTGAGCTCGGCGTGCAGTTCGCGCGCGAGGGCATCCGGGTGAACGCGTTGTGCCCGGGACCGGTGGACACCCCGCTGCTGCGGGAGCTGTTCGCGAAGGATCCCGAGCGAGCCGCGCGGCGGCTGGTGCACGTCCCGATGGGCCGGTTCGCCGACCCGACCGAGATCGCCAACGCGGTCCTCTTCCTCGCCAGTGACGAGTCCAGCTTCATCACGGCGTCCACGTTCCTCGTCGACGGCGGCATCAGCGGGGCATACGTCACGCCCCTCTAGCCCGCGACGCTGCCGTCAGCGTTGGCGGGAGAGGTGGCGCCGTACGGCTGCGGCGACGTCGTCGGGGTGCTCCATCTGCGCGACGTGTCCGCTGTCGGGCAGCAGGAGCAGCTGCCGCACGTCCGGGAAGGTGCGCGCAGCACGGGACGCGGTACGGGGGTCGACCAGCCGGTCACGCATGCCGTAGATGAGCAAGGTCGGGGTCCGAACCAGCGCGGCCTCCTGCCACAACGACAGCGGCCGGCGCCGGAGGTAGCTGGACAGGAGGCTGCGCAACGAGGCGAGCATCGCGTCCGACTCGTGGTCGAGACGGGCGCGCCGGTCGGCCTCCTCGATCGCCTCGGCGACCCGCTGCGGTGGCACCCGCGTGGGGTCGGCGAAGCACAGCGCCAGGGTCGCCCGGACGCGCGCCTCGACAGGGAACCGACCCAGCCGGCGGGCAAGCCGCTGCCCCACCCACGGCGCGGCGAGCGCCGGCAGGTGCGCGTTGCTGGCGCGCGGCCGCAGGACGGGCAACGCCGGCGAGACGAGGGTCAGGGTGCGTACGAGATCGGGTCGGCGCGATGCGACGAGCATCGACACCGTGCCGCCGAGTGAGTTGCCGAGCAGGTGCACGGGCCCTCGGCGATCGGCCTCGATGAAGTCGACGACAGCGCGGGCGTGCGCGGTCAGGGAGTAGTCGCCGCCCGGTGGTGGTGGCGACCAGCCGAACCCTGCCAGGTCGGGTGCCGCGCTCTCGACGCGGTCCTGCAGCAGCCCCATCAGGTCGGTCCAGTTGGTCGCCGAGCCCCCGAGACCGTGGATCATGACCGCCGGCTCAGCGCCAGGTGCGGTCGCCGGCGCCCGACGGACGTTCAGCTGGGTGGCCCCTGCGGCCTCGAGCGAACCGGGCCAGTGCGGCCGTACGACGGTGTCCGTGCTCACGTGCCCTGCAGCACGCGCCGCCTTCTCGGCATTCCGGCCCGTCGTCGAGCCGTTGGCTCAGGACGAGACGAGCATCGGCTCCATGCGCCGGTTCACGGCAGCCAGCACGGCGCGGATCACCGCCTGCCGCACGTCCTCGCGCACCACGGAAGAGCCCGAGAGACGTTGGGTGGAACGGCCGGTGACCATCTCGAGCACGACCAGGACGGTCCGGTCGGCGCCCGAACCGGCGAGCTCCACGTGCTCGACCGAGAAGCGGGCCTGCCCGTCGACCACGCTCTCGACGGCGCGCAGGGTGGCGACCGCCACCGATCGGTACACGCCCGACTGCGTCGCCGCGCCCTCGGCGGCACCGTGGATGCTGCGCCCCTCGAGGGCGAGCGAGACGGTCACGGCGACCCCTAGCCCTGCCGACACGACCTCTACGCGCTCGATGGCCAACCGGTTCGGCCGCGGCGCGTGCCCCTCAGGCAGGGACACCGGACCTTTCTGCGCGAAGGCGCCACCGCTGCCGGTCACCACGGCTCCGCCGGGCTCGGGCAGGGAGCTCTCGACGCGCGCAGGGCCGCCCTCGGCGTCGCTGACGACCTTCCGCCCGGGTGAACCGTTGCTAAGGCGGTCAGCGGTGGTCGCTGGGCGGTCCGCCGCAGGCTGCTGGGCCGCCGCGGTAGCGTCCGGCACGGGTGTCGGGTGCTCGTGTCCCGGGTGGGCGTGCGCGATCGCGTGCTCGGGCTGATCGGTTGGTGGCTGGGTCTCGGTCGTCGACTCGGTCGGCACGGGCGGCAGCGGACCGGGCTCGTCCAGGACGCGGACCCGGTCGGCGTCCACCGCCAGGCCGAACCGCGCGCGCAGCATGCGGTTGACGGCTCCGGCCACCCGGACCTCGTCGGTCCCTGCGGTGAGCTGCAGCCGCAGCGTGCCCGGCCCGGCGCCCGTGGGTTCCACGGACGCCCCGGCGACGCCTTCGACGGCGAGCAGCGCCGCGACGAGCTCTCGATGATCCTGGGTGGTCACGGCGAAAGTGTGGCAGGACGAAGCGGTCCGCAACCGACACCACGACGCATCTCCCCCATCAGGCGCATGGCTTTGTCCGACGAGACCCTGTCCGGTTACGCTGCGTGATCAGGGCCGGCTGCGGAGAGCCACGGCCGAGCCCGGCCGACGGGGCCGTGGCGCAGCTGCGACGCGACCGGAGCCCGGCCCAACAGTGCCGCCGACCGCTCCGTCCTGCGGCAGGGTAGCTGCACGGCGGCGCGCGGCTACCCGGGCACCGTGTGGGTATCACTACGCTCGATGTCCCGAGCCGTGAGGAGTCCTCCGATGACAGAACGTGACCCCGAGGCCCCCGAGGAAGACCTCGCCGAGCAGCGCACGTCCACGGCCGGCGTCGGTGACGACACCTCCGAGGACGTCGAGGTGGACCCGGCCGACCGTGCGGAGCAACAGCGTCCGGTCACCGACGTGGGCGAGGACGAGAGCCCGAGCCTCGACGAAGCGCCGGTCGAGGCGGACCCCGCGGACCGGGCCGAGCAGGCGCGGTCGGCGTCCATCGACGACGACGAATACCGCTGAGCCGGCTTACCCGGCCGTAGGATCGATGCGACCGGTCCCACGCAGCACGTTCGAGGGGACTCCCGACCGGCAGGACCGACCCGAGGAGCAGCCGTGGCGTCCCCGGCGGACACCCGCACCCGCAGCGCGCGTCTACCGCGGTCGGTCCGGCGACGGCAGCTGCTCACGGCAGCACAGGAGATCTTCGTCGCCCAGGGCTATCACGCCGCCGCCATGGACGACATCGCCGAGCGTGCGGGCGTCAGCAAGCCGGTGCTCTACCAGCACTTCCCGGGCAAGCTCGACCTCTACCTGGCCCTGCTCGACCAGCACGCCGAGGCCCTCCTCGCGGCGGTGCGCGCGGCACTGGAGTCGACGAGCGACAACAAGCAGCGGGTGGCCGCGACGATCGAGGCCTACTTCCGGTTCGTCGACGAGGACGGCGGCGCCTTCCGGCTCGTCTTCGAGTCGGACCTGACCAACCAGAGCGAGGTCCGCGAGCGCGTCGACGGCGTCACCGCGGCCTGCGCCGAGGCCATCCGCGAGGTGATCCGCGAGGACGCGGGACTGCCCGACGAGGCTGCGATGCTGCTGGCGGTCGGGCTGAGCGGCATGGCCCAGGTGTCGGCGCGCTACTGGCTGGCGACCGAGGGCTCCATCCCTCGCGACGCCGCTGCCCGGCTGCTGGCCAGCCTGTCGTGGCGGGGCATCGGCGGCTTTCCGCGCACCGGCGAGGCGCACTGAGCGCATCCCGCCCGGTGCGCAGCACCGGGAAGGCGCTCAGCCGATCTGCCCTCGGCGGACAAGCCGCGCCGCTGCGAAGCGGGGTGAGCTGGAACGACTAGCCTGGAGCGCCCGGCGTCACCCGCCCCATGGCTACCGACACGGGCCACCCAGGAACCGAATACCAACCCCCACCACCCGCGCATCGATCAGGGAGATGTCCTCATGGAGGTCCGCATCGGCGTCCAGCACGCCGCACGTGAGCTGGTCATCGAGAGCGCTGACTCGCAGGATGACGTGACGGCCGCGGTCTCC
>JAVEDJ010000146.1 GCA_030841025.1 Actinomycetota bacterium
TCGCGCGCGCACGTACGGCTTCGCCTCCTTGGCGAGCAGGTTGTTCAGCGCGTTCGCCGCAAACGCCGCCATGCCGTTCTTCTCGACGTCCTTCGCGACCGCCTCGCGCTTCTCTTTCCCCGCGGCGTCGTCGGCGAGCGGGTGCGTGTCGGCGAGCACGAGCCCCTTCACGCGCGCAGGGTCGAGCCGCGTCAGCGCCATCGCCACGTAGCCGCCCATCGACAGGCCGCCGAGCACCACGCTGTCCAGGGACAGGGTGTCGAGCAGCCGGGCGACATCATCGGCCATGTGGTCGAGCGACGGCTCGTCGTCGCCGAGCTGCGACCCGCCGAAGCCCCGCAGGTCCGGGGTGATCACGCGGCACACCTCGGCGAGCCCGTTGCGCTGCTCGAGCCACATGGCCGACGAGAGGGGGAAGGCGTGCAGCAGCACGACCGGCAACCCCGCTCCCGCCTCGCGGACGTTCAGGTCAAGAGCAGTCATGGACCGTCACGGTACAGCCGGGGAACGCTCACCCTCGGTCGGCGGCGGCCACTCCGTCGGCAGTGGGTAGGCCTGCGGTGCCACGCGCTTGACGATCTCGTCGAGAACTCGGCGCACCGACGGCTCCCCCACCCACAGGTGCTTGGCACCCTCCACCGCGATGACCTCGGCCTGCGGGATGCGGGCGAAGCGCTCGCGCGCCTCCGGCGGCTGCAGGTAGTCGTCGTGCTCCGGGACGATCGCAACCACCGGCTTGCCGGACTCGGCCCAGGCGTCGAGGTGCGAGTCCTCGGAGAAGCGCAGCGGCGGCGAGAGCAGGATCGCCCCCTCGATCGACGGGTCGAGGCCGTGCATCAGCGCCAGATCGGTGCCGAAGGACCAGCCGACGAGCCAGCGTCGCGGCAGGGGCGGGTCGCCGGCGAACTCGGCGAACTCGATGGCGGCCGCGACGTCGTACCGCTCGCCCACCGCGTTGTCGAACGCACCCTCGCTCGTGCCCTGCGGTGACGACGTGCCGCGGGTGTTGAATCGCAGCACGGCGATGTCGGCCAGCGCGGGCAGCCGGTAGGAGGCCTTGCGGATGACGTGGCTGTCCATGAAGCCGCCGTGGGTCGGCAGTGGGTGCAGGGTGACCAGCGTGGCCACCGGCGGTCGTCCCTGCGGTAGCGCCAGCTCGCCGACCAGCCGGAGCTCGTCGGCGGTGTGCAGGGTCACAGGGGTACGACGGGCCGGCAGCACCGTCGCAGCGCGGATCGCGTGGTCACCGCGCCAGACATGGTCGGAGCTCATCGCGACCAGTATCGCGACTCCTCGCTCACCGATGTCGTTGCCGGGCCGCGTCAGTACCTCGGCGCGCCGCGACCGCGATGCGCCCGTGGTGCCCGCCGGTCGCGCGACGACCAGCAAGCGGTGTGCCAGTGTCGTCGGTCGCGGAGCCCGCTGCCACCCATCTCGTTGAGCACCACGTCCGCACCGTCGTCGGGCCAGACCACCATGTGCGGTGTCCCGGACATGATCTCCTGGTCACACCCGGGACAGCGGTAGGTCTTGGTCGCCGCGGCGCCGGTCACCGACCGCACGAACCAGTCGCCTGGCTCGCCGGCCCGGCCGGACTCGCGGCGCGCGGCGCCCCGGCCGATCGCCGCGGCACCGGCCTCGGCGGACTCCGTACGACGGCGCCGGTTCTGACGTGGCATGCGAACCGGTGCCCTATCCGCTGTAGTCGCGGAAGCCGCGCCCGGTCTTGCGGCCGAGGTAGCCGGCCGTCACCAGCTGCTCGAGCAGCGGTGCCGGTGCGAAGCCCGGTTCGCGGAACTCGAGGTAGAGCTCGCGCTGGATCGCGTGCGCCACGTCGAGGCCCACCACGTCGAGCAGGTCGAACGGACCCAGCGGGTAGCCACAGCCCACGACCATCGCGCTGTCGATGTCCTCGACCGTGGCGTAGTGCGCCTGCAGCATCTTCACGGCATCGTTGAGGTAGGGGAAGAGCAGGGCGTTGACGATGAAGCCGGCCCGGTCTCCGCACTCCACCGCGTGCTTGCCGGACTTCTCGCAGACGGCCCTCGCGATGCCGACGACCTCGTCGGAGGTCGACACAGTGCGCACGACCTCGACCAGCTGCATCACGGCTGCCGGGTTGAAGAAGTGCATCCCCACGACGTCGCCTGGCCGACTGGTGGCCGCGGCAAGGTCGATGACCGGCAGCGAGGAGGTGGTCGTGGCCAGCACCGCTCCGGGCCGGCAGATCTCGTCGAGGGTCGCAAAGAGCGCTTGCTTGACCGACAGCTCCTCCACGACGGCCTCGATCACCAGGTCGCAGTCGGCCAGGTCGTCGAGCCGCGCCGACCCGCGCACCCGGGCCAATGCCGCGTCTCGGTCGGCCTCCTCGAGCTTGCCGCGCAGGACCGCCTTCTGCAGCGACCGCTCGAGCGCGGCCCGCACCCGGGCGACCTTCTCCTCGCCACGGGTCACGTACAGCACGTCGTACCCCGCCTTGGCGAGCACCTCGACGATGCCGGTGGCCATCGTCCCCGACCCGACCACGCCGACGGTCCGGACCCCGCGCGACACCGACGCACGGTCACCGGGAACCGGTGTCAGCCCATCGTCGACCACCGCCGGCGAGTCGGGTGCCTCGTAGGTGTAGAAACCACGCCCGGTCTTGCGACCCCGCAGCCCCGCCGTGACCATCTGCTTGAGGATGGGCGCGGGTGCGTGGAGTCGGTCACGCGACTGCCGGTACATCGTGTCGAGGATCTCGTACGCCGTGTCCAGGCCGATCAGGTCGAGCAGCGCGAGCGGGCCCATGGGGTAGCCGCACCCGAGCCGCATCGCCGCGTCGATGTCCTCGCGGCTCGCGTAGCGCGACTCGTACATGGACACGGCATGGTTGAGGTAGCCGAACAGCAGCGAGTTGGCGATGAACCCGGCCTTGTCCCCGATGACCACCGGCACCTTGCCGAGCCGCTCGGCGAGATCCCGGATGTCCTCGACCACCTCCTGGTCCGTGACGACGGTGCGCACCACCTCGACGAGCTTGAGCACCGGCGCGGGGTTGAAGAAGTGCATGCCGATGACCGTCGACGGGCGGCTCGTGGCAACCGAGATCTCGGTCACGGACAACGAGGACGTGTTGGTTGCGAGGATCGCGTCCGGCTTGCAGATCTTGTCCAGGGATGCGAAGACCTCCTGCTTGAGGTCCAGTCGCTCCGGCACCGCCTCGATCACGAGGTCAGCCGTGGCCAGCTCCTCCATCGAGGTCGTGAACGTCACGCGGCCGATCAGCGCCGCCTGGTCGTCGGCGCTGAGCTTGCCGCGCTTCACGGCGCGGTCGGTGGAGTGCTGCAGGTGCCCGCGACCGCGCTCGAGCGCTTCCTCGGACGGCTCGACCCCGACAACCTGCAGGCCCTCACGCGCGAACACCTCGACGATGCCCGCACCCATGGTGCCCAGCCCGATCACGCCCACCGTGCCGAACTCCCGGCTCATCGCCACCTCGCTCCTGCTCTGCGCTGAAGGACCGTGCCCGAGGGCCAGCAGAACCACCCGGCGGCGACAGTCTCCCAGGTGATCGACACCAGGCCTTCACAGGTGACGGCACCGGCTGACCGCCGGCGGGCCTGCCCCGGTGGGCTAGCGTGACCCGCCGTGCGCCTCGTGATCGCCCGCTGCACAGTCGACTACGTCGGTCGGCTGACCGCTCACCTGCCCAGTGCCCCGCGACTGATCCTGGTCAAGGCCGACGGGTCGGTGTCGATACACGCCGACGACCGCGCCTACAAGCCGCTCAACTGGATGAGCCCGCCCTGCACCCTGCGCGAGGGAACCGGCGAGGACGAGGGCACCTGGACCGTCGTCAACAAGGCCGGTGAGCGCCTGGTCATCACCATCGACGAGCTGCTGCACGACTCCTCGCACGAGCTCGGGGTGGATCCCGGCCTGGTCAAGGACGGCGTCGAGGCGCACCTGCAGGCGCTGCTCGCCGACCAGATCGAGACGCTGGGCAAGGGCTGGCGGCTGGTGCGTCGCGAGTACCCCACCGCGATCGGCCCGGTCGACATCCTGTGCCGCGACGCCGGCGGCGCAACGGTGGCCATCGAGATCAAGCGCCGCGGCGAGATCGACGGCGTCGAGCAGCTGACCCGCTACCTCGAGCTGCTCAACCGCGATGCGCTGCTGGCGCCGGTGCGGGGCATCTTCGCCGCGCAGGAGATCAAGCCCCAGGCGAAGGTGCTCGCGCTCGACCGCGGCATCGACTGCGTCACGCTGGACTACGACGCCCTCCGCGGCTTCGACGACGTCACCTCCCGCCTCTTCTAACCCCCCCGCCGCACGCCGCCGCCGATTCGACCACGTTCGGTAGGCGGGACGGGGCGACAACAGGCGTAGGGGCCTGTTGTCGTCCGGTTTCACCTGTTGGGGCGATCCTGGGACCTGAGGCCCTCCGACCCGGCAGGCTGTCCCGCGTGCGCGTGATCGTCGTCGGGGCCGGGGTGATCGGACTCAGCGTCGGCGTGCGGCTGGCCGAGGCCGGCCACGAGGTCGCGGTCCTCGCCCGTGACCTGCCGCTCGAGACGACGTCAGCGGTGGCGGCAGCGCTCTGGTACCCGTACCGCGCCCTCCCCCGCGACGCCGTCGTCCGCTGGTCGGCAGCGACGTACGCCGAGTTGGCCCGGCTCGCGGACACCCACCCCGAGTCGGGTGTCTCCGTGCGGTGGGGAACCGAGCTGGTGCGCGGGCCCGTGACGGAACCGTGGTGGCGGGACGCCGTGCCCCAGATCGAGCAGCTGCCGTCCGCACCGGAGGGATACAGCGGCGGGTGGCGGCTCCCCGTGCCGGTGAGCGACATGTCCCTCTACCTGCCCTGGCTGGCCGCACGACTGGAGTCGTTGGGTGCCACCCTGACCCGAGCCTGGCTGTCCGCGCTGCCGCAGCCGTCCGCCGCCGTCACGGTCGTCAACGCCACCGGGCTTGCCGCGCGCGCGATCGCCGACGACCCGAGCCTGCTCCCCGTCCGCGGCCAGGTCGTGCTGCTCGAGCAGCCAGGCCTCACCGAATGGCTGCTGGAGCATTCCGACGAACAAGAGCTGACGTACGTCGTGCCGCGCGAGCAGGTAGTCGTCGTCGGAGGCACGGCTGAGGACGGCTCTTACGACCCGAGGCCCGACCCTGCGAGCGCCGACGAGATCCTCGTGCGTGCCAGGGCCCTGGTGCCGGAGCTGCGCCGGGCGAAGGTCGTCGGGCACCGCGTCGGCCTGCGCCCCGCCAGACCCGCCGTACGGCTGGAGACCGAGCAACGGGGTGACGGGACGATCGTGCACTGCTACGGCCACGGCGGCGCCGGAGTGACGCTGTCGTGGGGCTGCGCCGACGACGTCGCCGCGCTCGTGGGAGGGCTGGCCCGGGGCTAGGCCGCCGATCCGCGAGCGAGGTCGCGAGGGCTCAGAGCGGGGCGAGACCCCGGGCGAGCCGGATCTCGTCCACGATCCGACCGATGATCTCGCTGATGCCGAAGTCCTTGGGGGTGAAGACGGCGCTCACGCCGTGCTGCTCGAGCCAGCGGGCGTCCGTGTCGGGGATGATGCCTCCGACCACGACGGGGACGTCCCCGACACCCGCCCGCTCGAGCAGCCGCAGCACCTCGGGCACGAGCTCGCGGTGCGAGCCGGACAGGATCGACAGGCCCACGCAGTGCACGTCCTCCTCGACAGCGGCTGCCGCGATCTGCGCGGGAGTGAGCCGGATGCCTTGGTAGGCGACCTCGAAACCCGCGTCCCGGGCGCGCACCGCGATCTGCTCGGCACCGTTGGAGTGCCCGTCCAGGCCGGGCTTGCCCACGAGCAGCCGCAGGCGCGTTCCGAGCTCGTCGCCCGTGCGTCGTACCGCCTCTCGCACCCGCTGCAGCTCATCACCGGCCGCCGAGACACCGACCGCGCCGCTGACGCCCGTGGGCGCACGGTACGAGCCGAACACCTCACGCAGCACGCCCGCCCACTCGCCTGTCGTGACACCCCCGCGGGCGCAGGCCAGCGAGGCGAGCATCAGGTTCTCGTCGGCCTTGGCAGCGTCGCGCAGCTGCGCGAGGCAGGATCCGACGACCGTCGCGTCGCGCTGGTCGCGCCAACCCCGCAGCGCGTCGATCGCCTCCGCCTCGACGGCGTGATCGACCGTCTGGATCGCGCCGTCGACGTCGGCCAGCAGCGGGCTCGGCTCCGCCTCGGTGAACCGGTTGACCCCGACCACGACGTCCTCGCCCGACTCGACGCGGGCCCGCCGCTGGGCGTGCGCGGCCACCAGCGCCGACTTGAGATAGCCGCTCTCGACGGCGACGACGGCTCCACCCATGCCCTGCACCCGGTC
Organism: Actinomycetota bacterium; assembly: GCA_030841025.1. GTDB lineage: Bacteria > Actinomycetota > Actinomycetes > JACCUZ01 > JACCUZ01 > BP-173. The sequence continues at coordinate 6,343 of JAVEDJ010000146.1, forward strand.
GATCTCCGTGCGCGCCTCGGCACACAGCCGGTCGACCATCTCCTCGACCACATGCGAGCCGGCGAAGATGTCCTCGTGCTCGAGCAGGTCGGACTCGAAGGCCAGCACCTGCTGGATGCGCAGTGACCACTGCTGGTCCCAAGGGCGTGGCAGGCCAAGCGCCTCGTTCCACGCAGGGAGCTGTACGGCGCGAGCGCGGGCGTCCTTGGACAACGTGACCGCGAGCATCTCGAGCACGATGCGCTGGATGTTGTTCTCCGGCTGCGCCTCGGTCAGCCCCAGCGAGTTGACCTGCACGCCGTAGCGGAACCGACGAGCCTTGGCATCGGTGACGCCGTACCGCTCCTGCGTGATCTCGTCCCACAGCCGCGCGAAGGCACGCATCTTGCACATCCCCTCGACGAAGCGCACCCCGGCGTTGACGAAGAAGGACGTCCGCGCAACCACGTCAGCAAACCGCTCCGACTGCACCTGACCCGAGACGCGCACGCCGTCGAGCACCGCGATCGCCGTACACATCGCAAAGGCAAGCTCCTGCACCGGCGTCGCCCCGGCCTCCTGCAGGTGATAGCTGCAGATGTTGATCGGGTTCCACCTCGGCATGTGCGCGACGGTGTAGGCGATCAGGTCGGTCGTGAGCCGCATTGAAGCAGCAGGCGGGAACGCGTAGGTGCCGCGGGAGAGGTACTCCTTGATGATGTCGTTCTGGGTGGTGCCCGCCAGCCGGTGCCGCACGGCCTCGGCCGCGGCACCCGTCGGTTCCACGCCGGCCTGCTCGAGTGCGGCCACCTCGTAGAGCGCCAGCAGCCACACCGCCGTCGCGTTGATGGTCATCGAGGTGTTCATGTCGGCGAGCGGGATGTCGGCGAACAGGGCCCGCATGTCCCCCACATGGCTGACCGGCACGCCCACCTTGCCGACCTCGCCGCGCGCCAGCTCGTCGTCGGGGTCGTAGCCCGTCTGGGTCGGCAGGTCGAACGCGACGGACAGCCCGGTCTGGCCCTTGGCCAGGTTGCGGCGGTAGAGGGCGTTCGACTCCGCAGCCGACGAGTGGCCGGCATAGGTGCGCATCACCCAGGGCTCGTCGCGGGGCGGGCGGCTGGGGCTCACGTCGCCGCACACCTGTGCTGACTCGGCCAATGCATGCCTCCGGAGAGCCGGGGATGCCGAGAGTCTACTGGTGGGTAACAAGCCTCCTGTGCGGGGGCAGGGGGTGGCGTCAGACCGTGGCGCGGGTCTCGAGCGTCAGCACGCGGTGCAGCCGGGTCGCGCGCAGGATGCGGTTCAGGCGGGGGGCGGCGTCCCGCAGCACCATCCGGCGGTTCACGCCGGCCGCGCGGCGGTGCGCGCCGACCAGCACGCCGAGGCCCGTGGCGTCCACCAGCTCGACGCCGGACAGGTCGACGACCAGGTCTCCGGTGCCGCCGTCGATGGCAGCGTGCAGCGCAGCGCGCACGTCCGGCGCCTGGTGCACGTCCAGGCGGCCCGAGACCGCGAGCTCACAGCCCGAGGCGATGCTGATGACCATGGGTACTCCCCTCGACCTGCTGGACGCGCGCGGAGGCTGCCCGGTTGCGTCGTGCAGGTACTTCTTGGGAGGGGACGGTACGACGAACAGGCCAAGATCACCCGGCGCCACGCTGTAACTGCTGTGACTAATGTGACAGAGGAGGTTGCGGGTCCCCGACCGCCGAGCCGGCGGCCGGACCGGGGCCACTCGGCCAGGAGCGGTCGTCGCGGGGCCGCAGGAGCGGTCAACTGCCCCGGTTGTGGCGCGGGGTCATCTCGGCGCCGGCCTCACCGGTCGTAGGTGTAGAAGCCCTTCCCGGTCTTGCGGCCCAGGTCGCCCGCCGCCACCATGCGGGTCAGCGTCTCGGGCGGGAAGAACTTCTCGTCGGCCGTCTCCTCGTAGATGTTCATCGTGGCGTTCCGCAGGATGTCGACGCCGGTGAGGTCGACCGTCGTGAGCGGCCCCATCGGGTGCCCGAACCCGAGCCGGCAGGCGGTATCGACGTCCTCGGCACTGGCCACGCCGCTCTCCACGAGCTTGATCGCCTCGACCACCAGGGCGGAGATGAGCCGCGTGGTCACGAAGCCGGCGACGTCACGGTTGACCACGACGCAGGTCTTGCCGACCGACTCGGCAAACGACCGCGCCGACGCGAGCGTCTCGTCGCTGGTCTTGTAGCCGCGCACGAGCTCGCAGAGGGCCATCATCGGGACCGGCGAGAAGAAGTGCGTGCCAACCACGGCCTCGGGCCGTTCGGTCACCGCAGCGATCGCAGTGATCGGGATCGCGCTGGTGTTGCTCGCGAGGACGGCATCGGGCTTGCACACCCGGTCGAGCTCGCGGAAGACCTCCTGCTTGACCTCGATCCTCTCGAACACCGCCTCGATGACCAGGTCGGCGTCCGCGAACGCCTCGTACTCCGTCGTCGTGGTGATCCGCGCGCGTGCCTGCTCCGCGGCCTCGGCGGTGAGCTTGTCCTTGGCCACGAACCGGTTGAGCGACGTGCTGATGGCCTCGAGGCCCCGCTCCAGGGCCTCGTTCGTCACGTCCCGCAGCACCACCTCGTGGCCCGCAACGGCGGCCACCTGAGCGATGCCGCCACCCATGAGCCCGGCTCCGACGACAGCAAGCTTGATGGTCATGCGACATGCTCCTCGGGACGAACAGATCGGGCGACGAACGGACGCGGTGTGCGCCCGGAGAGCCTAGTTGTCGCCGACGGGGAGACAATCGACCCGTGGTTCTCGACTGGCAACGGGTGCTTCTGGCGATCGCGACCGTCGGCGTGCTCATGCTGCTGCTGCGCTGGGCCTACGGCAACGGGCGCAGCCGCACCTCGCTGGTCGAGCGGCGGCCGACGGCCGGGCGCAGCAACGAGTACGGCCTGCTGGTGCCGATCGCGGCGCCGGGCAACTACATCGAGGGTGAGATGCTCTGCCGTCGGCTCGAGGACGCCGGCATCCGGACGAACCTCGTGTCGACCGTCGACGGACCTCGCGTCATGGTGTTCCCGGAGGACGAGTCCATCGCGCGGCAGCTGCTGGCGTCCTGAGCCCAGTCGTCCGCATCAGCCCTCGAAGGCGGCGTCCGGATCCGGCTCCCGGCTCACATCGGCACCCAGCTCACGCAGCTGCTCGTCGAAGCCCGGGTAGCCCCGGTCGACGTGGTAGATGTCGCTCACGTAGGTCACGCCCTCAGCGACCAGGCCGGCGAGGGTCAGGGCGGCGCCCGCGCGGATGTCGCTGGCACGGACGGGAGCCCCGGAGAGCCGTGGCAGGCCGCGTACGACGGCGTGGTGGCCGTCGGTGCGCACGTGGGCGCCGAGCCGCACGAGCTCGTTGGCGAAGACGAACCGCCCCTCGAAGATGTTCTCGGTGATCATCGCGGCGCCGTCGGCGACGGCGTTGAGCGCCATCACCAGCGGTTGCAGGTCGGTCGCCAGGCCCGGGTAGGGCAGCGTCACCGCGTCGACAGCGCTCGGACGCCGGTCCATCACGACGCGGAAGCCGTCCTCGACGCCGTGGACCTCGGCGCCCGCATTGGCCAGCTTGTCCAGGGCAATCTCGAGGTGCTCGGGGCGGGCGTTGTGGACCGTCACGTCGCCACGGGTCATCGCCGCCGCAAAGGCCCAGGTGCCGGCGACGATGCGGTCCGGGACGATCGCGTGGGTCGTTGGTGAGAGCCGGTCGACCCCCTCGATGGTCAGCGTCGAGGTGCCTCCACCGTCGATCTTCGCGCCCATCTGCTGCAGCATCTGCACCAGGTCAACGATCTCGGGCTCCCGGGCCGCGTTGTCGATGACCGTCGTCCCGCGCGCGAGAACGGCCGACATCAGGACGTTCTCCGTGGCGCCGACGCTCGGGAAATCCAGCCACACCGTCGCACCGGTCAGCCCGTCCGGTGCGCTCGCGACGATGAAGCCGTGCTCGCTGTCGAGGCTCGCACCCAGCTTGCTGAGGCCGGCGATGTGGAAGTCGAGCGGCCGTGAGCCGATCTGGTCGCCTCCGGGCATGGCCACCTCGGCCTGGCCGCATCGGGCGATCAACGGGCCCAGGACGCAGATGGATGCCCGGATGCGCCGCACCAGGTCGTAGTCGGCCTTGTGCCCGAGCACCTCAGGCACGTCGACCACGACGGTGGCCGCCTGCTGGTCGTAGGTCACGTCACAGCCCAGCCGGCGCAACAGCTCGGACATCACCTCGGTGTCATAGATGCGCGGTACGCCGGTCAGCGTCGTACGCCCCTGCGCGAGCAGCGCTGCGGCCATGGTCTTGAGAACGCTGTTCTTGGCGCCTGTCACGCGCACCTCGCCGGCCAGGCGCGCGCCCCCGACCACGCGGAACCGCTCAGGCCCCCGCGCCCTGCTCACCATCTCGTCACCGTCTCGGCACCATGGGCGGCTCTGTCACCGTGCATGGCGGCATCGTAGGCATCGTCGGCTCGTGGGCGGCGACCGCGGCCCGTAGGCTCGCGGTCATGGTGACCCTCAACCGCATCTACACGCGCACCGGCGACAGCGGCACCACCGGATACGGCGGCCGAGGGCGCATCAGCAAGAACGACACCCGCCTGGTTGCCTACGCCGAGTGCGATGAGGCCAACTCCGCCCTCGGCGTGGCAGTGGCCGCCGGTGACCTCGACGACGACGTGCGCACGGCCGTCGCCCGGATGCAGAACGACCTGTTCGACGTCGGCGCCGACCTGTGCACACCGATCGAGCCCGACCCCAAGTACCCACCGTTGCGCGTCACTCAGGAACAGATCGACGCGGTGGAGCGTGAGATCGACCGGTTCAACGAGGGGCTCGAGCCGCTCCGCTCCTTCGTGCTGCCCGGCGGCACTCCTGGGGCGGCACACCTGCACGTCGCGCGCACCGTCGTACGACGGGCGGAGCGGGCCACGTGGGCAGCCCTCGAGGAGCACCGCGACACGATGAACGACCTGACGGCCAAGTACCTCAACCGGGCATCGGACCTGTTGTTCGTGCTGGCGCGGTATGCCAACCGGGAGGGCGGCGACGTCGTGTGGGTGCCCGGCGCCAACCGCTGACCCCTGCACGGTGCGCGTTCAGATGGGTCGACCGGGCGGCGCGGACTCCACCCACGAGAGGAAGCCGGTCAGCGCGTCGGGGCTCAACGCGAACTCCACGTCCTCACCGTCGTGCCGACACCGCACGATCACCGCACCGGACAGCAGAGAGAAGACCTCTGCGCCGGACGGGGGGCGCCGATCGAGGATCTCCAGGTTGAGCCGGTCGAAGACCCTGCGCGGACGGGCCGCGTAGCTGAACACGCGGTACCACTCGACTCTGTCGCCGTCATAGCGGCCGATGCCCAGCGCCCAGCCCTTCCCGTGGGTGGTCGGGCGCAGCCGCAGGCTCAGGTCGAAGGTCCCACCCCGGCGGGTGAGAAAGCGCCGACGCAGCGCCAGCCAGATGAGGCCCAGCAGGACCAGCAGGACCAACGCCGCGACCAGGTCCAGGACGGCGATCAGGCTCACGCGCACCCGCCCTCGGCGTCCTCGGCGTCCTCGCCGCCCTCGTTCACCCGACGCCGCTCGGTGATCTAGAAAGCCAGGCCGTGTGCGCGGATGCGCGCCTCGGCGCGCTGGCCGGCCGCAACCGCTTCGTCATCGTCGTCGTGATCCTGGTGTGCGTTCTCCAGAGCACGTTGCGCGCGCTCCAGGTCGATCTCGTCCGCGAGCTCGGCCACCTCGGCCAGGATGCCGACCCGGTTGTCCGCCACGGACAGGAAGCCTCCGTGCACCGCGGCGATGACCTCGTCGCCACCCTCTCCGCGGATCTGCACCGCGCCGTCACCCAGAATCCCGAGGATCGGCGCGTGTCCGGGCAGGATGCCGATGTCGCCGTCGGTCGTCCGGGCGACCACCATCCGAGCCTCGCCCGTCCACACCTTGCGGTCAGCCGCTACGAGCTCGACTTCGAGCAGATCATCGGCCACGGTGGCTCTCTCCTGGGGTGCGGCGGGCGGGCGTTGGGTTGGCCAGATTACCGACCGCCCGACGTGCGCTGACAGTCGGGCGGTCCGTGCGCGAGGGCTACTCGCCGCTGAGCTCCTTGGCCTTCCGCTCGACGTCCTCGAGGCCGCCGCACATGAAAAAGGCCTGCTCGGGGATGTGGTCGTACTCGCCCTCGGTGAGCTTCTTGAACGCGTCGATGGTCTCGTCGATGGGCACGAACGACCCCTCGAGCCCGGTGAATGCCTTGGCCACGAACGTGTTCTGCGACAGGAAGCGCTGGATGCGACGGGCCCGGCCGACAAGGATCTTGTCCTCTTCGGAGAGCTCGTCGATGCCCAGGATCGCGATGATGTCCTGGAGGTCCTTGTAGCGCTGCAGGATCTCCTTGACACGTGCCGCGACGCGGTAGTGGTCCTCGGCGATGTAGCGGGGGTCGAGGATCCGTGACGTGGAGTCGAGCGGGTCCACCGCGGGGTAGATGCCCAGCTCCGAGATGGGACGCGAGAGCACGGTCGTCGCGTCGAGGTGCGCGAACGTCGTGTGCGGCGCCGGGTCGGTGATGTCGTCTGCGGGGACGTAGATCGCCTGCATCGACGTGATGGAGTGACCGCGGGTCGAGGTGATGCGTTCCTGCAGGATGCCCATCTCGTCGGCCAGGGTCGGCTGGTAGCCGACGGCCGAGGGCATGCGACCCAGCAGGGTCGACACCTCGGAGCCGGCCTGGGTGAA
>JAVEDJ010000221.1 GCA_030841025.1 Actinomycetota bacterium
CGGACTCGACCATGTCGCCCTCGCGACGCAGGAACAGCTCGGGCGAGGCGCTGGCGACGTGCACGTCGTGCCCGGGCAGGCGTACGACGCCGCCGTACGGCGCGGGGTTGCCGGCAGCGAGGAGCCGGGCCAGCCCGACGATGTCCGCGTCGTCCGGGCACGCCGCAGACAGCACGCGGCAGACGTTGACCTGGTAGACCTCGCCCAGCGCGATCTGGGCCCGGACCCGGCGGACGGCCGATTCATAGCCTTGCCGGTCCAGCGTGGAACGCCAGGCCCCGATGTCCTGGGTGGGCCACCGCGCGGCCGGCAGCGGCGCCTCCCGGACGTGCCGGAACCGCGCGGCGGTGACCTGTCCCTCGAAGGTCATGACGACCGCCCACCAGCCCGCGGAGTCGAGCCTGGTGAGGTCGTCGGTGACCTCCTCGAGGCCGGTGGCCAGGCGACCCCCGAACCATGCCAGCGGCTGGTCAGTGCCCGGCTGATCGCCCGGCTCTCTGTCCGCCTCTCTGTCCGGCACCGGCTAGGCCAGGCCGCCGACCGCGGTCTCGGCGACCACGACGATGTCGCGCAGCAGCTCGTCGACCGCGGCGATCTGGTCGGCGACGTTCCGGTCGGTCTCCATGGTCGGGACGCGCTCGCGGACCAGCCGGTGCACGGCGCCGCTGCCCGCTCCAGGCGACGCGAGCACGGCACGGAAGTCCAGCGCCTGCGACGCGGCCAGCACCTCGACCGCGAGGACGCTCCGCACGTTCGCGACGACCTCGAGCAGCTTGCGCATCGAGGTCCAGCCCATCGAGACGTGGTCCTCCTGGTTGCCCGACGTGGGGATGGTGTCCACGCTGGACGGGTGGGCCAGGATCTTGTTCTCGCTGACCAGGCTGGCCGCGGTGTACTGCGCGATCATGTAGCCGGAGTTGGTCCCCGGCTCGCGGGCCAGGAAGGCGGGCAGGTCGCGGGAGAAGGCCGGGTCGAGCATCCGGTCGGTGCGGCGCTCGGAGATGCTGGCGAGCTCGGACACCGCCATCGCCAGCATGTCGCCGGCGAAGGCCAACGGCTCACCGTGGAAGTTGCCGGTCGACATCACCTCGCCGTCGGGCACGATGACCGGGTTGTCGACCACGGAGCCGAGCTCGATGTCGATGACCCGCCGAGCATGATCGAGCACATCGCGGACCGCCCCGTGCACCTGGGGTGAGCAGCGCAGGCAGTAGGAGTCCTGCACGGCATGATCGCTCTGCCGGTGGCTGGCCACCAGCGGTGAGCCGGCGAGCAAGGTCCGCAGGTTGGCGGCGCTGGCGAGCTGCCCGGGATGCGGCCGGATGACCTGCACCCGCTCGTCGTACGCCCGGTCCGTGCCCAGCAGCGACTCGACGCTCATGGCCGCGGCTATGTCGGCGACCTTGACGAGAATGCCGATGTCGTCGACTGCCAGGGCGAGCAGCACCTGCATCGGCTCGGTGCCGTTGATCAGGGAGAGACCTTCCTTGGCCGCCAGCGTCAGCGGCTCGAGGCCCTCCTCGGCGAGCAGCTCGGCGGACGGCCGGCCACGCAGGTCCTCGCCGGCCCGGCGCAGTCGGCCCTCTCCCACCAGGGGCTGCGCCAGGTGCGCGAGCTGCGCGAGGTCGCCGCTCGCGCCCACGGAACCCTTTCCCGGGATCACCGGCAGCAGACCACGGTCGAGCATCTCGAGCAGCCGGCGCGGCAGGTCGATCCGGACACCGGAGTAGCCGACGGTCAAGGTCCGGGCACGCAGCAGCAGCAGGCCGCGTACGACGTGGTCCGGCAGCGGCTGGCCCACGCCGGCGCTGTGCGAGCGCACCAGGGACAGCTGCATCCGCTCGAGGTCCGCGCGCCCGACGTGGGTGTCGGCCAGGGCGCCGAAGCCGGTGGTGACGCCGTACATGACCGTGTCCCGCTCGACCGCGTCCGCGACGACCCGGCGGCTGGGCTCCATGCGCTGCGCGACGTCGGGCCCGAGCTCGGCCCTCGCCTCGCCGCGGGCGACGGCGACGAGGTCGCCGAGGCTGAGGGCATCCCCGGTCACGATCACGGTGCGCATGGCGCGCAACCTAGCGCGCTCGCCGGTGTCCCGGTCGCCAGGTCGGTACGTCGCCATCGCGCCGCGTGCAGGGCGTGCGTCTGCATCGTCGGGCTGCCGGAGTGGGCAGGTGAACACCCATCCGCAAGCCGTGCGCCACGGGCAGTGGCGCTTTGGAAGGGCCCCCGACCATGGGCTATGGTCTACTTCCGCGCATCAGGGTGGCCCGCCGCCCAGGTGCCGCGCGGACGTGGCTCAGTTGGTAGAGCATCACCTTGCCAAGGTGAGGGTCGCGGGTTCGAATCCCGTCGTCCGCTCGAAAGGGATCGGAGGCTTCCGGTTTCCACCCGGTGGAGTGGCCGAGAGGCGAGGCAACGGCCTGCAAAGCCGTCTACACGGGTTCAAATCCCGTCTCCACCTCGAGCACTACCCCAGCATGGGCGATTGGCGCAGTCTGGCTAGCGCGCTTCCCTGACACGGAAGAGGTCACAGGTTCAAGACCTGTATCGCCCACCAGCAACACGGCAGATCGAGGGGCCGGTCACGACATCGTCGTGGCCGGCCTTTTGATCGTTGTGGGCGGGCAGCCCACAACGATCAAAGATGCTGCGAGACACCTACGCTGCCCTCTACGACAAGGCCCGACTCAACACTCGAGGAGACGCCATGGCTCGCCCGCCGCTTCCGCCGTTCACCGACGAGAGTGCGCGCGCCAAGGTGCAGTCTGCCGAGGATGCCTGGAACAGCCGCGACCCCGAACGTGTCGCGCTCGCCTACACAGCGGACTCGGTCTGGCGCAACCGCGACAGGTTCGTCACCGGCCGCGCGGAGATCGTCGAGTTCTTGCGGCAGAAGTGGCAGCGCGAGCTGGACTACGCGCTGCGCAAGGAAATGTGGGCCTACACCGGGAACCGCATCGCGGTGCGCTTCCAGTACGAGAGTCATGACACCTCGGGCCAGTGGTGGCGCAGCTACGGCAACGAGCTGTGGGAATTCGATGAGGAGGGGCTGATGCGCCGGCGAGAAGCCAGCATCAATGACCTGGCCATCGACGAGTCGGCGCGTCGTATCCACGGCCCGCGGTCGGAGGCCGAGCAGGGCATGGCGTTTCCCCTTGCTTAGCGCGTGCCAAGGGTCGTTCCCCGCCGCCAGCGAGGGGCAGGCGATCTCTCGTGTGGCCGAAACGTCACGACCGGTGGCCGTTTCGCCCGTTCCGCGGGCAATGGCTGAACATCGGGGGCCTGTGCACCGACACTAGGTGTGGGCCGCCCAGCCTGCCCCGATGGGGTAGCCTCCGCAGCAGCGCGTGTGGGGACGGGGCCGAACCCTATGGTTCGCTATGTGAGAGGCACCACCACACCGATGTTCGATCGCCGCTTGCTGCATCTGCTCCTGGCGGTGGCAGCAGTCAACGGGCTGGTGTGCATCATCGCCCCACTGATGATCGTTGTCCGCCACGGCGGCGCGCACGCCGAGGTGGGTCACAGCATCTACTTCGCGGCCGTTGTCGCGCTGGCCCTGACGCCACTGCAGCTCGTGACGCTCTGGCTCGTCCTGCGACCGCGACTGGTGGAGCTGGTCGACCGTCGACAGATCGAGGCCGAGATCGCCCGCATGATCGACGGTCAGCTGCTG
>JAVEDJ010000229.1 GCA_030841025.1 Actinomycetota bacterium
AATGCGAACAGCCTGAAGGCCGATGCCTTCGGCACCGCGGACCGCAAGTTCTGCCTGACGAACCTCGGCACCAGCGGTCCGATCCCGGATGACCGCTACACCACGGACTACAACGAGACGGACCTGCTGCTCCGCATGCCTGACGGCACCATCCGCTACCGCGAGCGCAACACAGTCGACCCGCCCGCGATCAACGGTCAGACGGTCTTCACCGGCACCCCGCATGCAGACCGCATCTGGGGCGGCATCGACAACGACACCTTCCTCGGCAACGAGGGCAACGACACCATCGAGGGCAACGACGGCGCAGACGTCGCGCTCGGTGGCGACGGCAACGACATCATCACCGACCTCGCCGGCGACGACGTGCTCAAGGGCGGTCCCGGTCACGATGCCATCGAAGCCGGACCGGGCCTGGACATCATCATGGGCGGCGACGGACAGGACTTCACCAACGGCGGAGCCAACATCAACGAGACCTTCGCCGGGGAGGGCAACGACTTCGTCATCGCCGGACAAGGTGAGGACGCGGTGTTCGGTGACTCCGGTGACGACTGGCAAGAGGGCGGCGACCAGCCCGACCTCTTGCAGGGAGACAGCGGCAACCTGTTCTTCCTGGACGACTCGAACAAGCCTGGGAACGACGTCCTGATCGGACAGGGCGGCGACGACGACTACGACATGGAGGGCGGCGACGACATCGGTGTCGCCGGTCCCGGCATCGAGAAGGTCGCCGGTGCCTCTGGATTCGACTGGGAGATCGGGCAGGGCGACCCGCAGCCACAGGACGCTGACCTGTCTCTGCCGATCCCTCCGCTGGACGTCCTGCAGGTCGGTGTCCGGGACAAGTACAACGAGGTCGAAGCCCTCTCCGGCTGGGACCGTGACGACAAGATCCGTGGCGACGACGTCGTCCCAGCAACTGTCGGCGGTGCCGGATTCATCGGAAACGACTTCCTCACGCAGGCCGGCGTCGACCGCATCTCCGGGTTGCGCGACCTGCTACCTGCTGGCGCTGCCACCGGTACGACAACGTGGGGTGCGGGCAACATCCTGCTCGGTGGCGCAGGCAGCGACGAGCTCGAGGGTCGCGGCGCCGACGACATCATCGACGGCGACGCGTGGTTGGGCGTGAAGATCAAGTCGCCCGACCTCACGACCGCGGACCCGAACGACGCGAAGCTCACGGACGGCATGACGGTCGACCCCGACGGTTCCGGCCCTCAGCGCTCGCTCCAGGAGGACGTCTTTGCAGGCCGGATCAACCCGGGCGACGTCTCGGCCGTCCGCTCGATCCAGACGACCGACACCGGCGGGACCGACACTGCATGGTTCTCCGGCCTGCAGGCCGACTACACCATCACGACTGTCGGGGACGCCGTGACGGTCGCCGACGGACTCCTCGCCGCCGCCGGCACCGGACCTGACGGGACCGACACCCTGCGGAACATCGAGCAGCTCCGGTTCCAGAACGGCACGCCGGACATCCTGAGCGACGACGTCACCGTCTCGATCAGCCAGCCCACCAGCACGATTGCAGCGCCGGCGGCAGGGACGTTCACCTCGGCGCCGCAGCCTGCACCGCCCGTCGAGCAGTCGACCTGTGAGCTGCTCCTGCCGCAGGCACCGGTCGACGTACCAGCTCAGGTGGACGTGCCGGTCGCCCCGGCGATCGTCGTACCACCGGTCGTCGTACCGCCGGTCGTCGTCCCGCCGGTCATCGTCCCCGGCGCCCCGGCTGCGCCCGCCGTGCGGGCCAGCATCAGCAGCACGCTGAGCAAGTCCGCGGTGAAGGTAGGCACGAAGGTCACCCTCAACGGCCGGGTCACCCCCTACAAGGGCGTGACACTGACCCTCACCAAGCGCGTGGGCTCGGCGCCGACGAAGGTCGCCGGCAGAAAGGTCATAGCGACGACTGCCGCTAGCGGTGCCTACTCGTTCACCCTGCCCACGGCCACGAGCGGCCTGACGTCCTACACCGTCACGGCGTCAGGGCCGGGAGTGCTCCGGACCACAGGCAGCAAGCGGACGCTGGCGGTGTACCAGGCCAAGGTCCGGTCGGTGGCACCTGCCGGGAGGGAGTACGTCGCGCTGAAGAACACGGGGAAGGTGACCGTGAACCTCGCGGGCTGGAAGCTCAAGGACGCATCCGGCACATCGCTGGTGCTACCGAGCTACAGCCTGAAGCCCGGAGCGACCGTCAGGGTCTACACCGGCACGGGCGTCAAGACTGCCAAGAGAATCTTCCTGGCCAAGAAGGCGAACGTCTGGAACAGGCACGACACGACCAGGCTCTACGACCGCAACGGCGCCAAGGTGTCGGCCCGGAAGTACTGAGCCGAGGACCCGGGTCCCGACCCGGTGTTGAAGTCCGAAGGGCCCCCGGAACCCCCCCTCCGTGGGCCCTTCGGCATGGGATCTGGCGTGAGCCCCTGATGCCCGGCTCCCGCCAGCCCTCCGGGGGGGATGAAGAACTGGCGGGAGTGCTCGACAGCGCCTCGGTGAGCCCGTTGGGACGAGGAGCTGACTTGTGCGAGCAACCTCATGGTGATCTTCGCTGGGACCCGTCACCACCCCCAGTTGAGGGCACGACCACCCCCAATTTGAGGGAGGCACTTCGGACGCCGGCGGCGCTTCGTGACGATCCGGCAGCGCGTCATGTCCGGGAGCGCCTCAGCCGCCGACCAGCCGCTGAGCCAGCCAGCCCTGCACCGCTCCGAGTCCCACCCGCTCCTGCTGCATCGAGTCACGGTCCCGGATGGTGACTGCCTGGTCGTGGATCGAGTCGAAGTCGACGGTGATGCAGAACGGCGTGCCGATCTCGTCCTGCCTGCGATAGCGCCGGCCGATGGCGCCCGCATCGTCGAACTCGACGTTCCAGTTGGCGCGCAGCTGAGCGGCGAGGTCGCGGGCCTTGGGGGTCAGGTCGGCGTTGCGCGACAGCGGGAGCACCGCCGCCTTGACCGGTGCCAGCCTGGGGTCGAAGCGCATCACGGTGCGCTTCTCCATCACACCCTTGGCATTGGGAGCCTCGTCCTCGGTGAACGCGTCGAGCAGGAAAGCGAGCGTCGCCCGGGTCAGCCCGGCTGCGGGCTCGATGACGTACGGCGTCCAGCGCTCACCCTTCTCCTGGTCGAAGTAGCTGAGGTCGACCCCGGACTGCTTCGAATGCGCGGTCAGGTCGAAGTCGGTGCGGTTGGCGACGCCCTCGAGCTCGTCGAACTCCTTGCCACCGAAGCGGAAGCGGTACTCGATGTCGACCGTGCGCTTGGAGTAGTGGGAGAGCTTCTCCTTCGGGTGCTCGTAGAAGCGGAGGTTCTCCTCGCGCAGCCCGAGCCCGGTGTACCAGTCGAAACGCTGCTGCAGCCAGTAGTCGTGCCACTCCTCGTCGCTGCCCGGCTCGACGAAGAACTCCATCTCCATCTGCTCGAACTCACGGGTCCGGAAGATGAAGTTGCCGGGCGTGATCTCGTTGCGGAAGCTCTTGCCGATCTGGCCGATGCCGAAGGGCGGCTTCTTGCGCGAGCTCTGCTGCACGTTGAGGTAGTTGATGAAGATGCCCTGCGCGGTCTCGGGGCGCAGGTACGCGAGGCCGCTCTCGTCCTCCACCGGGCCGAGGTGGGTCTTGAGCAGGCCGTTGAACATCTTCGGCTCGGTCCACGTCCCGCGGTTGCCGCAGTTGGGGCAGGCCAGCTCCGCGAGGGGCTTGCCGGCGCCCTCCTCGAGGTGGTCGGCCCGGAACCGCTTGTGGCAGGAGGTGCACTCCACG